>JBJEJG010000071.1:0-16445 GCA_051877795.1 Acetatifactor sp.
AAATAGGAAAAGGCGAAATTTGCACGTAAAAAGATGCGAAAATTACCTCCCCAAACAGGAAAAGGCGAAATTTGCACGTAAAATGGAGCGAAAATTACCTCCCATAGTGAGAAAAGATGAAATTTGCACGTAAAAAGATGCGAAAATTACCTCCCCAAACAGGAAAAGGCGAAATTTGCACGTAAAGAGGCGAGGATAGTCTGGGATATTCGGAAATCTGCCGCAATCATTGAAATCTCTTTAATTATTCCAAATGAGAAAATAGAAGAACTTTTCTTCCATTCATTACCATTGTCATCTACTCTTTCCTGTGTTATTATCTAGCTCGTAACATTTCTGTAACATTTATGTAATAATTTAGGTTACAGAATAAACATAGCAATATACACAAGAAAGAGAGGTACATCAATGAATTTCTTACCATCTATGCTACTGGCAACTACACTCATCGGAGGAAGCTGCAACATACAAGCCGACATGTCCGGTCTTGATATGAACTCTCTGCAAAATCTTTGCAAGGAAAACTCTGTAAATTGTCAGGTGTATGTCGGAAATTGGTGCGATTTGGAAAGCATTCTTGACTGCTTCCGCCCTTCTGCTCCCGATTCGGGAGATTCCGGCAGCGAAATTGAGATGCCTGATGCTGAATTGCCCGGTGATATTATTGAGACTCCCGATGCAGAAATACCCGGCAGTACCCCCGAGACACCCGGCAACGATTCTTCCGACAATGCCGGACAGGAAGCCTCCAAAAGCTACGTGGAGCAGGTTGTCGCACTGGTGAATGTGGAAAGAGCAAAGGCTGGTCTCCCGGCTCTTACCATGTCTGAGGACTTGAACAGAGCCGCTCAGATTCGTGCAAAGGAAACCGTCCAGTCCTTCTCCCACACAAGACCCAATGGCAGTTCCTTCTCTTCCGTCCTGAAGGAGAATGGTATTTCCTACCGCGGCGCAGGTGAAAATATTGCCTGGGGACAGCGCACCCCGGAGGCTGTCGTAGCTGCCTGGATGAACTCTGAAGGACACAGAGCCAACATCCTAAGCAAAAGCTACACTTCCATTGGTGTCGGTTATTACCTGAACGGCTCTACCCCTTACTGGGCACAGCTGTTTACCTATTAATTTTTTCCCATATTCCATATACAGTTAAAGCACCTTGGGCTCCTGTACCGACCTCCAAAAAGTTAAACTTTAAATCTAACTGATTGGAGGTTGGTATACCTTGTTCCTAAGGTGCTTTTACCTCTCAATTCTCAGAAAATGAAGATTACATTTCCACTACGGTCTTAACGTTTCCGGCAGTTTCTCCTTCCACATAATACTGCGCCTGTGCATTCCACAACTCCGCATACTTTCCGTTTCCGGCAAGCAAGGCTTCATGCGTTCCTTTTTCTATCACCTGTCCCTCATGGAACACCGCAATCTCATCGCAGAACCTGCAGGAAGAAAGCCGGTGGCTGATATAGATGGCTGTGCGGTCACTGATAATATCATTAAATCTGGTATAAATCTCGTATTCTGCTATTGGATCTAAAGCCGCCGTCGGCTCATCCAGCACAATAAAAGGTGCGTCACGGTACAGGCTTCTGGCGATGGCAAGCTTCTGCTCCTCACCGCCGGAGACCTGAATTCCTTCCTTGGAATATTCACGTTTGAAGTAACAAAGAAATGGACTATGCCACTACAAAACTGGGGACAGCTCTATGGTGAGCTCTGTATCATGTACGAAGGGCGACTTCCAGAAAAACAGGCTGAAAAATCAGCTATTTTGACAGGCGAGAAAACCGCCTGCTCTTGACATGCATCAGCCTGCGCTGTTATATATATAATGAGGGTTGAGAGCCTTCAGCCCAATCATTATCATAAAAGATCTGTATTTACAGACTTTTGTTCACACACTCCTTATTCGTTTGAATAAGAGTTCTTTGTCTAATTCTCAATGGGATAACCTTTTCCGTCAGTAGAGATGCGCCCAGTCAGAATCATGATTCCCTCAACCAGCCCCCATATCTCAATACCCAAAACAATCAATGCACCAATCCCCAGGCAACTTGTAAGCAAGCCGACAATGCTGAGGACAAGCTGGGTAACTGCTTTTCCAGTATATCCTAAATAGAAATTATGTACGCCAAAAGTGCCTAAGAAAATACCAAGAAGGCCAGCAGTTACTTTACTTTTCGCGTTTGCACCCGCAGATTCCGTATTATCCACTCCGCATATCCGGCAGAGCGTCTGTTCAGGTTCCAGACGATTTCCGCATCCATGGCAAAAATTTCGCCCTTTTCTTTTTGGCGCGTAACATTTCACGCAAATAACAGCTTCATCATTCGGGTAAAGTGTTCCGCAATGTTGGCAGTAATACATATTAAGTCCTCCTCTTTAGAATGTATTTAAGTTTATTGTATCACATTATAATGTGATGTAATACATAAATATTCACAATTTGCCTCCTGATACAGAATGGCATCCAGGCCTCCATTTTTTCATATCAACTTTTCAACCCGGCTTATTTCAAGACAATCCACTACTCTCTCCCTGTCAACCTCAATTCCAGCCGCAATATTCTCTCCTCCAGGCGCATGCAGCAGCTGGAAATCCTGAAAACCATACTCTCTGGCGTTTCTCTTCTCCACGGTAAGGCTTCCCTAATACATCTCGTTTGGAATATCAAAAAAGAAAGGCTTCCGCAGAGGGAAAGCCTGTTATTTGAATCGGAAGTTCCGCAGCCCTGCTCCATTTTTCGAGCAGAGCTGTCACATATGCAATATCCTTGGGATTATCGTCACAAACCGCAAACCGATACATCAAAAACCTCCTGTCAGCGGGATTCTCCCATAAAGAACAGAGCCACGGTACCGGTTCCGGTATGGGCACCGATAGTAGGCCCGATATGATTAATCAGAAAATGCTCCATGCCAAAGCGCTCTTTAATCTGGTCCCGGACATACTCCGCATCCTCCAGGCAGTCACTATGGCTGATAAACACATAATCGTCCTTATTTTCCTGAAGTCTGCTTCCCATCTTCTCTTCCATATAGTCAACCAGCGCATTCAGAGACTTTTTCCGCCCTCTGGGCTTACCAATGACAATCAGATGACCCTCGTCATCCACATGGAGCTTGGGCTTAATAGCTGCCAGCGTACCAATTACGGCAGAGGTCTTGCTGACACGTCCGCCTCTGTACAAATGAAACAAATCATCTACGGTAAACACGTGAACCAGATTCAATATATTTGCTCTCAGCCACTCTGCTGTTTCCTCCATGGACTTACCTGCATCACGCAGTTTCACAGCCTTATGTACGAACAGTCCTTCTCCCAGAGACGCGCAAAGGCTGTCAATGACGATAATCTTTACGTCCGGATGCTCCTCCATGACCTCTTCTGCCGCCATGCGCATATTGTTATAGGTGCCGCTTAAGCCCGAAGAAAATGCCAGATGAAGAATTTCTTTATTCTCCTGAATCAGTTTCTCAAAATAAGACTTCGCTTCCGCCGGATTAATCTGGGAGGTTGTGGGCATTTTTCCCTCCTCCTTCATAAGACGGTAAAATTCCTTCCAGTCAAGCTCCTTTTCTCCGCCATAAGTAACGCCGTCCAGAATATAGCTGATGGGGATAGATTCCACATTATGCTCTTGCAAATATTCTACAGGTAAATCTGTAGTACTGTCTGTTGTTATTTGAAACATACCTTTATTTCCCACTCTTTCCTGATTTTTTATGAAACAAAATCCTGCGACACAGCCATAGCCGTTCACAGGATTAGTATATCATCTAAACATAATCTTTTCAATCAGTTCTTTCGCTCCTTCAGGGTTCCGGGAAGCCGTCTGCGAATCAGTCTGTTTTTCAGATTCTTCCAGTCAAAGGGAATCAGCGGATAGATATAGCTTTTCTTCGATACTGTACGGTTGCTGCAGATGGCAAAAACTGCTATCAGAATGCCGGCAATATATCCCCACAATCCAAACCACTCTGTCAGCAGCAGGTTGATAATTCTTAAAAATTTCAGGGCATATCCCAGTTCGTAGTTTGCCTGCGTGTAGTTTGCGATTGCCACAAATGCCATATACAACATGACCTCTGCCGAAAACCAGCCACTGTTCACCGAGAATTCCCCCAACACCAGAGCAGCCATGACACTCAGAGGAGTGCTCAGCATATTTGGCGTATTGACCGCTGCCAACTTCAATCCGTCAATTGCCAGCTCCAGAATCAAAAACTGCCATATCAGAGGAATATTAGGTTCTTCCTTCAGCATGATGAAGGAAAAGCTTTCCGGCACCCATTCCACATGATTCATCAATAGTAAAAAGGTCGGTGTCATAAAATAAGTAAACAGCGTAATCAAAAATCTTGTAATTCTCAGATAGGTTCCTGTAATGGGCGGAAAATAGTAATCATCTGCCTCCTCCACCACATCAAAGATAGTGGTGGGCAAAATCATGGCAGAGGGCGAATTGTCCACCAGAATCACAATATTACCCTCCAGCACCTGTGCCGCAGCCGTATCCGGCCGCTCCGTATATTTGAATTTCGGAAAAGGATTGTACCATTTTCTCTGATAGAGACATTCTGCCAGAGACTCCTGATTCATGGTCAGAGAATCCACCTTGATTTCTTTGATTTTTCGGCGTATCGCCTCCAGAAAATTTTTGTCAACCCGCTCTTTCATATAGCAGAGCACGATATCCGTTCTGGAGCTTTCTCCGGCATTCATCATCTCCATATGCAAATCCGTGCTTCTGATTCTTCGTCTTATCAGTGCCGTGTTCGCCACCACTGTCTCCACAAAACCGTCTTTTGAACCGCGCAGCACCTTATCCTTCTCCGGTTCCTCCACGCTTCTGGCCGGATAGGTGCGCGAATCAATCACAAGTGCCTTTTGAAAGCCGTCTACGAGAAGGAGAAACATTCCGGAAAGCAGAGATTGAATCAGCTGCTGACAGTCATCCTGAATATCTACCTCCACATAGGGGGTAAACTGCTTCGACAATTCATGACAGTCCTTAGGCATTTTGTCCGGCGTCAAATCCATAAAGTACTGGAGCAGCTTCTGCATGAGCTCATCCTTGCAAAAGCCGTCAATCAAATACATACAGGCCTCTTTTCCGCCAATATTGATAACCCGGTAAATCACATCAAAATTTTTCTCCACATCCAGTGTCTGATTCAGATACCGCATATCCTCTTTCAGAGAACCGGACAGCATTCTCTTTCCTTCCAACATAAAAACTCCCTTCCCGACTGATGCAGTTAGCATTGCCGAAAAGGGAGAAAAATATTTACTTTTCTATTTTGTCGTACTGCCAAAGCCTCCGTTGCGTTCACCTGTGGCATTATCATCCACCGTAATGCCGTACTCCAGAAAAATCCCCTGGGCAAAACCGGTTCCCTGTGTCACTTCAACAGTTTTTCCTTCGTTGGAATCATTTGTCATCTTAATAAAAATATGCCCTTCATTATCGGAATAATAGTAATCGCTGTCAATGATGCCCACGGTATTGTTCATCTGCAGACGATATTTGAAACCAAGACCGCTCCTGGGATAAAGCTTTAGCACCCAGTCCTCATCCATCTTCACACGGATTCCCGTTGGAATCTTAATCGTGGCAGCCGGCGGCAGAGAAAAGGAAAAGGGGGCAAAAAAATCATATCCCGCGCTTCCCTTTGTGGCACGCTTCGGCAGTATCAGAGACTCATACATATCTCTGATGTCCTCCTCTGTATACTGAGAGAATTCCTCCTTCATGGCATTTACAAAATTCTCTTCACTTACCTTGAAAAACTGTGCAATTCGTTTCATTCTTAACTTTATTTATCCTTCCTTACAGAATCGCGTCAGTCACAGCAGCCGCAGATATTTTCCGGCTTTCTGACCACCTCATAGGAATCCGCATAGTCTCCGCAGTGGAGCACCGGAATCAGCGGATCGGGTTGGCTCAATGTCCGCTGTACATCAATGACTCTCTGATTCGCACTTCCCTTCCACAGGAGTTTGACATCCTTCTCCTCCACATGAAACTCTCCATCCACCACTACATCCACATACTTCATCATGGGGTAATAAAGAATATTCTCCCAGACATCCCCTGTGTACATCCAGATAGTCTTATTGGGATATTTCTCCTTGATTTCTGCCATCAGGCTTCTCACATCCAGCCTGTTTGCCGGATGAAGCGGATCACCGCCGGAAAAAGTAATTCCAGAAATATAGTCCTTGTCGAGCTGGTCAAACAATTCCTGCTTAGCCGCCTCGTCAAAAAGAAGTCCTCCGTCAGGATCCCAGGTAATCGGGTTCTGGCACTCCTTACAGCAGTGGTTGCAGCCCGCTACCCAGAGCACCACGCGAAGCCCGTCTCCGTTTAACATATCATCCTTTGTTATGTTATGGTATCTCATTCCTACATGCTCTTCCTTTCCGCAATTTCTGCCATCTTCGCATCATTCAGCCTGGTATCCCCGTGAACGCGGGAATAAGACAGGTATCCGTTCATGCGGTCGATTTTTGTCAAATTGCGGCTGCCGCACTTAGGGCAGACATCCATCTCCAGTTCCTGATGTCCGCAGTCGTCACAGTAAGCCAGAGACAGATTGACACCTTCATAAAAGCCCATATCCATGGCACGGCGAATCAAAGTTTTAATCGCCTCCATGTTATAGTCGATAGGATACTTTACATACTGTATTTTACCACCATTGCAGAGATTCCAGAAGCGATCTTCCTTGTCCTGCTTCTCAATAGGCGTAATATCCTCTGTCACGTGGCAGTGGAAGCTGTTGCTTACATATTCCCTGTCGGAAACTCCCTCCACAATGCCGTATTTTTTGCGGAACTGCTTTACCTGAACGCCGCAGAGATTCTCCGCAGGAGTTCCGTAAATGGCATACAGGTTGCCGTCCTCCTCCTTGAACTCATTGACTCTTGCATTGATATATTCCATAACCTCCAGTGCAAATGCACCGTCTTCTACCAGAGACTTACCGTTATACAGCTCCTGAAGTTCATTCAGAGCCGTAATACCAAAGCTGGCAGTTGCAGATTTCAAAAGAGGCTTAATCTTGTCATGCAGCCCTAAATGTCCACCCAGGAACCCGCCCTCACAGTATGCCAGAGGATTAGTGGATGCGCGCATCTCTCCAAGATAGGCATAGGTACGGATATGGAGCTGACGAATCAGATTCAGATAATAATCCAGAACCTCGTAGAAATCCCTGCTCTCCTTTCTTGCCTTTGCCAGAATCATAGGAAGGTGCAGAGAAACCGCACCAATATTAAAGCGTCCCACAAATACCGGTACATCCTGGTCATCTGCCGGATGCATTCCGCCCCTTTCATACCAGGGAGACAGAAACGCACGACAGCCCATAGGAGACACAATCTTTCCGTACTGCTTGTACATGCTTGCCACATAGCCCTTGCCCGTCAGGCTCAGCCAGTCGGGATACATTGTCTTCGCAGAACACTCAACTCCGGCCTCAAATACATCCTCAAGAGGCTTTCCGGGACCATGCAGGTTCTCATCATACAGAAATACAATCTTAGGGAACAGAACAGGCTTCTTGCATTCCTTCTTGCCCTGCCCCCTTCTTCTTACGTTCAGCATGGTAATGGTTGCAAGCTTTGCAAACCTGCCGGTTCCTGTACCTGCAGTCACAGTGATAAAGGGATAGTCGCCGCGGCTGCTTCCCACCGTATTGAATTTGTACTCCCAGCCCTGGAAGCCCTGTTCAAACTCTCTTACCACATCTGCATAAGCCTCCGCCTCCGCAGTATCTGCATCAATACCAAGGCGGATATATTTCTCAATATATTTATGATAGGATTTTTCCGCATAAGGTTCCAGAATCAAATCAACACTGGGTACCGTAAAGCCGCCATACTGCTGGCTTGCGGCACTCAGAACGATATCTCCGATAACGTCAAACGCCACATCAAGGCTCTTCGGCTCATTGTACCACACATTCCCCATCTCAAAGCCGCCGCTTAAAACATTCTGCACATCAAACAGACAGCAGTTCATGGTATCTCTTCTGGCAGACATATCATGGACATAAATGTAACCGTCACGGCAGGCCTGAATCTCTTCTGTCGTCATAAAGAATTTCTGATACAGTTCCTTGTTCAACTGATTGAAAATCAGGCTTCTCTTTGTAGCAACCAGAGCAGAGTCCGTATTGGCATTCTCCTTATCACCGATGTACATAATGGACTGGCTCTTTTTGTACACATCATCCAGCATGCGCACAAAATCCTGCTTATAGTTGCGGTAATCGCGATAGCTCTTTGCAACTACAGGCTTTACCTGCTCCAGTGCGCTCTCAACAATATTATGCATGATGGGAATCGGAATCTCCTCCACATCCAGCTCATTGACCTTATCAATAACATACTGGCAGATATGGCGCTCCTCGTCCTCGGTAAACTTGGTTAAAGCTCTGTATGCACTCTTACCCACGGCATTGATTACCTTTTGAACATTGAAGGCTTCCTTGCTGCCGTCCTTCTTAACAACATACACTGTCTTTACAGGCTTGTATTCCTCTCCATAGCTTACATTCTCCGTAACTGCCTGGTCAAAATTACTGCTCATAAATCCCATTCCCTTTCGTATAAATTGATTACTCACAAAATATAGCGTTTCGTCGGGTCATCCCCCTAGATATTGTGCCTACACCTTAACAGTATAAAAAAGAATCTCCCACTTGTCAACGAACTATACTCTTAAAATATATACAAAAAAGACACCTAAATTTTAGGTGAAATTTAGATGCCCCATCTCTCACGGAAGTCCTTCCGTCATCTTTATCGTTGTGACAATATCCTCAAGCCAGCGGCTATACCGCTCTTTCACAGGCTCCGGACTGATTATCACGGCCTCTCTTCCAATTCCCGCCAGCCATCCGAAGAACTGTCCGCTGACCGCTACATTTGCCCTGACTCTGAATACTCTGTCCGTAACAGGACGAATGTCCGCCTCCTTGCCAAAGCGATCCAGAACCACTCCAATCAGCCTGTTGGGAAACTGCAGAGTAACTGTCTCTTCCTCCCCGCCGAACATGCCGAATGTTCGGTTGGTATAAACTGCCGGGTCTGTCTTTGAAAACTGTTCCAGTCCCTTTCTGGCCTCATTCAGCACCTTTACCTGGCCCATTTTGTCCACACGATAGTGCTTCATGATACCGTCCACCTCATCAAAGGCGGCCAGATAATAGTTCTCATCCTGCCAAATCAGCGCCCAGGGACTTACCTGTTTATGACCACCAACGCGGACCACAAGCTCCTTTTTCAGGTTCCAGTCCAGATATTGAAAGGAAATCTGCCGGTTCTCCTGAATCGCCCTGTGTATATTATCAATGCTATAGTAGATGCTCTCGTTTTCCGTCTTGATACGTCCGGCCACATATACCTGTCTCTGAAGCTTTCCGGCATCATATTTTCCTGCCAGCCGCTCCAGCTTTTTAATCAGGCTGCGGGATTTTCTGGTTGTAATGAATCGGGATGACTGCACTGCATCCACCAACAGCTTTAACTCTGCCAGTTCAAAATCCCTGCCGGCCATATAATAACCGCCGCCCAGCCTGCTATGTACCTGAATAATGTCATATCCGAACTCACAGAGCTTCTCTATGTCGTCATAAATGCTTTTACGCTCAGAATGAATCCCATTTGCCTCCAGATAGGCAATAATATCCGCCGTACTTGCCGGGTGGTTCTCATCTGTATTTTCTGTCAACAGCCTGATAATATACAACAGCTTCAGCTTTTGTCCCGCCGACTTTGCCATTCCTTCGTCCCCCAGAGTGTCACTGCCAAATGCCGCCTTCAGCGCCGCACATTTGTCTACGCGCCGATGATATCAAAAATATGATGTAAATCGCTTATCTCATAGTCCGGCTTGTAAGGCGTATCATTCATTACCTTCCCGCTCCTGTACCAGCAGGTTGGAATTCCCGCCAATACGCCGCCCTTGATGTCGCTCGTCAGCGAGTCCCCCACAATCAAAATTTTCGATTTGTCCTTCTCCTCTATATGTTCCAGACAATAGTCAAAGAATTCCTTCTGCGGCTTGGGTACTCCGATTTGCTCCGAAATAAAGATGCCCTCCATAAGCTCAGCCAGCCCGGACAACTGCAGCTTGTTCATTTGAGACGAGGTGACGCCGTTGGTAATCACATACTGCCGCACCCTTTCCTGCAGTTTTTTACAGATTGCCAACGAATCATCAATAAAAGAAAAGACGCTTCCCAGCGCCTCCTGATACTCCCTCATGAAAGCTTCCAAATCAATATTCCGGATTCCGTACTCCTCGAACAAAGTGGAAAAACGACCTGTCAAAAGCTGTTCCTTGGTAATCTCGCCCAATTCCAGACGTCTCCAGTAATCATCGTTAATCTCTGAATATCTTTTTATCTGTTCTTCCGTAATTTCTCTTCCGTTGGAGCGAAAGCATTTCGTGATTGCGTACCTCTGTGAGTACAAAAAATCAAGCAGAGTGCCGTCCACATCCCACAAAACAGTCGTAAACCGATTCATCTCATCCTCACTCAAGCCTGCGTTTGTTCTTCCTCTACAGCCTTCTTTGCATTACTCTTCTTCGCCAGATGAATGCCGATTGTGATTGCAACTGCTGCAACAGCCACAATAATCAAAAGCAACAATCCGTAGGATAGAAAAATTCTTCCAAATTCAACAAGATTCAACATAGTATATAACCTCGCTTTCTTTTTTATTTTACCAAGCAGACAATTCTTCGTCAAGCCCAGTGTCCCGTATGCGTAAAGTGCTCTGCCAGGGAATATGCCTTGTCAATAATTCCTTTGTCGTATCCCATCAGTTCAAGAAGTCTGATGGCATTCCTCGTAACAGCCTTTCCCGGTTGTAGTCTGTAATTAAAGAACACATCTCCTTCTCTTACATCCTCCTCAAAATGATAATTGTCAAAATCCGAGGCAAGCAGTTCTGTCAGTTCTATATCATGCGTAGCCGCAAAGCACAGGATGCCCGAACCGCTCAGAGATTTCAGTATCTGCGTGGATGCCGCAATCCGCTCCACCGTGTTCGTCCCTCTAAGTACCTCGTCCACAAAGCACAAAACGGGCTTCCCTTCCTCTGCAGCCGCGTCCAGAATCCGCTTTAGCGACTTGATTTCCACAATATAATAGCTTTCGCCTGAACCCATATCGTCCCTGAGCGCCATAGAAGAATAAATCGTAAAAAGCGGCGCCCGGTAGCTGTCCGCAGTACATGTATGAATTGACTGAGCCAGTATCGCATTGACTGCCACAGTCTTCAAAAACGTAGACTTACCGGATGCGTTTGAACCGGTAAGTAGAACGCCTCTCTCTGTTGTGATACTGTTCTTCACAGGATTATCAAGAAGCGGATGATACCCTTCCAGCATCTGAAGCTGTCCCTTCTCCACAAATTCCGGCCGACAATAGCCATTCTTCAGGGATTGCCGAAACTCCCATACAGAAATTGCCGTTTCCAGATACCCTACCGTTCCTATCAGAGCATCCACATCCTCAATATGTCCCCGGAGAACCTTGAGCATACTGTTGAATTTCATTAAATCCACATGGAAAACCATCCGAACATAGTCCATGAAGATGGACAGGATATCGCCGGAAGCATTTCCCCGTGTAGGAGACATAACCCAGAAGGAATTTCTTCGTATTCCCTGCATTTTTTTCCTGTGATTCCTCAGTTTCTCCCACTCTTCGCTGCACACGGGCACGGATGTCTTTTCCAGTTCGTCACATACATCCAACAGGCGGATAATATAAGCAAAGCTGGTGATATACGGGTCAATCTCACCCTTTTCCCTAAAATAGGAAACTATGTTATATATCGTCAAGACTACAATTCCCAGAATTCCAACCGAAAAGTTTATCCAAAGCAGGCCAATCAAGGGAAAAAACAACAGGTCGCAAATCATGTTCCGCAGGTTGGAGCGTTCTCCCAGATAGCCCAGATTGTCCAGATAATCATAAAGAGAATACTTTCCCGTATGGCCAAGCTTTCTCATTTTCAGCTGAATTTGCACCCTCTCGTCGGGGTTTTCTCCGAAAAAGTCCACTACCTCTTCAAGGTGTTCGAGTTCCTGCTGTTGCTGTTTCGGTGATCGCAATGTATAGTATAAATACTCTTCCCCTGCCGCAGAGAGAGTATAATTCATTCGTTTGAAAAGTTCATCCATTCCCAAATCATTCCAGGTAATGTCATCAATCTGCCCCGGCTCAGGATGGCGTTCAAAATAACTGCCCATTCTCGCAAAACGCTCCAGCGCATACTTTTTATTGGACAGTTCTTCATAGTTCTCATAGAGCTTTTTTACAAATTTCTTTTCTTCTTTTCTCGCCCGATTCCATTCCAGCAGAAAAACCGCCAGAACAAAAAACAAAATCGCAAAAATCAATACCACATATTCCATGCTAAAACTTTCCTATCAGCTTTTCTTGAAAACAGGGGCGAGCGCATCTCTACGACACGCCCGCCCGATATGGCAGATACCTGCTTTACCGTCCTAGGCAACCAGGAAGAACTTAATCAGGAAGATAACGGAAAGAACATAGGTCAATACCGATACATCCTTTGCCTTACCGGTAAACAGCTTGATAACGGTGTAAGAAATCAGTCCGATACCGATAGCATGTCCGATAGAGCCGGAAACAGGCATTGCAATCAGCATCAGCGCTACGGGTACGCTCTCAGCGAGGTCATCAAAATGTACATTTTTCAGACCGGTCAGCATCAATACACCTACATAAATCAATGCGGATGAGGTAGCAGCCGCAGGAATGATTGCCGCAATGGGTGCGATAAACATACAAGCCAGGAACACAATACCTGTGGTCAAAGCAGTCAGTCCGGTGCGTCCACCTGCCTCAACGCCGGATGCAGACTCAACAAAGGTGGTAACGGTAGACGTACCTGTTGCAGAACCGACTACGGTACCGACAGCGTCAGCCAGCAGTGCCTCCTTCATTTTAGGCATCTTGCCGTCCTTGTCGAGCATTCCTGCACGGCTTGCCGTACCAACCAGCGTGCCGATGGTATCAAACATATCAATAATACAGAAAGTAACAATCAGCGTAATAACAGTAAACCAGCCAATCTCAGCAAACCCGCTGAAGTTAAACTTGAACAGCGTAGTTGATGCCATATCCTTGAAAGGAGGTACAAAGGAGGCTGTTGCCAGAGAAGCAAAAGGATTGGTGTGCAGGAAGATTGCCTGACCTGCCCAGTTAATCACACTTGCAACCAGCATTCCAAGAATAACAGCAGCCTTAACTCCCTTCTGTGCCAGAACAACGATGACAAACAGTCCGACAAACATGGTTACAACAGTCAGAACCATGGAGGTATAACCGCTTCCCATAGTGTCCTTTGCAAGAGTTGCTGTCAGGGAACCAAAGAAATCACGCATTGCGTAGAAAGGTCCGCCTGTCTCGGAATATACGCCTGCATTAGAACCAAGCCCGATATTCATCAGCATCATACCGATGGCCGGTGCGATGCCGAGACGAACTCCTAGCGGAATCGCATCCACAATCTTCTCACGTACATTCAGCACGGAAAGAATGATAAACACAATGCCTTCAATCAGGATAATGCAGAGCGCTGCCTGGAAGGATGCCACATAGGTCATTCCTGTCAGACTTACAATGTTGGCAACCACGATGGCAAAGAAGCTGTTCAGTCCCATGCCGGGCGCCATTGCAAAGGGTTTATTTGCGGCAAACGCCATTACAAACATACCGATTGCGGATGCAATACAGGTTGCAAGGAATACACCATTCCAGAGTTCAGTCCCGCCGTTTGCACCGAAGCCGGTAAGCAGGTTGGGATTCAGAGCGATGATATAAGCCATCGTCATGAAGGTGGTCAAGCCGGCAATAATCTCTGTCTTGACTGTGGTGTTGTTTTCCTTGAGTTTAAAAACTTTCTCTAACATTTTTTTACTCCCTCCTATGTAATTTTGTTTAGAGAATATATGTTAGGCGTATATAATACGCTTCACAATCTCATCGCACCTGGCGTAAATATCTTCTACGCTCTCGCCGATATTGAACTCGCCATTCCGATACAGAATCTTGCCGTTAATCATAGTCATGCAGACATTGGACTTACTACCGCTGTATACGATGTTTTTGGGAATATTATGTATGGGCTGCATATTGGGCTGATGCAAATCAATCATAATAATATCCGCATTTTTGCCCTTTGCCAGCACATCTGATTTATTCAGCCTCATGGTCTTTGCGCCGGACACTGTTGCCATGCGCAGCACATCCATGGCGTCCAGACTTGCCGCATCCTCTTCACGAAGCTTGCTCAAGCCCGTCACCAGAAACATCTCCCGGAACATATCCAGACAGTTATTGCTTGCCGGTCCGTCCGTGCCGATGGCAACCGGAATCTTCTTTTCCCCAAACCGGGCAATCGGAGCAATGCCGCTTGCCAGCTTCATATTGGAAGCCGGATTCGTAATGGCATAAAGCCGTCTTCTCCGAAATACCTCCATGTCATCATCCGTCATATGTACACAGTGATATCCACCGCCGCCGAAATCAAAAATGCCCATACTCTCCAGAAAAACAGCAGGTGTCATACCGTATCTCGCCTTGCACTCCTCCACCTCACGTTTTGTCTCCGCAAGATGAGTGTAGACAGGAGCTTTATACTTATGTGCCAGTTGAGATACCTTATACAGTAACTCCTTGGAGCAGGTGTACTCTGCATGAAAGCCCAACTGATAGCTGATAAGTGAATTTTTCTGATTCCATTTGAGATACTCTTCTTCCAGTTGTTCAATAGAGGAGCTGAAATTGTTGAGTCCGCTGACAAGAACACAACGCATTCCCATATCCATACACGCCTCGGCAATGGTATCGGGGGTCAGATACATCTCAAAAATGGACGTAATGCCGGATGTCAGATATTCCAAGACAGCCAGCTTGGTCAGATGATAGATGTCCTCTCCCGAAAGCTTTGCCTCCATCGGGAATACCTTCTCATTCAGCCATGTTTGCAGCGGCACATCATCTGCATAGGAGCGCAGAAATGTCATCGCGGAATGCGTATGGGCATCCTTAAAACCCGGCATCAGAAGGTTATCCTTACAGTCAATTTCCGCATCCCACGGGATTCTGGGAAAGCTTTGCGTTCTGGCTTCATTCAGCTCCTTCTGCTCCGCAACGCAGGCAATTTTACCGTTTGTTACCCATACCTCACCACGGAAAATGGGTCTGTTTTTTTCCATTGTAAGGATTCTCGCATTATACAGCCTGATTCTCATTTAATTGATTCACCTCCAAAGCTGCAAGGCAGCAATTCACACAGTTTATATTCTTTATAATCCGAAATGCTTTTCGCAATAATAACAGAAAAATCCGCTCCGGCAAACTCGCTCATAACCTGCCTGCAGATTCCGCAGGGATAAGCGTAATCCGAAGGAGCTTCCCCCTCCATTCCGCCGGCAATCGCAATGGCTTTAAACGCTCTTCTCCCCTCGCTGACCGCCTTAAAAACAGCAGTCCGCTCTGCGCAGTTGGTAGCGCCGTAGGAGGCATTCTCAATATTTCCGCCGATGAAAATGTCACCTTCCTCCGTAAGGAGCGCTGCTCCCACCTGGAAGTGGGAATACGGAGTATATGCAGTTTTTCTGGCATCAAGCGCCGCCTGTATCAGAGTCTTCTTTATTTCTTCGTCCATTGCTTCGTTTTCCGCTATTTTCATTATCTTTCGGTCTTTTGCAACTATTTCAGCAGGCTCTTCATGCCCCTTACCGTTTCTGTCACAAGCTTTTTAAAGTTAGGCGCCGCCATATCAGCAGCCTCCTGTACCTCTTCATGTGTGAGAGGATTCATGGTCATTCCCGCCGCAAGATTGCTGATGCAGGAAATCCCGCAAATCTTCATACCCATATGGTTTGCTGCAATGGCCTCCACTACCGTGCTCATTCCCACCGCGTCACAGCCAAGCGTGCGCATCATGCGGATTTCTGCGGGAGATTCAAAGGAAGGTCCCGTCAGCTGGGCATAGACGCCTTCCTGCAAAAAGATATTGTTCTCCTTTGCAGCCTTCTTAATCAGTGCCTGTAATTCTCTGTCGTACACAGTACTCATATCAGGGAATCTTACCCCCAGTTCCTCTATGTTGGGGCCGATTAAAGGATTTGGTGCAAAAACAGATATATGGTCTTTTATCAGCATCAGGTCCCCGGCATGGAAGGAGGTATTCACACCGCCTGCAGCATTCGTCAGGAACAGGATTTCCGCTCCCATCAGCTTCATAAGTCTTGCAGGAAGCACCACATCACTGACAGGATAACCTTCATAAAAATGTACTCTGCCTTTCATGCAGACAACAGGGATTTCATCAATATAGCCAAAGATAAATTTTCCGGCATGTCCCGGAACGGTAGATACGGGGAA
>JBJEJG010000072.1:0-3186 GCA_051877795.1 Acetatifactor sp.
ATAATTGTCCCAGCAGCTGACAGCTTCCAAAAACTTTTTCATGAGCGCAGACTTATCTTCCTGGTCAGTTGACGGCTCATCGAAGGTACCAACACTCATCTCCTGCGTATGAAGTTGATGGTTGCGTTCCTGCTTAAAGACATTCCAATCAAAGTCGTGCATTTCCTGAATAGCGGCATCTGACATCCCAGCCGCTTTGTATTCCTGGCGGAGCTTTGCCCACTCTTTTTCGAACTTTCTTTTTTCTGATGCATAGTTGAATCCCATGCTGTGTTCCTCCGTTTTCTGAAATTTGAGATAGAGTCAAATTTCAGAGCGGCGGATCACGACAATGCCGTACTATACGGCAGACAATAAAAATAGGGGCGCTTCTGCAATGCCATGCAAAAGCGCCCCTATACGCATTTTCTGAGAGCAAAAATAAGACCCCCGCAGATCAGTTTCGAGCTTTTGCCCGAAAAATCTAATCTACGGGAGTTATTTGAAAGTTTTGAAAAAGGGAGATTGCGTTATTTGAGCGTTATTTAGGTGCCATTTTCACCTTGCTTTTGAAAATTGCGTCATTTGAAAGTCACATCAGCGTTATTTGAGCGTTATACGAGCGTTACCTGAGCGTTATTTGGACCCATTTCAGCCAGAACACAATATTACAATGCCATCTCCTGTTGCTCCTTGATGTACTGGGAGAGAAGAATAAATTCTTCCGCGGTAAGGATCGTTCTTGCGCGTTCCATTTCGCTTTTGGCGACCTCGACAGCTCCCAGATGATAAATCGCGTAGATGAGCCAGTATCTGGCTTTTATGTTTTCTGGCATAATATCACATGCCTTTGTAGCGTAGAGCTGCAACCCGGAATAGTCTTTGCTTTCCGCAAGTGCGGAAAGCAATTCGTTGATCAGTCCGGCATATCGCATAGAATAGTGTGTTGCCAGCCCGACGATCCAATGCTCACCCGCAGCATTTTCAAATAGCGGTCCGCGATACAATGCAACCGCCTGTTTTAACAATTCAATTTTGTGAGAGGCAGTACCCGCTTTCTGTGCCCGTTCCCAAAGCGTATCAAATTGCTGTAGGTCTGTGATGATATGCAGTTCGGGATTGATCCGATAGCCATTTGGCGTGGATTCAATCAACTGATGCGGAGATATCAGAGAAAACTCCCGCCGGAAACGGTAAATCAAGCTCCGGATATTCCTTCCGACAGTCTCTGGATCAGGGTTTTCCTCCGGCCATAATGCTGATGCAATTTCCATCGGAGGATGAGAAGCCTTTCGGTGGAGCATCAGATAGGTTGCCACGCGGCTGCTCTTTGGGGATTTGAAGTCCTGTTCCCGAATCACCCCCTGGGAGGTACACAACTCCATACTGCCAAAGAAGTTAATGATAATATCTTTATCGCTGCGAATTGCCTCCGGTGACAATGCCTTTTTCGCACTCTCCAGCGTTTTCTGTTGAGCCATGGCACGATGCAGCACATATGCCAGAATGCTCATCATGCTGGGTCTGTCAATATATCTTGTCGGATTGCGAACCGCAAGAAACCCAACAGGATTTGGAGCAAACGGGGACGCAATGACAGATTTGATGCCGAGCATTTGATAGATTTTATATTCCTCCGGCTCATCTTTTTTCACCGTTTCGACATTGTGCAGAATCAGAGGTTCATTGTTATGCATTGCATGAATCCAGTTCGGCATGATGCGGGCGGTTTGAACCTCTGCCAGGAGCTTTTCTGTTCTATCACTTTTCCCTGGATTATACCACCAGGATGCAGTCCACGCATCCAATTCCAGATCTACCTCCAGAATACCTGCCCAACTACCGCCATAGAATTCATTGGCAGTTTTCAGGGTCTGCATGGCAATTTCTTTGGGATCATCACTGGTATGCAGATACGCCTCCAAACCGCTGACGGTCTGCTCCAGTTCGATACAGTAACGAATATACTCCTCGTCATACTGTTGAAGCAAGTCAGCGGTCGGCTCAATGGCGCCTGCCGCCCTTTCACTCTTTCCGAAGAATGCACTGAAAAACCTCGACATCGTGATCCTCCTTTCAGAAAGCAACAAACCGCAGAGCCTCGTGACAAGTGTCCGACAGCCTGCGGCTTGTAATCTATTCAAAAATGCTGTCGGCACAACTTCACACGGAATGGTCAATCTTTATTCAGCCGACGGATATTACCTATGATAAGCATGAGATCATCATCGTTCAGTTTCCGGAGCTCCTCAATAGCGGTCTGAAGCAATGCCGGGTTCTCGGACGAATCATCAAAGAACTGACTGGGTGTAATCCCAAAGTAGTCGCAGATTTGCAAAAACTCTGCCATGGGCGGCAACGACTTGCCGGAGGAAATGTTGTAAATATAGCTGCGGCTATGTCCCAAATCATAGCTCATTTGATATTCTGAGACACCCTTTTGAATTCTTAGCTGGCTAATCCTGTCGCGTATGAATTGCGTGTCCATATGATGCTCACCACCTATCCACTTATATTGTAGGCGGTGGAGAGGTAGATTTACTCCAAGAATATACGCCGTTTTCTGTTGGACACTCCAATATTTTATGCTATAATACAAAAAAATATGTTGCGCTGTACAATTTGGTGCAAATTTTTAATTCTTATGGTTGAAAACAGCGTAACATGCTGGCGAGATGAATATGGTTTGTTGTTTCTTTGGACATAAGGATGTTCCACACGGTATTGAAGAGCGCCTGATAGCTGTGCTGACGGAGCTAATTGCAGAGGGTGTCGATTTCTTTCTGGTAGGTAATCAGGGTGGATTTGACAGTATCGTTCTGCACTCGCTGCGGATGCTGAAGGAAAAGTATCCGCACATCACCTACAATGTTGTTCTGGCCTATATGCCTGGAGCCAAGGAAGAATGGCCTACATATGAGCCGCTGGAAACGCTCTATCCGGAGGGGCTGGAATCTGTGCATCCCCGGTACGCTATCTCCTGGAGAAACAAGTGGATGATTCGGGAGTCGGATATGGCCGTGACCTACATTACCCATTCCTGGGGCGGTGCGGCGCAGTTTGCCAAGCTGGCGGAGAAGAAACTGAAACGGGTCATCAATATCGCATCAATGATGAGTATCAAAGCTGCGCAATAGAGCAAATTGTCTCTCATTGTAGCCGCTCACTTCATGTGCATCGGATTAATGAATATTCGTGTATACGGTA
>JBJEJG010000073.1:0-16300 GCA_051877795.1 Acetatifactor sp.
TCTGTATAATTACTCATTCTGTGAAACCTCCGATATATGTTTTGGAACAGAATCTTCCTTTATCATGCCCTCTCCGGAGAAGGCAGGCGCAATACTAAAGTATTGTAACACAGTTGCCCCTATATCTGCAAAGGTTTTCCGCGTCCCCAAGTTGGCAGGGGAAAGCTGCTTCCCGTAAATGATACAGGGCGTATACTCTCTGGTGTGGTCTGTGGTGGCAGTATATGCCGGGTCACAGCCATGATCCGCCGTCAGAATGAGAATATCCTCATCCCGCATTTTTCTCATAATTTCCGGCAGCTTTTCATCAAAAAAGCTAAGTGCCTTCGCATAGCCGTCAATATCTCTCCGATGCCCGTAAAGCATGTCATAATCCACCAGGTTAATAAAGCACAATCCCTCAAAATCCCTGTCCAGATACTCCAGAGTTCTCTCAATCCCCTCTGCATTCCCACTTGTATACACTGACTCGGTAATCCCCTGTCCGGCGAAAATATCCTTGATTTTTCCCACTGCAATCACAGCCTTTCCGGCTTCTTTCAACTGGTCAAGCATATTCACGGAAGGAGGAAGGATAGAGAAATCATGACGTCTGGGAGTTCTGGTATAATGACCGCTCTCCCCCGTAAACGGTCTGGCAATGACTCTGCCCACGCCGTGCTCTCCCTGTAAAATTTCCCTTGCCATACGGCAGTACTCATAGAGCTGCTCCACTGGTACAACATCCTCGTGAGCCGCAATCTGGAACACACTGTCTGCCGAGGTGTAAACAATCAAATCACCGGTACGCATGTGTTCATCCCCATACTTTTGAATCACCTCCGTACCGGAATAGGGAAGGTTACAGAGCACACCCCTTCCTGTCTTTTCCGAGAAGGCATCCAGCACCTCCTTCGGGAACCCATTCGGATAGGTGGGCAGCGGCCTGGGGGAATAAATTCCGGAAATCTCCCAGTGTCCGATGGTAGTATCCTTTCCTTTGGAAGCCTCCGTCATTCTCGCGATTCTTGCCTTATAATCGCCCTTCTTTTCTCCAACCGAAACCCCGTCAATATCAAATAATCCCAGTTCCCGCAAATTGGGAAGAGAAAAAAACGGACTGGAGGATACGCTTCTCAGGGTATTTACATTCACATCCCCATAGAAGTGCGCATCCTCCATTTCACCGATTCCAAAGCTATCCAAAACAATCAGAAAAACTCTCTTCATACTCTTCAGTCCTTTCATGGTACTATGCGCTCATTATATGTAAATAATACCATATTTGCAAGGTTTAATTCACGGTACTGATAATAATATTTTCAGGTTCTATATCCGTCTTACGTTTTACGATATCTTCAATCTGAGCACGCATGGCATCGTCCAGCACCGACGCATTGACAACCACATCCACTGCATCCCCGTTGATGCTGACAACCACATCAGAAAAACCCTTTGCCTCCAGAAGAATTTCTGCTGCCGCTTCCTTCTCCGCTATGGCGGTCATCTCCACCATGGTGTCTACAGCCTCCTGCTTCTGGGCATCCGTCAGTCCCTCACTGTTGATGATTTCCAACAGGGTTTCCTTGTTTTTCGCCCTGGTCTGCTCCTTCAGGAGCTTTGCCTCGGACAGCACCGCAACACCGCCTGTCGAAGTAAACACAGCCTCTCCCGGAATTTCTCCTTCCTCCGGTGTCACCTGCCCCGAAGAAGCATCGGAAACCTGCAGTTCTCCGTCAAGGTAATTCTCCACCGGCACATCCTCCATATCGGAATCCAGACTTTCAATCTCCGTAATTTCCGCCGTCAGGAGATCCTCCTCGGACAAGTCAAGCAATCCCTCTGCTGTATAGTTTTCTGAAATCACACCGTCGGAGCCCGCAGCGCTGGCATCTGCAGTATATACACTGTCATCATTCACCGTCAGGTATTCCTCCTCCAAATCATTTCCCGCAAACTGCAGATATCCTGCGATTGCAATCATGATTGCCAGTGCAGTTATCATAAGCTGATTTTTTTTAATTAGGTTTTTCACTGTAATCTACCTCTCCTACGTTTTACTAGTTTATTGTATGAGCCGCAGGGGGGATATATTACCGTGATTGCATTTTTACCACTTTTACCTTGTGTGCCTCCACACCGAACAACGCCTGCACAATTTCCGTCACCGTCTTGTTCACGCTGCCGCTTCCTGCGCCCTCCGCTACCACCAGTACTCCTTCTATCTCCGGCGAAAGCGTTTTTACCACATAAGGCTCGCTGATAGTCCCTTCCGTCCGATAAACGGTAGTGTCCCCTGTCTCCACCTGATTGACAATCCTGCTGCCCCCCTGGGAATCATTCTCATTTGTAGCAGAACGGCTCACCGGCTCCTCCTTCTCCACAATCAGCTCACCGGAGGATTTCAGTGTTATCATCACTCTTACCTTTCCCACATCTGCCATGTCAGACAAAATATCCGTCAGCTTCTGTTCCAGAATGGCGGTATATTCCTCATCCGTGCCTGTCGTTATAAGTGTCTCTCCGCTCTCTGTACTCACACCGGTTCCACCGAGTTCTCCCAAGGTCAGAACCTGCTTCTCCCCTGCCGCTGTTCCCGTGTCCGAACCGCTTCCTCCCTTTCCGCTCTCTGTGGGAAGCGCGATAATAAACAACAGCACACCTGACAAAATCAGCACAACCAGATTTTCCTTCCGTAGCCACTTTTCCACCCCCTTATTCTTCACCCACTGTCTCCAGTCCCTTTCCATACGCTTCTCCCTTCCGACCTGCGTTCCTTTCTCATTCCTCCTGTATCACAACAGGCTCCACCGCTTCCATTTCCACCGTAATTTTTTCCATTCCCGCTGTTGCTCCGGTTTCCTCTTTTTCTTCCGGCTTTTCGATGCCTTTTTCCTCCCCCGCCTGCTCCTCTATTCGTTTTCGAACCTCCTCCAGTGTCATCTGCTCCAATATCCTGTCCGTTTCCGCAGCCTGCTCCTCTGCAAGCCGCATTCCCTCTTCCAGACTTTCCCGAAATGCTTCCAGCTGTCTTACTGTCTCCCGGCTGTCTCCTGCCATAAAAAAGCTTCCCACCGGGAGAAAAAGCTGAATCAGAATCATGACGCTGACCAGCAGCTTCAGATATTTTTCATAGGATTCCTGCGGTCTGAAATGAACGATTGCCTGCGCACATATCATAAAGATACCAACTCTGCAGATTGATTGAAATAATGTATCCAGCACGACCTTCTCACCTGCCTCCCGAAGCAGTGATGACTGCCACTGAAATCAGGAACAAAAGCATTGCCGTACCCACAGTCCGAAACAGCAGCAGTCCGGCATCTCCTGTCCTGTCGGCACAGGATGTAATTCTTCTGTCACTGACAATTCCCATAAACGCCGCAGCGCATTTCAGGATTCCCGCAATCACTGCAATTTTGACGAGCGGTGCCGCACAGAGAAGCAGCAGCAGAATCAGAAGCAACACTCCTACACTGTTCTTAATTACCGCCGCGCTTCCAAGCACCAGTTCCACCACACCGTCCGCCGCACCGCCCACTCCCGGTATGGCAGCAACCAGCTTCTGCAGACCTGCCTTTCTGGCAGAATCCACTACGGGGGTAACCAGTGACTGGAAAACACTGAAGCCGGTGATGATTCCCAGAGCGCCCTTCAGCGCCCAGCCGATTCCCTTCTCCAAAAGGTCTATCAGAAGCGTCAGCTTCTCCTCCACCCAGATACCATTCACCACAACGAGCATTACAAAGCTGTAGACAAGCGGTATAATACCCTTCTCCAGAACATACTCCACCCCATAAATGACAAGCAGCATTAACTGGCAGGATGCACCAGCCGTGACACTGCCAGTGGACACACCTACGGTAATCAGATAGGCCGGCATCAAAAGCCGTATAAAAAGAATGATATTCTCCAGTGTTTCCGCCGCCGTTGCAGCCGCCTTTAAGAAGCATTGCAGCAAAATCACCGAAAACAGCAGATACATAAAATAAAATCCCATATCCGCCACCTGATGTCTGTCAAAAATCTCCACAAAATGTGTCATCAGAGAAGATACAATCCCAAGCACAAGCAGCCAGATAAAAATATTTTTCATACCGGACAACTGCGCCACAAAATTGGTAATGCTGCCTGTAAACAGCTCCGCCATTGCCCCAAGCACATCTCCCTCCATAACCTTCGTAAGAAGTCCCTCAAGCGAAATGCTGCTCTGCGGAAACAGGGTTCTGATTCCCTCCTCAAGCCTGTCCAGCCCATATTCCTGCCAGATAATCTCCAAGTCCATTTTTACTCTCCCGACTGCTTCTACATAAAGCTCTGTATCTGTTCAATTACGGCAAACAGAATCGGAAGTCCGGCAAACATAACCGACAGTTTTCCCAACACCTCAATCTGCCCCGCCACTGCCTGATAGCCTGCATCCTTGCAGATGCCCGCACTGAATTCACAGATATAGGTAATTCCTATCACCTTCAGCAAAATGGAAAGATACCCCTGCGTTCCTCCCAGATAACTTCTGATTTTCTCAAATTGTGTCACAACGGCCTCCACCTGTCTTAAGGCATAGCAGAAAATCACAATGCTGATTGCCAGTCCGATATAAATGCCATATTCTGCTTTACTGCTCTTAAACTGAACGGCGAGAAGTACTCCCGCGATTCCAAGAAAGGCTACCTTCACAAGCTCCTGCATATCATTCCCCCTTCCCTGTCAGAGCGAAAACAGCGTCTGTATCGTCTGAAACAATTCGTATATGTAAGGGACTATCCATGTAAGCACAAGAATCAGCCCGGCCAGACTGATTAAGAAAGCATGCTCTTCCCTTCCGCTGTGCTTCAAAATCTGGCTGAGTATCGTTACCAGAATTCCCACTGCCGCAATCTTAAATATCAGACTTACTCCCATAATCCCTCGCATTCTGCCGCGTCATGAAAGCCCTACCATAATATCAGGATGAGCAGCAATCCGCTCATAGCTCCCAGTCCCACAACTATTCTGCTTTTTTCAGCATTCTCCTGTTCCAGCTTCTCCTTCGTTCTTCCCAGACGCTCCCTGCTCTGCTCTATAGCCCGTTGCTGCATTTGTCCATCCATAAAGCCGTTCGGGGAAATAAACTGAAAAAAAGCTGCCCTATCCTCTGCTTTTAACGGCAGTTCTTTTAAAACATTTCCGACACTTTCGGAAAAAATTTCACCAAAGGATGCACCATCGTTCTCCTGTACTCTTTCCGAGACATACACCAGAGTCTCCCCCATGGCTCCCCCTATCTGTCCGCCAACTCTTCGACAGCATTCCGGCAAAACCGATCTGCCATACCGTACCTCGCTCTCAAACAATTCCAAAATATCCATCAACTGCTGCAGCGCCCGGATTCTGCCGTTCATTTTTTCCCGATATAAAAGCCCCATACCGAAACAACCCGCCAGTATCATGATGCTGCCTGCACCCTTAAGCATTTTTTATCTCCTCATCTGTCACTCTTATGCCCTCTTCACCCGGTTTTCTTTCCAACAGTATGCATCTGTCAAAAAGCTGCCCCCACACCTTTTTTTCCACCCCAAACCTTCGCTCCACCTCTGCAAGATTTGCACCATGAACTGTTGCCAAAATACCACAACCGCAGGACGCCGCACCTTTCAGACACTCAAATTCCTCTACACTGCCAAGCTCGTCAATCGCAAGCACCTGCGGGGACATGGAGCGCAAAAGCATCATCATCCCGTGAATCTTCGGGCAGGAATCCATCACGTCGGTGCGCATTCCCACATCCAGCTGGGGAATTCCAAGGTAACACCCTGCCAGTTCAGATCTCTCATCCACCACGCCAACCGTCATGCCTCTCCCGTATCGGTTTCCGTCGGAAATTTGACGTATCAAGTCACGCAACAAGGTAGTTTTTCCGCATCCGGGCGGAGAAATGATTAACGTACTCCTCAGACTTCCTTTCCGATACATTTCCTGCATCACGCTATCTGCCGCACCCTTTATTTCATGAGCGATTCTGATATTGAGAAAGGAAATATTTTTTATGGTGCGAACTGTCCCGTTTCCTTCCAGCACAGCCTGTCCTGCTATGCCTACTCTGTGACCACCATCCACGGTTATGTAGCCCTGACGCAATTCTTCCTCATAAGCGTAAACAGAATACCGGCAGATATGCTTTAAAAGTCCTCCCAGCTCTCCCGGCTCTGTCCTGACCGCCTCCGCGGTATCCTCCACAAAGAAACCGTCTTCTCCCAAAAAAAATTCTCTGCCACACTTCTGTACAGAAATCGGTTGAAAAGCCCGCAGCCTGATTTCCTGGATATTTTCCTGATGTTTTGCCGTCTCCATCCAGAATGCACGATGTTCTGCCGGAAATAACTGAAGAATTGATTTTTCCACCTGCATGTCCTCCTCTCTCCAATATATGAAATCCTACATGGGATATTCCTGTTTTTTTCACATAACTGACTTTAAAGTCACTTACGTGCCTTGGCTTGTCTCTTTGAAAATTTGAATGAGAATCTTGTACAAGAAAAAAAACATAAAAATTGAAAAAAATCATAGACAAAACAGACAGAACATGTTAATTTATTATTAAAGATAAACAGTAATCATTACTATTATTAATTAAGAATGGAGGATTTCTATTATGGCAGAAAACAGTGCACAGATAAACAATCTTGTCAATCTTTTGGATGGATATGCAACAAAGGGCGGCCATCATTTAAATGTAAATGTTTTAAACAGAGATACTCTGCTGGATGCCCAGAAGCATCCCGAAAACTACCCTCAACTGACAATTCGTGTCAGCGGTTATGCCGTAAATTTCATCAAGCTGACACCTGAACAGCAGGCTGATGTCATCAGTCGTACCTTCCATGAAGGTCTGTAAAATTTGCCTCCCCCTTATCTTCATAAACCCTTATACACAAAGAGAGAGCAGCCTCACGGGGCTGCTCTTTCGCTTCTTCCTTATTTCATGGTTAGTAGGTATAGATATTGTGATATAGTCTGTAATATCCGCCGCCAAGGCGCTGTACCTGAAGCTGGATTACAAAATTTTCTACCTTCAGTTCTTTCAGAGTATCCTCCACATAACCCTTCCTGTAGCTTCCGTCGGAATAAGCCCTTTCGACAGAATTCCAGAGAGACTGCGGTATCACATTGCTAAACTGTATGTCTCCGGTTCCTGCAGCCTGCAGCTGCTTTTTGCAATCCTCATAATATTTCTCCAAGGTATCCATTATTTCGTCATCAGAAACGCCGGCTTCCTTCTTATCCGTAACGTTTTCATCATCACTATCGTTTGTACTGCCATCCAGTTTTCCCCTGCTCACCCATGACATTGGCGTTGGAAGAGGCGTGCTGACTGTATTTTCTTCCGTCCCGCTATCCGCCTGTTCGTTTTCTCCCGTACAGGCAGGAAGATACACGGAAAGACCTGTGCGTACGTGCGTCGCTGCAAATTCTTCATCTGTTTTATTAAAGTAATCATGGGTAGACGGGTTCGTATCATCCCATGTTACATCCACATTTCTATATGCACCGCTTAGCTTGATAATATTCCATGCATGATTTTCGCCAGAATAGCCAGTACAGTAATAGCAGGGAATTCCCAGCTGCTGCATGAGATACTGAAATGCCCTTGCATAACCGGCACAGACGCTCTTTCCGTCCACCAACGCACTATAGGCACTCTGATTCTTCCCGGCAGAGGCATCGTACTCTGTCCGCAGCATCAGCGCATCATGTACATACTTTTCCTTCTCATAATTGCTGCCCAGAGCTCTTGCACCGGCGAGAATGCTCTCGGCACAACTGTCAAATTCTGCCTTCGCCGCGTCGAGTCTGTCTGCAGTATCGTTGTATTTCAGGGTAATCTCCACACACTTGCCATTCTTCAGATATTTACAGGAATACCCTGTCTCCATCCAAAACAGTTCAGGATGGTCATTGCACACTGCCTCGAAAACATTTTTCAGGCTGTCAACATCTACTGATACTGTCGGTGTAAAAGAGGTTGTCAATTCAGAGGCATTCGCGTAAATCTGCTTATACAACAGCTTCATGTTCTCCTCAAGCATAGCGTAGTAGGGATAGTATTCCTCTGAAAAGGACAGTTCCTCCCCCAGACTTCCGGTTGAAAGAATGCTGCTGAGGTTATCAGCCTCCTCCTGGGGAACCTGCTCCGCTTCCTCTTCGACAGGCTTGTAACCGTTTCGTCCACTGACTTCCTGCGGCGGCTCCTTGGGATTCCTGACAGGCGCTATATAATCGCCGCCTGCGCTGTCCGGCATCCAGTCTGAGCGAAGTCCCGGCTGCTTTATTATTGTCCCGGTACTGTTTTGCCCCTCTGTACCGGGCTGACTCACATCGGTCGGTAGCCTTTCGTCATCGGACATCTGCTGCACCTTTTCTGCCAGCGAAGCTGTCAATTCAGGATTCAATGCGCAAACCAATATTCCAACACAGCATGCAATCAGAAGAAATACTATGAAAAAAAGAATTTTTTTAATAATCTTCACTTTTATTGCCCCTGTCCTTTAAAAGAATAAGGAAAAAATACTTCCTTGGATTCTTGCCACAAGTACACCGAGCGTCACAATAGCAGCTTCAATAATTGCCATGACACACAGGATTTTCATGGCTTTGCTGTTTCCCGCATACCCTCGTTTTGCCTTTTGCAGTCCCCATATGCCAAAAATCAGACCGACAAGCGGCATCTGCGCACCAAACACGACAGCAATCACTCCTAAAATCAATCCGGCATAGTTGGCACCGGATCCGGCTTTGTTCCAACTGCTTCCTGTGTCACGATGTTCTTCAGAACCGGTTGCTCCGGCATCCGTGTTTCTTCCGACTGCCGCTCTCTCCGTCTGTATCGGCGTTTTACTCTGCTGCCAGTCAGTATCACTCGCCCAGCTTACATGGTCTGACCCATAATCCTCGCTGTGATGCAATGGATCGGAACCGATATGTCCACCCGCCATGCCTTCTGCGGACTGACTCTTTAATGTCCCAATCAGTTCGTCCATGCTCTGCCTGTACTCTTTTCTGCTGGCTCCGCCACCGGTGCCGTTTAAATCCATTTCCTTACCCATGGGTCCCTTCAGCCATGCCTCCACATGAAAGCTGCCCCCGGCGTAAGACCATTTCAGATAGCGTTCCTTGCCATGCTTATCTTCTAAATAGAACACCATTTCCCCGTTCCAGTCCGTCCTGGAAAAACGATTGTGGTAGATGTAGTCCTCCATAACCATGCTGACTACATCAATTGGCTGGTTCAGTTCTACATCCTTTATGTATCTTCCCATGTTCCTTCCTCTTTCCCAGTTCTTTCTTCTATTTTATCATATCTCCCTGTTTCTCCGCAAGAATTCCCTGGCCCCCATTGGTACTTCCAGATAAATTGTGCCAAGGAAAAAGTGCAAAGCCTTAACAGGAACAGGCTTCACACTTTGAATATTAAGAAATTTTCTGCAGTTTTTCGGAATGCTCTGTCACAACAGTTTTTAAATTCTCTTACACCAATTCCATATTAACGGACTTCTCAGCAAAACCGTATTTCTCATACATGGCTCTTGCCGCTTTATTTCTGGCATTCACCTGTAACTCGAACCCATCATAACGGCCTTCCCTGTAAATCTGCTTCGCAAAATCAAACATCCTATGCCCGATTCCCTGTCCGCGACAGGACTCGTCCACCGCCATGGAATCTACAAATAACACCTTACGCTCCACCAATGGGCCTCCGGCAATGCTTCTTGTTTCATATATCAGCAGGCCCTGAACCCTTCCGTCACACTCTGCCACAACCACCTGTTTTTCCTGCAGCCGCTCCCGAAACATTGCAAGAGGCAGAACCACATCCGCGTCCCTGTAAATATCAGGCCTCCACTCCACATGCATATGCTGAACCTGTTTCATGATGCGTTCCACATCCTCATAATCCTGCTCTTTGGCATAGCGCACTGAAATATCCATGCTTTTCCCTCTCATTCTGCCACTCAATGGCTCAAACTGCTTCCAGTCAGGCGAAGGCAATCTCGTATACGCTTCTTACCCGGAATTCCGTCGCGTCTCCCGAAAGAATCCGTATTCTTTTCTCACCGGCATTTAAATCAAAATAATTGTCCGACAGTCGTGCTTCTCCGTCAACCGGTATGATTTCCACACTCTTTGCATACGCATCCGCTTTTACGGTAATCCACTCTCCCGAAACAGAAATCGAAAGGTGAGGGTTTTGGAAGCAAAAATGCTTCGGCGGCGCAAACAGTGCAGTTCCTTCGGAAACCACTTGTTCTTCCCGTACAAACCGATAACTGACATAACAGCTTCTCTCATCCTGATTCAAAAACTCCTGCTTTTCCAGCCACACACCATCAAAGGGCGGCACCGTAGCCTTTTCCTTCCCTTCTAAGATGACGGAAGCATCCGGTCTCCGCAGTTCCCAGATTACCCAGCCTTCCTTTGTCTCCCATGTCTCATTTGCAACATGCAGGCGTATAGCCATCTTCAAGGGTTCTTTTCTCTCCTGAATACAGAAGGGACGCTCCGTCAATTCTCCTGTCTCTTCACAGGAAATCAGTACAGGTGCAAACATTCTGCACTCGGCATAGTGCAATGCTTTCCACCTTCCATAGTAATCAATACTTGCCCAGGAAGCAACCGGCCAGATATCGTTAAGCTGCCATACCACAGCTCCCATACATCTTCCCCTGTGCCTGCGGAAATGCTCTACCCCGTACCGGATTGCTTCCGCCTGCAAAAGCTGGGACGCATAGAGCAGACTGTCAAAATCCTTAGGATAAAGATACATCTGAGACAGATAATTCATAATTTTACCGTTTGCCGCACTGTTTCTCTGATGCATCTCCATGACTCTGGAAAAAATATTTCTGTCCTCCGGCTCCGTAAAGCTCTCAACTGTTTTCAGGCAGGGAAAGGACTGGAATCCGAATTCCGACAAATAACGGAATCGATAATCCCGATATGCGGTAAACGGCTTGCTGCCGTGCCATACATCCCAATAATGTGCGTCCCCTCTGTCCTCATCCCACGGATTATCAAAATTACCTCCGGATGAAGGCGAGGACGGCCAGTAAAAGGTCTGAGGGTCTTCCTCCTCTACAATCTGCGGAATAATATACTCAAAAATCTTAATATAGTCACATTTCTGCTTTGCGGAGGGCTTCCAGCAGCCATCCAGTGTCTGCGTCTCCATTTCATTATTGCCGCACCACAGTCCCAGGCTGGCATGATGGCGGAGCCTTCTGACATTCTGCCTGATTTCCTCCCTGATATTCTTTTCAAAGGCATCATCCAGTTCATAGGAAGCACAGGCAAACATGAAATCCTGCCATACAATCAGTCCCAGTTCGTCGCAAAGATCATAGAAATAATCGTCGGGATAATAGCCTCCTCCCCAGACACGAATACAGTTATAGTGTGCCGCCACGCAATCCGTCAGAAGCCTTCTTGTTCTTTCTTTGTTACACCTTCCAAGGAAATTATCCTCCGGTATGTAATCCGCACCCATGGCAAAAATATCCAGACCGTTAACGCAGTGCGCAAATCTTCTGCCCCACTCGTCCGGCTCTGTGTCCATGGTAAGAGTACGAAGTCCGATTCGCCGCTCCCAAGTGTCCAGAATTTCGTTCTGTGCGCTCACAAGACGCACCTGTACCATGTACAGAGGCTGCTCTCCATACCCGTTCGGCCACCACAATTCAGGCTTGTCTATATGAATGTTCTGTTCCGCAAGTCTCATACACAACCTGCTATCCGGCATGTCTATTCTCGCCTGTCCGGATGCGCCGCTATCCGGTAATGCTGCTTCCGTCCCGCTGTATATGCTGCCGTCCGGTGCTGTCACTATCACCTCCAGCTGAAGAGGCACATCTGTTTCACGCAGCATCTGCACCTTTGTCTGAATATGCAGAATAACACTTCCCTGTATGTGTTCCTGTACAGCATATACATCCAATAGCCGCGCCTTATCAACGCACAAAAGCATAACATCCCGGAAAATTCCGGCATCAGGAAGTCTCGGACCCCAGTCCCACCCAAACATACAATGTGCCTTCCGAAGATGCGGAAAGCCCTCCATAGATTCTGCCGCTCCGCCGGTATATACTTTCTCGTTTTCTTCCCTGATATATTTCACCGGAGAATGCAGTACAACGCGAAGTACATTTTCTCCCGGTTTCGCGACATCGGACACATCATATTCGTACCTCAAATGCATGTTTGCCGTACTTCCCAGCAGACAGTCATTCAAATAAATATCTGCCAGCGTGTCGATTCCCTCAAAAACAAGCAGCAGGCTATCATGTGAAAGCTGTTCCTCAATCAGCGAAAGCTCCTTTTCGTAGACAAAATCATTTTCAAAAAGCGGCAGCACCGCCAGTTCATTGTCCCGATAAAACGGGTCCGGTATCATTTTCTTGTCAAGATAAGCCCCCATAACCGTTCCCGGCACCTGCGCCTCTATCCATTCCTGCGGTATTTGACAGCTGTTTTCTCCCAGAATTTTCAGTTTCCATTCCCCGTTCAGGCTGTATTGGTTCATCTTTCCTTTTCCTCCCCTGCATAGAAAATTACTGCTTTTTTCAGCAAAACATTTCTTTTCTATTATTTTAGCATAGATGTAACATAAGTGTACAGATAAAAAGAAAACCCCGATATCACCAGCCTGTAATATCGGGATTCTGCTTTCTCTTTTCAGCATTTCAATTCTATGTTGTTCTAATAATTAACTCCCACGATTCTCAGTTTTCCATTTGAAACACCGAAGATAACATTGGGTCTTCCACTATCCGTTAAGGAAAAACCGGCTTTGCTTGCTGAAAGATTGCCTGTATCCGCCGATGCCATACCATCCACAAATTCCTGAGTAAAGACGCGATCCTCCCCCAACGCAATAAAATCCTCTCTTGTCTCTACGCTGACTCCGCCATCCGGGAATCCCATGTACAAGGGGAAGGAAGTCAAATCTGCCATAGCCTCCAGGTCTTTCGCCGCAATTACTTCTTTGACTTCTTCTCCAAATTCAGCAGCCATCTTATTGCTCACGCTGAAATTGTCAATATTTCCGACCCGGTATTTTTCCTCCTTTTCTTCCTCTGAAGCTGCGCTTGCTTCCTCCTGAGACGATGCAGAGGCCTCTTCCTGTCCACCTGTTTCCTTTGTCTCTGCTTCAGATTCCTTTGAACTGTTTTCCTCCGATTGGCTCTCGCTGCTTTCCGAATGGCTTTCACCACTCTCCGGTTTGCTCTCGCTGCTCTCCGTAATGTTTTCCACAGCCTCCGTTTTCGACGGCGCAGCAGCGGCTTCCTCACTTCCGCAAGCTACCAATACGGTGCTCATAATTCCTGCCGCCAATAAAAGCACAATTTTTTTCATAATCAATATCTCCCTTCTTTTATGCTTCTACTGGTTAGACATTCCAGCTGTCCAAAAAGTTGCAATGGGAGAAAAATATTTAAAGATTATTTCTTACAGTAGATGCGAATGGCATTTGCAACAAATTCTGCCGTACCCGTTCCTCCGGCATGATCGATATTCTCCGTAAACTCACCGCCGGCGGCATACATCTGACCCAGGCTGAATAAAATCTCTTTCGCACGCTTTGCGTATTCATCCAGTTTACTCGTATCAAAAGCTGAAAAATCCATTGTTCTCTCTCCCCTAAATTGTATTCCACGGGCAAAATGAATCAATTTTTCCAGATGCTCCTTCTTCATTGTCAGCAGCGTAATCTGCTGCTCCAAGGCCTTGTTTCTGTTCAGGAATATCTATCCCATTCTTCTGTAAATACCGGAGATAAATACGGACACTGTCCATTTCACTGAACCTGTAACGCATGTTTGCGTTCGCCTCTAGAGGAAGCAAAACCGATCAAATTCAGCAATCACACCTGTCTCTTCTGAGCGGAATTCAAAGTAAACCGCATGCTTTCCTACCACTGCTGAAGTCAGTTCCGATACCTTTTCCGATTCATCTTCCGCAAAATCCATGGAAGCGATAATACGCCCGCGATAAGAATCAATTCTGACATTGACCTTCAATTCCCTGTGCATTCCCACAATTACATTCACCTTTTTCGGTGTATTGTTTCCAAACTGCAGATAACGGAACCCTACGGTTGCTCCTGAAGAAAGATTCACAACGGGAGTTGAAATATCTTCACGCTTTTCATATCCCGGTCTGATGTATGCTCTGGTACTGCTGCCATGAATGTGGCAGGTGTAACCTGCGGAAATCCATTTATATGCATCGAGACCATTGATGTGTGGCCCCTGAGAGGTCATTTCCACAGGACCGGATGCCACCGGCTCTCCGTTTAAGAATTTGATACTGCCAATATAAAGTTTTCCGTCCTGCCCCATCCCAACATCGATTGGCTCCATCATAGCCTGGCGCGAGAACTCATTCACACCGGTCTGGCGATGGTAGAATACATACCATTTACCGTTTATCTCCATGATGGAACCATGGTTATTTCCCCACTGATAGGTCATGGTACCACAGCCCTCAGAATCCTTTAAAATCTCGCCGCCGTTAAAACTGATATCACCGCCGTCATGAAATGGTCCAAACGGCGAATCACTGAAACGATAGGACAGAAATCCGTTATTTGGCTCGTACACTCCAAGCTCCGGGATTGGTTTCTCATATCGTTTGGAATAAATATAAACATATTTACCCATAACCTTACGGGGACTGGAAGCCTCAAAGAAACCATCAATCAGAGAGATATGCCCATCATCAACAGGATTCCATGGACATGTGGAATGTCCCAACGGATTTGAAACCAATGTATCCTCCTTGATGGTTGCCATATCCTCCTCTAATTCTGCAATATAGCATGGTGCCGCACAACCACCCCAATAGGCATATACCCTTCCATCGTCATCAACAAGCACTCCCGGATCAAATCCAAGTCTGGTTTCTACCGGATTTTCGAAAGGTCCCCAGGGAGTTTTGGAACTGGCAACAACAATCAGGCTTCCCTTTCTCTCCGCAGCATACATGTAATAGGTATCACCCTTTTTCACCACATCCGGTGCATACAGTACGGAATCGTAATGGGTCTCATAAGCAACTCCATGACAGGTCCAGTCCGTAAGATCATTTACCGGTGCAGACCAGACAACATAATCACGTCCACAATATTGTGTCACCTCAATATCATGAGACCCGTACACATACACCCGTTTCTCACCATTATACTCGAAAACCCGCGGCTCACCATCCGGTACATGCTCCCATAACGGCATATATGGATTGGCTCCTTTGATAAATATGTTCATTAAAAATATCCTCTCTCTTTTGGTCTTTGTTGCCGAAATTGCACAGTCAACCAAATTATACAGAAAATTTTTGGCTGTTTCAATTCCCCAGGCACAAAATACCCTCAGGGGATTTCTTCCCTGAGGGTACTCATTTTGTCAATTTTGATTTGTAATGCCTGCATCTAAATTATTTACAGGCAATATAGACATCCATGCTTTCCCCGTCCGTTTCAAAACAGGGAATCACATCATTCACAACATGCTCCAATCCATTCACGCGCATATAGTCATCCAATGTACGATAAGCTCCCGGTATGGTAACAAAGGGATTGTCAAAGGGACGGTCAATATGAATGGCAGCATATTTGTGTCCGGGCTGTTCATGAATTTCCAGGTCATCCGGTACAATCCCTTCCGGCAATATCCATGCAGCCGTATAACCATGCATATTGTAAACATTAATCTGCTCATTGGTAAGATGCGGGAAATCCCATCCGATAACCCTGGGCTTCTCAACACCATACTTCTTAGCATAGGCATAGACACGATCAATTGCATCCCCCTCCGGGTCTGTGCTGATTACTGTATGGGTCACATATCGAAAACCTTCCACTTCTTCCACCCGAAGATTCGTATAGGCACTATCCCGTTTGCCCATATCTTCCCGGAAAAGGTTGTCCAATGTGCAGTTGAAAATTCTGCATAATTCAATCGCCTTGTCTATCTCCGGCTGTGCAGCATCCATTTCCCACTTTGATACTGTCTGACGACTTACATTCAATCTGGATGCCAATGCTTCCTGTGTCATATTTTTGCTAAGTCGACGTAAGTATTGAAGATTACTTCCTAAACTCATAATTTTGTTCTCCTGATTCACTATACTTGCACCGCGTTGCTAATATTCATATTAACATAATACAGGAAATTTCTCCACCATCCACAGTATGCTTTTTCTGTCATTCATGCAACCTGAGGTTGCTTTACTTTTTACCAACCATGTTTCTCCAGCCAATTACTAACCTTTATCTCTCTGTTATGCT
>JBJEJG010000074.1:0-16093 GCA_051877795.1 Acetatifactor sp.
GGAACTGATTCGGCCGGTAGCGGTAATCGTCTGATTAAAATTGGTATGAATGCGTTCGTCCTCTCCGATATAGCCGGCCAGTCCGTCTGCATAGGTAGACTTTAGTTTTGTCAGCCCCCTGTACTCAAGAATATCCTTTACAATCGGATAATCCTCAGAAAGCTTCTCCAGCACATCTGCCGCCGTAGAGTAGCCTGTTTTGGTTTTCTTTCCGCCGGGGATGTGCATTGTCTCGAACAACACCTCGCCAAGCTGCTTGGGAGAATTGATGTTAAACTCCACTCCCGCCTGGGCATGAATGGAATGCTCCAATTCTTCGATTCTCGCCACCAGAGCATCACCATAGGCCTTCAGCTCCTCACGCCGAACCCTGACCCCCTCCTTCTCCATGTCATAGAGAACAAGGGACAGGGGCATCTCCATATCCCGCATCAGAGTAAACATCCCTGTCTCTTCCAGCTTTTTTTCCAGCACATCTGCCGCCCGTGCCGCCACATATGCTCCGTAACAGCAATATTCACAAAACTTACCGGGAATCTCTTTGGAAGCCTGCGCAAATCCCATTTTTCCGAAAGTCTCAGCCTTACCCGGTATCATAAAATCGAGATGCTCCGATGCAATCGTTTCCAAATCATAATCACTTTTCAGAGGATTCAGCAGATAAGCCCCGATTAAAATGTCAAAATATCGCTCTGTGGTATCCTGTTTCAGAAACTCATACTGCTTTTTAATGTCAAAGGTACTGATTTTGCATCTTTCGGACAGTTCCAGAAGCGTCTGCCTTACTTCCTCCATATCCCCGCTGTCAGAATCGCTTTCCGTTCCGAACAGAGACAACTGTTCGTTTTCCTGTACAGGTACAGCATAAAACCAAGCCTCCTGCTTTCCTGTACAGAATGCAATCCCAAACAGCCTCTTGTTTTCTATGGCAAGATAAAGCCCGACTCTCTCTCCTGACTTTACCTTCCGCAGCTGCCCAAGAAAGCTCTTCTGACTCTTCTCTGCATGGAAATGCTGCAGCAGTTCCCCGTTGTTCCCTGTAACTGCCCCTTTTTCAAAACGGCTCAGCATATTTTTGAATTCCAGCTGCTTAAAGAGCTGATATGCTTCCTGAGTAAAATAGCCTTCTGCTTTTGCAGCCTCGTAATCCAGTTCTACATCACAATCTGTTTTGATAGTGGCAAGTGTCTTACTTAAATCGGCAAGTTCACGATTCTCCTTCAGGGATTCCCGAATACTTTTCTTCGGTATCTCCTCCACATGGGCGTAAATATTCTCCAGCGAGCCATACTGCACCATCAGCTCCGTCGCTGTCTTCTGCCCCACCTTAGGCACACCGGGAATATTGTCGGCAGTATCTCCCATAAGAGCCTTTAAATCAATAAACTGCAAAGGAGTCACCTGATAGGTCTTAACCACATCCTCCGGGTAATAGTCCTCAATCTCCGTACGCCCCATCTTTGTTTTGGGGATTCGGATTTTGATGTGTTTGTCAGATATCTGCAGCAAATCCCTGTCGCCCGAAACAAGAGCCACTTCTATTCCTGCAGCTTCCGCTTTTTTGGCAAGCGTTCCCAGAATATCGTCGGCTTCCAGTCCCGCCTGTTCCATTATGACCACGTGCATCGCCTTCAGGACATCCTTCATCACGGGCACCTGTTCCCTCAGCTCCTCCGGCATGGCTTTTCTGGTTCCCTTGTATGCCTCATACATTTCGTGACGGAAGGTGGGAGCATGCACATCAAAGGCAACCGCCAGATAATCCGGCTTTTCCTCCTCCAGAATCTTAAACAGGATATTCAAAAAGCCATAGACTGCATTGGTGTGAAGTCCCTGGGCATTCGTCAGCTCCGGCACACCGTAAAACGCCCTGTTTAAAATGCTGTGTCCATCTATCAGTACAAGCTTTCTGCTCTCACTCATCTTCTTTCTAACCGCCTTAACAAAATTTCCTACAAAAGAATCCAGAGGACAATCCCCGCCAGAAGACAGACTGCGGCAATCTCCATAATCAGTCCCAGGCGCATAAAACCACCATGAAAGCGTATCTTTCTCTTTGCATCCTCCAGACGGGCATTCAATTCCTTCTGCAAGTCAAAAGCGCTTCCGTCCTCCAGACGCTGGATGCCTTCTGTAACAAGGAACTGAATCACCAGTTCCTCTCTGCATTCCTCGCAGTAATCCATATGCTCACTGAATCGTTTCAGCGTGGGATAATCCAGCCTGTCCTCAATGAAATCGGGAATCAGCCTCTCAAATTCTTTACACTCCATTTAGCATTTCTCCAAAGCCTGCGCAATATCCGCAATCAAATCTTCTTTATCCTCGATACCGCAGCTCATGCGGACAAGCTCTGCCGGAACGCCTGCCTCCTTCAGCTGCTCATCTGTCATCTGACGATGGGTGCTGGACGCAGGATTCAGGCAACAGGTACGCGCGTCCGCCACATGTGTCTCAATCGCCGCCATCTTCAAATTCTTCATAAAGATGCTTGCAGCCTCTCTGCCGCCCTTTAAGCCGAAGGAGACAACGCCGCAGCTGCCGTTCGGCAAATATTTCTGTGCCAGCGGATAATATTTATCTCCGGGCAGACTACAGTAATTTACATAGGCAACCTTCTCATGTTTTGAGAGATACTCTGCCACAGCAAGCGCGTTCTCGCAGTGGCGCTTCACACGCACATGAAGGCTCTCCAGTCCGAGATTCAGAATAAACGCATTCTGAGGACTTTGAATTGCACCGAAATCTCTCATAAGCTGAACAGTACATTTGGTGATAAAGGCACCCTCTTTCCCGAATTTCTCAGCATAGGTAACTCCATGATAGCTGTCATCGGGAGTACAAAGTCCCGGATATTTATCTGCGTGTGCCATCCAGTCAAATTTTCCGCTGTCTACAATAGCACCACCCACTGCCGCACCGTGTCCGTCCATATATTTGGTAGTGGAATGCGTAACAATATCCGCTCCCCACTCAAAGGGTCGACAGTTGATAGGCGTGGCAAAGGTATTGTCAATAATCAAGGGAACTCCATGGGCATGCGCACATTTTGCAAACTTCTCAATGTCCAGAACAGTCAGTGCCGGATTGGCAATCGTTTCACCGAACATAGCTCTGGTATTATCGCGGAACGCCTGATTCAGTTCCTCCTCAGAAGCATCCGGGCTGACAAAGGTCACGTCGATACCCATCTTTTTCATTGTGACAGAAATCAGATTAAAGGTACCACCGTAAATGGTACTGGATGCCACAATATGGTCGCCACAGCCACAGATATTGAACAGTGCAAAAAAGTTTGCAGCCTGTCCGCTGGAAGTCAGCATAGCAGCAGTACCGCCCTCAAGCTGTGCAATCTTTGCGGCAACATAATCGTTAGTGGGATTCTGAAGTCTGGTATAGAAATATCCGCTTGCCTCCAGGTCAAAAAGCTTTCCCATATCCTCGCTGGTATCATATTTAAAGGTAGTGCTCTGAACAATGGGAATCTGGCGCGGCTCCCCGTTTCCCGGTGTATAGCCTCCCTGCACGCATACGCTGTTAATTTTCATGTTTTTCCTTGCCTTTCCGCCGTTTCAGTTTATCTGCCAAAACAGCTCTATTCTTTGTAAGCGCATAAACTCACTTTCCAGTATACACATTCATGACGTGAAATTCAACTGTTTCTCAAAACTGAAAGAGAAACAAAAAAAATCCCTCCGGCATCTCTCGCATGCCGAAGGGACAATCACTCTTATCTTCTCTTTAATCCTGTGCCACCACTTCTCTGTAAAATTCAGCGTAGTCCGTTCTCTTTTCCTTCGTAAACTGAATGGCTGTTCTGGGATGCTGGTTCAAAAGCCCCGTCATCAGATACTGCAGGTCGTAGCCCCACACAACGCCCTCTTTCTTCAGCTTGTTCATATGGCTGTCTATGAACTGGATGGCAGGATAAACATTATATTTAGGATTGCGCAGGAAGCCAAGCAAAAGCTCCATTGCACAGTTGCCTGCCCCTCTTCCCATGGAGGCATAGGTTGCATCCAGCCAATCCACTCCGTCTCCTACTGCCTCAATCGTATTGGCAAAGGCAAGCTGTTGGTTATTGTGAGCATGAATTCCTACCTTCTTGCCATACTTCGTTGCAAAATTCATGTACAAATCCGCAAGTCTTGCAATCTGTTCCGGATACATTGCACCATAGCTGTCTACAATGTAGAATACATCCACGGGGGTCTGCCCGAGAATATCAAGAGCAACCTTCAGTTCACCCTCCTGTGCATTGGAAATGGCCATAATATTGCAGCTCACTTCGTAACCCTTTTTTGCCGCATCCTCAATCATATCGACTGCTGCCGGAATTGTATTCAGATAAGTAGCCACACGAATCAGGTCAATCGGACTGTCCGCACGGTTCAAAATATCTGTCTTATAATCACAGCGTCCAACATCAGCCATAACAGCAAGCTTTAAGTCAGTGGCATTTTCACCGACAATAGCACGAATATCATCATCATTACAAAACTTCCACTTGCCGAACTTGTTCACGTCAAACATTTCCTTGGAAGCCTTGTAGCCGAACTCCATATAGTCCACACCGGCACGCAGATTTGCAAGATAAAGTGCCTTTACAAACTCGTCTGTAAAATAAAAATCGTTAACAAGCCCTCCGTCGCGGAGAGTCGCGTCTACAACACGCACATCAGGTCTGTAAGCAATTAAGCTGGATATTTCTTTCATGATAATTCTCCTCTTATTCTTCCACGATTACGACACCACAATTCTTTCCTTTATGGCACGCCTTAAAGTTTAGCAGTTTAAAGTGACAAAGTCAAGAGGATTTTGCATAAAATATATTCCGTCTGTCAGCTAAAATCCTCCAGAGGATGAAATACAACACCGCTTTCCATAGCAGTTCCGCAATAAATCAATTCATTATTCCTGCCACTGGCACGATAATGCTCCAGAACATATTTCGCCGAATAGGGCATAATCTTATCCAATACCTTATTAAGCGGTACCCATTCCAAAAGCCCCTCATCACAGACAAAGCTGACCTTTACGCCCTCTGCAAGCTCAGCAAAAAAATAATAATTCTGTCGTATTTCTCCATTCTTGTTTCTGAGTGTGATATATCGCAGCCTTAAATTTTCCAGATCATTTTCCCCGAGATTGATTTCCTCCTTCAATTCCCTCAGTGCAGCCGCTCTTGCGTCATTCAGCTCCTCTTTTTCAAAATGCCCTCCAATGCCGCACCAGGACGGAGCAACTACTCTGGATCCGATTCTGTATAACATTAGAATCTTGTCACCCGAAGTAATATAAATTGACGCCATATTTCTTAAAAGTCCTTGCATTATGTTTTCCTCTTTTACCTGTTTGTTTCCGCATTTATCTTTTCTTTTGTTTTGCGACATTTGATTATAGCATATTTTATATCCCTGACTCAACAGAAAATTCAAGTTTTTATCAAATCAAAAAAAGAAAGACTACTGTAAAAGCAGATTTTATCTACTTTTACAGCAGCCTTTTTGCACTGCCGGCAGCGGGACTTGAACCCGCACGTTGTTGCCAACAACAGATTTTGAGTCTGCCTCGTCTGCCATTCCGACACGCCGGCTTTCTGTGAGTCAATCTCACAACAGAAATTATTCTATCATAGAAACCCCGGCTTTGCAAGTCTTTTTTATTTACACTGCATCTCTACTGTAATGTCATTTCCCTTTGTCATCACCTTTGCCAGACTTCCGACAATAAGCGGCATCATTGGAGGCCTGTGTCCCAAATCCACATCCATGATAACAGGCACTCCCTTCCTTCCTGCAACTTCCAGAATGGCATCATAGGCATCCAGATTCATCATCGCATCCCCGTTGGCCGGTCTGCCAATCAGGAATCCGCTCACGTGCTCGAACCAGCCGGCCTCCTCCATCTGCCACATTGCCCTGCGGATGCTGAACACATTCAAATCACATGCTTCCAGAAACCAGAGGATTCCATCTCCCTCATATTTCCCCACAAACTCCTTGGTTCTGTCGAACCTCGTACCCAACAGATTTACCAGACAATCCATACAGCCACCCAGCAGACGGCCCGAAAAGGTTACTTCTTCTGCCTCCGTTAGCTCCCCTCTTCCCAGAAATCTGCGTATAGCAAGCGGCTCCGTCAGATTGTACGGTGCCAGAGGATGCTCCTCGTCCTTCAGGCTCTCCTTTTCCCACAGTCCGTAACCGCTGACCGTTCTGCACTCTCCCGTCAACACACGAAAGGCATCCTCCAGGGATTCATGCAGCGGCTCCATACCGAAAGAGGAGGCGCAGGGGCCATACACAGAGGCCGTATCTGCCAGCGTCGCCAACAGATAAGTCAGATTGGTATTGTCCGAATATCCCATGAACCACTTCGGCTCCAATTCAGCCAGTCTGCTAAAATCCACATGGGAAAGGATTTCACACATCAGTTCACCACCGCCGCAGGAAATCAGAACATCTGCATCCGAAGCAAACATCTCCATCACCTCTGCGCCGCACTTCTCAGGAGTATTACTGATACCTGTCCCTGCGCTTTCATAACAGTTCGGTCCGAGTTTTATCCTATATCCCTGTTGCTCCCACTTCTTCTGTGCATTTCGAAATGCTGTCTGATAAGGTTCCATGGCACATCCGAAAGACGGTGCAAGGAAACCGATTGTCCCTCCCCGGGGTAAACTTTTTGGATATCTCATCTTTCTACCTCACTTACCTGTAAAAACGGCGCCCACAATCAAGCAGGCGCCGTCTTGTTTCTTTTATTTTACTTGTCAGGAAAAAGCTTGTCAAATATATCGAAGCAGTCAAAGGTTGCAAAATAATCCTTCGGCGTTTCCGCACGGCGAATCAGCTGCACACTTCCGTCCTCATGCAACAGAAGCTCCGCTGATTTCAGCTTACCGTTATAGTTATAGCCCATGGCAAAGCCGTGTGCACCAGTATCGTGAATGGCAAGATAATCTCCGATTTCCACCTCAGGAAGCATTCTGTCAATAGCAAACTTATCATTGTTTTCACAGAGAGAACCTGTCACATCATACTTATGGTCACAGGGCTGATTTTCCTTACCCAGCACTGTAATATGATGGTATGCTCCATACATGGCAGGACGCATCAGGTTCACGGCACAGGCATCTACACCGACATATTCCTTGTGCGTGTGCTTCTGATGAAGAACCTTTGTCACAAGATGACCGTAGGGTCCCATCATAAAGCGTCCGAGTTCCGTATAGATAGCCACATCCCCCATTCCCGCAGGCACAAGCACTTCCTCGTACACCTTTCTCACGCTCTCGCCGATAACACGAATATCGTTCGGCATCTGGTCGGGACGATACGGGATACCGATGCCACCGGACAGATTGATAAACTTGATGTGGGCACCGGTCTGTTCCTTCAGCTGAACAGCCAACTCAAAAAGCTGTCTTGCCAGAGTAGGATAATATTCGTTCGTCACCGTGTTGCTGGCAAGGAAGGCATGGATTCCAAAATTCTCCACTCCCTTGGCTTTCAAAATTTTATAGCCTTCAAACATCTGCTCTGTCGTGAAACCGTATTTTGCATCGCCGGGATTGTCCATAATGTCGGTTCCCAGAGAGAAATACCCACCGGGATTAAAACGGCAGCTTAAGGTTTTCGGCAGATAGCCAAGCGTTTTTTCCAGAAACTCTATATGCGTTATATCATCCAGATTGATTGTGGCTCCAATCTTCGCCGCCAGCTTAAATTCCTCTGCAGGAGTGTCGTTTGAGGAAAACATAATGTCTTCCCCCTTGACCCCCATTGCCTCGCTGAGCATCAGCTCCGTATAGGAAGAACAGTCGCAACCGCAGCCATACTCCCTCAAAATGTCAATCAGGAAGGGATTGGGGGTCGCCTTTACCGCAAAGAACTCCTTGTAGCCGGGGTTCCAGGAAAAAGCCTCCTTTAATGCCCTGGCATTCTCCCTGATACCCTTCTCGTCATAGATGTGAAAGGGAGTCGGGTAGGTCTTTACGATTTCCTCAATCATCTCTTTTGTTACAAACGCTTTTTTCTCCATTGTATTCTCCTTGTCTGCTTATAATAGCTTGCTTCTCATCTCTTCTGCCGTCATGGGGCTAAGGTAAGCAGGAGCCACATCAAACACGGTCTTGCAGCCCATCATGCCTTCCCTGTTCATTCGATACGCTGCCCTCGCATACGCCGTCAGCACACAGGCCGTAAATTCCGGGTTGGAATCCAGCTTCAAACTGTACTCTATCACATGATTGTGCTCTCTTTCTACTCCGGTCTTTCCTGTTCTGAGCACAAATCCACCATGAGGTATGCCTGCATGGTCACGCTGCAGTTCCTCCTCTGTAATAAAGTGAACTGTTGTATCATAGTCTGCAAAATAGTTTGGCATATTCTTGATTTCATTTTCAATCCATGCCTTGTCTGCATCCTCTTCCGCAACTACAAAGCACTCTCTGGTATGCTTCTGCCTGGTTGTCAGCTCGGGGTTTTCACAGTTTCTCACCGATTCCAGCGCAGACTCCACAGGAATAGTGTACTGCTTTGCATCTCTGACTCCCGGTATTCTGCGGATGGCATCAGAATGTCCCTGGCTGACGCCCTTGCCCCAGAAGGTGTAATCGCTTCCTTCCCGTAAAATAGCATTGGCATACAATCTGTTCAGCGAAAACATACCGGGATCCCAGCCTACGGAAATCATTGCAATCTTTCCGCTTCCCTTTGCAGCCTCATCCACCTTCGCAAAATGCTCGGGAATCTTTGCATGGGTATCAAAGCTGTCCACCACATTAAAATATTTTGCATATTCCGCCGTTTGCTTCGGCAGATCCGTTGCGGAACCGCCGCACATCATCAGCACATCAATTTTATCCTGCATTTCAAGCAGTCTGTCCGCATGATAGACAGGCACACCGCTCCACACCTTTACCGTTTCAGGCGCTCTTCTGGTAAACACTGCCACCAGTTCCATATCGTCATTCTGACGAACTGCACACTCAATTCCTTTTCCAAGATTTCCATAACCCATAATTGCGACTCTGATTTTCATTTTACATTCTTCCTTTCATCTACCCATTTTGTCCCTTAATTCTAATCAGTTCAATTTCATTTCGCATGGCGTCCTTAAACACGCTGACAAAATTTTTCTGAGCGCTGTAAAGGCAGGCATCGCTGCTCTTTCCAACCACCTCTCCCGTCAATACATACTCGGAGTCAATAATCAAGCGAATTTGACGTTTTCTGTCCTCCTCACCGGATTCCCGAAACCCCTGCGGCACACAATAAAAAATAATTCCTTTTTGCAGCTCTTTGCATCCGGCAAACACTTCAGAGGCATCCTCAGAAATCAGCACAACCTTGTTTCCCCGATTCACAAGCTCCGAAATTTCCGCCTCCCACTTCTCCAAAAAAGCTCCGGTAGCGGAAAAATAAATCCTCTTCTCCGCTCCTAAAAGCATGTGATGAATCTTATCACAGATATGTCCATACCCTTCCACGGTGATGTACCCCTCTGTGGGAAGCATTTTTTTCGGTCCGTTACTGACAAGAAATTCCTTCATCTCCTGCAGATAGCGAATCCGGTTATCACAAAACTCATTCAGTTCTACCGCCGTATATCTGGTTGATGCTCCTTCCAGCACATAGGCTGCGCCATGTTCCACCAGGGCTGCAAGCCCATTGTAAACATTGGAACGGGAGATACCGGTCAGTTTTGCCACTTCATAGCCGGTCAGCTCACTGTTTCTCAGAAGGCACAGATATATTATTGCCTCCTGCCTGCCAAGCCCAAACAACAGCAGCTTCTCTATCAATGCGGCTTCTTCCATAGGCACCTCCTTTTTTAGTGGTACTTTCTAGGAATACTATAATAAGGCCGCTGACATTTGTCAACGGCCTTTTTCACAAAATGCTGTTTTTGATCTATTTTCTCATCAAACATTCTCAATTTGCCAGTCAATCGGCGCAACGCCATTTTTTTCCAGAAAAGCGTTTGTCTGACTGAAGGGCTTGCTTCCAAAGAAACCATTATAAGCCGACAAAGGACTCGGATGCGGTGCTTTTAGTATCAGATGATGGGGGTTGTCCAGCATCCTCTCCTTCATTTGCGCGGGTCTTCCCCACAAAATAAATACAATCGGTCTGTCCTGTTTATTCAGAGCGCGGATTGCCGCATCGGTAAACTCCTCCCAGCCCTTTCCACGGTGTGAATTTGCCATATGGGCACGCACAGTCAGCACCGTGTTCAGCATCAGCACCCCCTGCCTTGCCCATTTCACCAGATAGCCATTGTTAGGAATATAGCAGCCCAAATCATCGTGAAGCTCTTTATATATATTAACGAGAGAGGGGGGAATATCCACGTCCGGCTTCACGGAAAAGCAAAGGCCGTGAGCCTGCCCCACATTGTGATAGGGATCCTGACCGATGATAACCACCTTCACCTCGCTTAAAGGTGTCAGATGAAAAGCGTTGAAAATATCATCAGCGGGCGGAAATACCTGTGTAGTGTTATATTCCTTTTTCACAAACTCATACAGTTCTTTATAATAAGGTTTACGGAATTCATCTCCCAACACCGCAAGCCAGTCATTGTTTATCATGCTCATTACTTTATTCTTCCTCACATTCTGCTGCGTCATAACCGCACGCTGACGCCACGTTCCCTCAGATAGTGCTTCACCTGTCTGATTTCCAGCTCCTTGTAATGAAATAAAGAGGCAGCCAGAACAGCTTCCGCCTTTGCCACTGTCAGAGCCTCATAGAAATGCTCCGGCTTGCCCGCACCGCCCGATGCAATGACAGGAATGCTCACCGATTCCGCCACTGCTCTTGTCAGTTCCAGGTCATACCCCTCCTTCGTGCCGTCTCCGTCCATGCTCGTCAGAAGTATCTCGCCGGCTCCCAGGCTCTCTACCTTCCTTGCCCATTCTACCGCGTCCATACCCATATCCACGCGTCCGCCGTTCTTGTATATGTTCCAACCGCTTCCATCTGCGCGGCGTTTTGCGTCGATTGCAACCACAACGCACTGGCTTCCGAACTTATCTGCCGCGTCGGATACCAGTCTGGGATTCATAATGGCTGCGGAATTTACGGAAATCTTGTCCGCTCCCTCCCTTAAAATAGCCTTAAAATCCTCCACAGAACGGATTCCGCCGCCCACAGTAAATGGAATAAACACCTTACTCGCCACCTGACGCACCCACTCCAGCTGCGTTGCACGATTATCTGCAGAAGCATTAATGTCAAGAAAAACTACCTCATCCGCACCCTCTCTGTCGTATGCCGCCGCCACATCAGCAGGGTCTCCGGCATCTCTCAAATTGACAAAATTAACCCCTTTTACAACCCTTCCGTCTTTCACGTCCAGACAGGGAATAACTCTCTTTGTGTGCATCTCATTTGCCCTCCTTCGTAATACGGATAAAATTACGCAGAATCTGCATTCCCACATCCGAACTCTTCTCCGGGTGGAACTGGCATGCAAACACATTGTCCTTCTCCACAGAAGCATGAATATATGTTCCATATTCCGTAGCTGCGGTAACCTGTTTTTCATCCGACGCTTTCAGATAATAAGAATGAACAAAGTAAACATAGGAATCCTCAGGTACATTCTCAAACAGCCTTCCTCTGTTGGGAAACTTGAGATTGTTCCAGCCGATATGCGGAACCTTCAGCCCATTTTCTGCAGGAATTTTTACAATTTTTCCATCCAGAACATGAAGTCCCTCTACCCCCGGACTTTCCTCACTGCTCTCAAACAGAAGCTGCAATCCCAGACAGATGCCCAGAAAAGGAGTTTTTTGCGACACACATTGATGAATCACCTCAACCAGCCCATAGGCATGCAGCTTCTCCATGGCGTCGCCAAAGGCACCAACACCCGGCAAAATCACTCCATCCGCATTCAGAATGGTATCTTTATTTCTGGTAATCACTGCTTCCTCACCGAGATATTGAAGTGCTTTCTCAACACTTTTTATATTTCCGGCATCATAATCAATTATTGCAATCATCTGTCTACCCTTTCCGTCATCCACTATTGATTGTTGATAAAGAGCTCTTTTCCCAGTTCCGTCTCCTCCGGCAGCTGGTCCTTCAACTCCTTTTCCTCCTGCATCACCGGTGCCTCCGGCTCATTCCACGCACCAAAGCCCTTCCCTTGCACAATTGCCGCTATCATCCTTGTGTATTCCAAATCATCCGGTTCATCAGCAATTGCCTGTGCCTGTTCCTCTGTCAGTCCGTATTTACCGGAAAGAATGCTTAAAATTCCGGCATATCCTTCTGCCACTTCACTTCCGGCATTCCACTGTACGGCATAGGCATATAAATCGGGATACTGATCTACTGTCTGAATCAGGCTGTCCAGAGCCTTCATTTCATCGCCTTCCTCGGCAAACATCTCATATTCCCGCAGCCAGAGACGAATATACAAAATACTCTCTGACTTCGCGTACATGACCTGCTCGGACTCATTCAGGTCCTTGCCATATAAATTCTGAAAACAGGTCAGAAAATCTCCCTCATAGAAGGCTGCCCGTGCCGTCTTTTTGTCCGTATAGTCTGCGGATGAATTCACAAAAACAATCAAAAGAACACCCAGAGAAAGTCCAATCAAAACAATCGGAATGACCCTCTTAAGCGAAAGCTTTTTCTCCGGTATCAGAGGACCGGCATCTTCTTTCGGAGCCTTCTCCTTCTTCGGCTTCTTTTCTTTTTTAGGCTTTTGCTTCTTTTTCGGCTTCTCTCCGCCGTCCTTTCCTTCTTCTCCGTCTGCTTTTTTATTCTTTTTCTTATCCTTCTTTTTCTTCTTTCCCTTTTTATCTGCTTCCTTTTCCTTATCCAAATCATTTAAAATACCCTGATTTTCCTCAGAGAGCCGGATATTTTCATTTTCCGGTTCCTCCTCATCCTCCTCTGTGAAAAAATCAAGCAGCTTCGCAAAGAATCCCTTCTTTCCTTTTCCCTCCTGTTCGGCTACATCCTTAAGCATCGCATCTGCATCTTCCTCATTCAGAGCAATAAAATCGGGAAATACAGTTCCATCATCAGCCTGTTCCTGCACGTCTTCGCCGTCGCTGTCTCCAAAAAGACTGTTTAAGTCAAACTCATCTGCCGCATCATCCAATGCTTCCTCCTGCGCAGAATCCTGCTCCTCTTCCCCCGGGAACGCAGCTTCTTCTCCCCCAAAATCCAAACTGTCCGCCTCAGAGACAATAGAATCCAGGACGGAGGTGTCGAAGAGGTCTGCTGTATCTTCCGGCTCATTCTCCGGCATCGACAGCGTTGCCTCCGGCATCTTCAATTCTTCGCTTGAATTGTCCTCCGATTTCGCCGTTTCAGCCTTCGCTGCTTTTGCTGCCGCCCTTTCAGCTGCCTTTGCTTCTCTTTCCGCCGCCTTTTGGGCCGCTTTTGCCTCTCTTGCCGCCGCCCTTTGGGCTGTTTTTGCCTCTCTTGCCGCCACCTTTTGGGCTGCTTTTGCCTCTCTTTCCGCCACCCTTTGGGCTGCTTTTGCCTCTCTTTCCGCCGCCGTTTCAGCCTTTTTTTCTGCGGCCTGCTCCCGACGCTTCTGCTTTTTTTCCAAAGCAAGTGCCTTCTTATCCTCAGCAGGCTCCGACACGAAATCCGGCATCCCGGCATCCTGCAGTTCCTCATCTACCGTTTCATTGTTGTCAGCTTTTTGCAAAAGCTCCTGAATTGCCTGTAGATCATCATCACCGGTATCTGCCAGCATATCCAGCACATCCTGCGGCTCCTCCTGAGGGGCGGCAGAAATTTCTGAAGCTTCCTCACTTGACGAGAGCAGCTGCATAATTTCATCCTCAGACATACTGCTGACATCATCAATATCCAACGTCGGCTCCTGCATATCTTCCATTGCCGTCAGTTCAGCTTGCTCCTGCTCTTCTGTATCGGCTTTTTCCTGCTCTTTATTTTCAGCCAGATCCTTTAACAGTTGATCCAGATAATCCTCTTGTGAAGGCATATTGTCTCCTCAGCTTTCTCTTTCTTTTGCTATGACATAGTCATACATAGTTTATCACAGGTCATTTATCCAATCAATCGCGTTCCGTGAGATTCCAACACCCTTTGACGCCAGTTCTTCCGTAATCTGATACAGTCTTTCATTGATTCGGAAAAAGGATGCTTTATTATTGAAAAAAGCAACTTTTTCAAAAGGCCATCTAACCACTGTAGGGAAACGCAGGCTCACACCAAGTTCCAGAATGAGCAGCTTGTGATTCAGGGTTCCCTGAAGCCACTTAGTATACAACTGCCACTTTTCCAGATATCCGCTTTCATTATAGCTTTCTGCATAAGTAGTATTCAGAATCATATCTCCGCCGCACTGGCTGCATTTACCCAGCCCCAAAATACCGGTCTCCGGAAATTTTCCCTCAAACAACTGTTGAAAGGCTTTCTCAAGCGCAGCCTTATCCTCCTCTGTCACATCCATCAATTCTCCCGAACAACCCTTCACACACTGCTTTTTCCGGCAACTGCCACAGGGCATGACCAGCTTTTCCTTTTTCCATGGAATCTCATCAATGACACGATTCGTCGCTACCGACACGATAAAATAATTTTTATTGTGCAGCAGTTTCTCCAGTTTTTCCAGTGCAAGTCTCACCGAGTTTTCCCCCAGTCGGTAAGAACAATATTCCATCCAGGCCGGAAGAACCCAGCGATATCCCGCTTCTTCCAAAAGCTCCCTGCCATTCTCATAAGCCTCATTCTGCCGCAAACACCGCGTATTGTCAAAGTCCTCTCCAAGTCCTACCAGCACCATGTCGGCATCTTGTATTTGTTCCAGAATATTTTGCCTGTCCATCCCTGCCCTCCTTGATATCTAACTTGAAAAAAAAGCTGGGAAAACTCCCAGCTTTTCATTGCAATTTTTACTTGTCCAGATGTTTCTCATCCACAAGCTGGTCTACTATTCTTACCAGATTGCCTATCTCAGGCTTGGATAACTGCGCATCTGCGCCAAGGGCCTCGCCCTTCTTCTTCATTTCGTCATTTACCAAAGAGGAGAAGATAATTACAGGAATATCAGCTGTCTCATCATTCGTCTTCACCAGCTTAGTCAGTCTGTGTCCATCCATCTCAGGCATTTCTATATCAGTAATGATAAGACGCACATGCTCATTCAGCGTTCCGTCCTCCACGCACTGACATATAACATCATACGCTTTCTGCCCGTTCTCTGTATGAATCAGATTATCATAACCTGCCTTTCTCAGGGAATCAACAATCAGCTTATTTAACAGAGGGGAATCCTCAGCAATCAGGATAGGAACATTGCTTCTCTTCCTCTCGCCCAGTTCGTTGATTTCCGATACCTTCAAGCCTGTCTCAGGATTAATATCCGTCACAATCTTTTCAAAATCAAGAATAATGATTAACTTACCGTCTCTCTTAATGATACCTGTAGAAACACTCTCATCCGTAGTAGAAATAGTAGCATCGGGTTTAATAATGTCTCTCCAGGAAACTCTATGGATACCAAGCACACTGTCAACATGAAATGCCAAGTCAAGTTTATTAAAATTGGTAAGAATGAATAAGCCCTTAGGTTCCGATTCTCCGCGCCCGAGGCAATTCTTTAAATCAATTGCAGTAATCATGGTATCACGCGGCATAAAAATACCTTCAATACTGGGATGCGAGTTGGGAACCGGTGTAACGGGCTGATATGTAATAATTTCTCTGATTTTTGCAACATTGATGCCATATGAATTGCTTCCCAACGTGAATTCCAGGATTTCTAACTCATTCGTTCCATTTTCCAATAATATTTTTGTATCCATCTTTCCACCTCGTTGCTTTTCTAAGGTACAGCCGGAGATAGTTTCTCCACCTTTCCCAAATAGTGTATCATACTTTATCAAAAAATAAAACTATTATCTGAAAATTTTGTGCAAAATTTTTATATATTTCTATTTTACCTCCCGTATCAGCATGAAATCACAGCTCGTACAAAAAAAAGAGCAGATATCTGCTCTCTTAACTCTTTCTATTTAAAATAAGATTTGTACCTTCAAAACCGAACACTGATTTATCTTTACGACATCTTTTCTATCTTG
>JBJEJG010000075.1:0-3130 GCA_051877795.1 Acetatifactor sp.
AATAAGCAATCAGAATATTGCTCCCCATTTCTTCCGGCTCCGCAGGAGATGTATCCGTATTGATAGCATCTACATTGTCCTCTGCCTGCGGTGGCTCCGTTTCCACAGCCTGTGCGGGTGTGGATTCTTCTGCCTGAGACTGTTCTTCGCTGGGTGTAGTGCTGGAATTCGTGTTCTGCTGGGTATTAGAACAGGCAGCAAGAGAAAATACCAGCACAAAAGAAAGCATAAGTGCAATTATTTTCTTCATATCATCATCTCCTTGGAAGCAGTTCTTTCAGATTACGCTCCATAGTCCAATCCCAGACTGTTTACCCATTCCATGACCGTATCCTGGGAATCACTGCCGTTCAGCCGCCGTCCGTCAAGCCAAGTAGCGCCGCTGGTAAGCTGCTCCAGATTAGAAGCGCTGGAACCAATGCCGCTGCTGGCAGAAGTGCAGAAAGGGACAATCGTCTTGCCGGAAAAGTCATAGCTTTCCATAAAAGTGCTGACAATTCTCGGTGCTTCTCCCCACCAGATGGGATAGCCGATAAACACAATGTCATACTGCTCCATATTCTCAACAGAACCGGAGATTGCAGGGCGGGCATTTGGATCGTTCATTTCAAGCGTAGTGCGGCTGTTGTTGTCATTGTAGTTCAGATCAGCGTCAGTATAGGGATCTTCGGGAATGATCTCATAGAGGTCAGCGCCAAGACCATTTGCAATATGTTCTGCGACACCCTCCGTTGTGTTGGTCGCAGAGAAATAGGCCACCAGGACTTTGGTTCCTTGTACTTCGGGAGATTCCGTTTCTTCCGGCTGTGTTTCGGAAGCATCCGTGCTGTCGGTATTGTCTGTAATACCGGATTCCGTTGATGTATCATTGCTTGCGCTGCTTTCTGTTGATACATCCTCAGTGCTGCTTTCCGTAGAAGACGGTTCCGTCTGGCTTGAAGAATTTCCGCAAGCGGCAAGGCCCAAAATCATGAGCAAAGAAAGTAGGATTGCGATTGTTTTTTTCATAGTGATTCCTCCAGTTTTTTATTGTGAATTCTTGTATTACTTCTGAGAGCTGGTGATACCAATGGCAGCAAGCCAGTCAACTACAGTGTTCTGTGCTGTAGGTACATCCTCTGCATCGATTGCAATGCCCTCTAATGAGGCTGCCGCATGGCTTGCATCAGCGATTACCCGATAACTTTGACCTGCTCCATATCCACCATGCGTGCAGAATGGCACAACTGTTTTTCCTGACAGGTCATATTCCTCCAGAAAGGACAGTACCGCTTGCGGTACACTGGTTGCCCAAACCGGATAGCCGATAAATACCGTATCATAAGCAGAAATATCCAGATTGCTTTCCTTTAATTCCGGCAGGAAGCTTTGCTGCATTTCCTCGTGATTTACGTCCCGCAGCTCGTCAAAATCTGCCGTATAGGGCGTTACAGTCTCGATGCGGTGAACATCGCCGCCCACTGTTTGCTGAATCAGATTGGCGACATATTCTGTTGTTCCGTACCGCCCATTTCCATTTGCCACAATGCTGGCAGATGTGGTAGCATCCACATCATCCGGATATTCCGTATTTCCATAACGGGAAAAATAGGCAATCAGAATCTTACTGTTTTCCGAAGTCTCCGCAGGTTCCTGAACGCTTTCCGATACAGAGGGTTCTTTATTTTCCGCCGGGACAGAGCTATCAATGACAGACGCGGGTTCACTGCTTTCTGATTCCTGATTCTGATTGCCGCAAGCGGAAAAAGAAACCACCAATAACAGTGTGAGCAGAAAAACTGCAATTTTTTTCATTTTTCCACCTCCTGATCTTATTTGCTTTCTTATAAATCGAAGCATTGATATACGATTTCAGATTTTAATACCAGTCGTGTTTTTCGTTCCTGTCTAAAGCATTGATCCGTTTCATCTCTTCCTCAGACAGTTCAAAATCAAATAATTCCGTATTTTCCTGAATATGCTCAGGATTGCTTGAGCCGGGAATCACAACAACCCCTTTCTGAAGATTCCATCGAAGGATTACCTGTGCAGATGACTTTCCATGTGCATCTGCAATTTCAGAAATCACTTCATCTCCGAGAAGTTCCGCCGTATAACCCCTTCCGCCGAGTGGATACCAACCCTGTACTACAATACCCAAACTCTGAATATACGGAATCACATCGTTTTCCTGATAATAAGGATGGATCTCATTCTGTACCAGTGCAGGAGTAATATTTACCTGGGGCAGAAAGCTCTCCAATTCTTCAACGTACCAGTTTGACAGCCCAATCGAGTGAATCTTGCCTTCCGCCACAGCTTTTTCCATGGCGAGATATGCTTCAACATCCCCATTCCCCGGATGATGAAGGAGCATCATGTCAATATACGATACATCCAGTTTTTCGAGAGCCGCGTCAATCGCAGCCTCGGCATTTTCATATTGATCCGGGTATAGTTTTGTAATGATAAAGATTTCTTCTCGCGGTATGCCAGAATTTTTGACGGCCTCTCCCACGCTTTGCTCGTTGTGATACATATAAGCGGTATCAATCAATCGAACGCCGCTATTAAGTGCTGCCGATACGGAATCAACACATTCATCATCCAAAAGGCTGTATGTACCAATTCCATAAATAGGCATTTCATAACCGCTATTCAAAAGCACGGTTTTGGTTTCAAAGTTAAAGGAGGCATTCGTTTCAACCATTTCATTATCCTCTGGTTCAACCTTGGCATTCTCGTCCACAGCGGCAGAGCTGTTGTTTTCAGCTTGCGTATTTGAGGGAATTTCCTCGGATGTTTGAGTTTCGTTCATTGTCCCGCAAGCTGCTGCCGATAAGGCGAGGATCAGAACCAGAACTCCTATAAGCAGCTTTTTCATTTCAGTTCTCCTATCAAAAAACTCAATCAACAGCTTCCAACGTTGCCGAAAAATCTCCGTTCATGCCGGAAATAACATCCATGCCCGAATCAATATGCCCAAGCAGGATCAAGCTGTTGGAATACCGGAAATCCTGATAAAACACAGAGAGATTTCCCCATGGAGCATAAAGGCACAAGTCGCCTACATCTGGATCGCAGCCATCCGGTTCACCCTCTGTGGGCAGTTCTTCCGTAAGATAGCTGATCTTTTCCACTCCATTAAAAT
>JBJEJG010000076.1:0-3086 GCA_051877795.1 Acetatifactor sp.
CCCTCCCCGTTCAAGGCATTGCAGATGGGCAATGTGTGGCGTGCGGACAGACCGCAGAGAGGTCGTTTCCGCCAGTTCATGCAGTGCGATATTGATATCCTCGGAGAGCCCTCCAATCTGGCGGAGATTGAGCTGATTCTGGCAACCACCACAACCCTTGGGAAGCTGGGATTCAAAGGGTTTGAAATCCGTATCAACGACAGAAAAGTATTAAAGGCCATGGCAGCGTACAGCGGCTTTCCTGAGGATTCTTATGACAGCGTATTTATCACGCTGGATAAGATGGATAAGATTGGTCTGGAGGGTGTGGAGGCAGAGCTTCTGGAGAAGGGGTTCGGCAAGGAATGTGTCGACAAATATCTTGATTTGTACCGGAATCTGGAACAGCAGGAGAACGGTGTGGCATATCTGGCGGAGACCCTGCAGGGTGTGCTGGAGCCTGATGTGGCAGAGGGGCTTCAGGAGATTATCGACAGTGTCAGCGCAACCAAGTCCTCCGATTTTAAGATGGTGTTTGATGCAACGCTGGTACGCGGTATGTCTTATTATACCGGAACGATTTTTGAAATTGCACTTCCCGGCTTCGGCGGCAGCTGCGGCGGCGGTGGAAGATATGACAAGATGGTGGGCAAATTCACGGGTCAGGATGTACCGGCCTGCGGATTCTCTATCGGATTTGAGCGTATTATTATGCTCCTGATGGAAAGCGGCTTTAAGGTGCCTGTAAAATATAAGAAGGTTGCCTATCTGATTGAGAAGGGTGTAGGCGGTGAGAGACTGTGTGAGATTATCGCACAGGCGCAGGAAGCCCGGCAGGACGGTACACAGGTGCTGGTTGCCCGCATGAACAAGAACAAAAAATTCCAGAAAGAACAGCTGACGGCAGAGGGCTACGAGGAATTTGTGGAGTTTTACGCGGAAGAATTGAAAAGATAAAAAGAATCCGGAAGGCAATGGAAAACCGGAAACAATAGGAAAACCGGAAGGCAAAGGAAGGCCGGTAAGATAGAGGGAAGAAGGTAAAAGTGATGATTCAGTCCAGAACACATAATTGCAATGAACTCAGAATTGGCAATGCAGGCGAGAGAGTAACGCTTGTGGGCTGGTTTGAGAATATGCGTAAGGTCAGCAAAAATCTGGGATTCGTGATTTTGCGTGACTTTTACGGCACCACTCAGCTGGTGGTGGAGACCGAGGAGATGATGGCCGTCATGGACGGCATCAACAAGGAGTCTACAATTTCCGTGGAGGGTGTTGTCAGAGAGCGTTCCAACAAAAATAAGGAGCTTCCCACCGGAGAAATCGAGGTGGTTCCCGACAAAATCGAGATTCTGGGAAAGTGTATCTACAATGCGCTTCCCTTTGAAATCAACCAGTCCAGAGAGGCGGACGAAAATGCCCGTTTGAAGTATCGTTATCTGGATTTGCGCAATCCGAATATGAAGAAAAATATCGTCATGAGAAGCCAGATTGTGGCAGAGCTTCGTCAGAGAATGAATGCGCTGGGATTCATGGAGATTACAACGCCGATTCTTACCTGTTCTTCTCCTGAAGGTGCGAGAGATTATCTGGTGCCTGCCAGAAATCATCCGGGCAAATTCTATGCGCTGCCTCAGGCACCGCAGCAGTTTAAGCAGATTTTGATGGCGTCCGGTTTTGATCGTTATTTCCAGATTGCCCCCTGTTTCAGAGATGAGGATGCCAGAGCAGACCGTTCTCCCGGAGAGTTCTACCAGCTGGATATGGAGATGGCTTTTGCCTCCCAGGAGGATGTCTTTGCAGTGGTGGAGCAGGTGCTGCCCCCTGTATTTGAAAAGTACGGTATCTACAAAGAAGCTTCCGAGGCACCCTTTGTGCGGATCCCTTATCTGGAGGCTATGGATAAATACGGTTCCGATAAGCCTGACCTTCGCATTGACCTGACTCTGACAGATGCGACAGAGGTGATGGCTGACTGCGGATTTGGACCTTTTGAGGGACAGACCGTAAAGGCCATCGTGGTGGATGGCTTTACCGCTACCCGCAAGCAGATTGACGCAATCTGTGCAGAGGTGGAGGTACAGACAGCTCACAAGGCGTTCTGGTTCAGACTGGATGAGAACGGAGAGTTTGTGGGTGGTATTTCCAAGTTCCTGCAGGAACGCAAGGAGGCTGTTATAGCGGCTCTCGGCTTGAAGAACGGTGATTTCGTGGGTCTGGCAGCCGGCAAAAAGCTGGAGGCACAGAAGACCGCGGGTGTACTCAGGAAGCTTCTGGGCGCTGCAAGTGAGAAACATATGAAGAAGGATTGTTATGAGTTCTGCTGGATTGTGGATTTCCCCATGTATGAAATCGGCGAGGAATCCGGGCAGCTGGAATTTTGTCATAATCCCTTCTCCATGCCACAGGGCGGTATGGATGCGCTGACCAATCAAGAGCCGCTGGAGATTCTGGCTTACCAGTATGACCTGGTGTGCAACGGAGTGGAGCTTTCCTCCGGTGCAGTGAGAAACCATGATCCCGAGATTATGATTAAAGCATTTGAACTGGTTGGGCTTGGCGAGGCAGATGTAAAGGCGAAATTCCCTGCCATGTATAATGCTTTCTGCTATGGAGCACCGCCTCATGCCGGTATCGCGCCCGGCGTTGACCGCATGATTATGTTAATCTGCGGAGAGGAGAGCATCCGTGAAATCATTCCCTTCCCCATGAACAAGAATGCAATGGATATCATGATGGGGGCACCGGGAACCGTAGAGCAGAAACAGCTGGATGAACTCCATATTGCCATTACCGCAAAACCGGAAGTCTAGTATAAAAGTTTCTTAATAACCGGACTTTTTTGCGCAGCATATTTTCGTGAGTGTGCCATCCAAAAAACGTAGGCGTAGCGGGCTACGTTTTTTGGATGGTGCAATCGCGGAAATAGGCAAGCAATAAAGTCCAGGTAATTAAAAACTGCTATACTAGTGTATCGAATAATAAGTTTCTGATACATTGACGCAGGATGAACAACCAGACAAGTCAAAGTGTCAGTTATCTGCTATTTGGTGTACCGGGCGGATGTATCTGTGGAATGTCAGGCAGAAGCATTGGTGGGACATCAG
>JBJEJG010000077.1:0-61592 GCA_051877795.1 Acetatifactor sp.
AGGGTGAAATCATGGATGCCATTCACAGCCCTTTGGGGGCAACCACGCTGGACGGTGTCAAGCGCCGCACCAGAGCCGGCATGGGAAGGTGCCAGGCGGGATTCTGCTCTCCCAAAACAGTGGAGATTCTGGCGAGAGAACTTGGCAGAGACATGGGAGAAATTACAAAAAATGGCAAAGACAGCGAGTTCCTGACAGGTTATGACAAGGACGACATTTCATCCGAGGCACACGGAAAATGTGCGGAAAAGAGGCAGTGATGAAGAAGGATCTGGTAATTATCGGAGGAGGCCCTGCAGGACTGGCAGCAGCCATTGCAGCAAAAGAAGCAGGAATAGATGACCTGTTGATTCTGGAGAGAGATGCCAGACTGGGCGGCATTCTGAATCAGTGTATTCATAACGGCTTTGGGCTTCATACCTTCAAGGAGGAACTGACGGGGCCGGAGTATGCGGGAAGATATATTGATAAGGCGCTGGCACTGGAAATTCCCTATAAATTAAATACCATGGTAATTGACCTGACACAGGCGTCAGGCAGAACGGAAAAGCTTGTTACGGTCATGAACAGAGAGGAAGGGCTTTATGTCATCGAAGCGAGGGCTGTGATTCTGGCAATGGGATGCCGGGAGCGTTCCAGAGGGGCGCTGAATATCCCCGGATTCCGCCCGGCGGGCATTTATTCTGCGGGAACGGCACAGCGCTATGTGAATATGGAAGGCAGGATGCCCGGTAAGGAGGTCGTGATTTTAGGCTCCGGGGACATTGGTCTGATTATGGCAAGGCGTATGACGTTGGAGGGAGCCAGGGTGAAGCTGGTGGCGGAGCTGATGCCCTACTCCGGCGGGTTAAAGCGAAATATTGTACAGTGTCTGGATGACTTCGGAATTCCCTTGAAGTTAAGCCACACTGTGGTTGACATCAAGGGAAAGGAAAGGGTGGAAGCCGTGGTGGTGGCACAGGTGGATGAGCATTTGAAGCCAATTCCCGGCACGGAGGAGGAAATCAAGTGCGACACGTTGCTTTTGTCCTGCGGGCTGATTCCCGAAAATGAGCTTTCAGGAAATCTGGGCGTTGACATGAATCCGGTGACAAACGGACCACTTGTTGACGAGAGTCTGGAGACGGACAAGGAAGGTGTTTTTGCCTGCGGCAATGTACTTCATGTGCATGACCTGGTGGACTATGTTTCTGAGGAGGCTTCTCAGGCCGGAAAGAAGGCGGCGGCTTATCTGAAGGGAGAACTGAAAGAGAGGGGAAGAAAAATCCCTGTCCGCGCCGTGAACGGGGTGCGTTATACGGTGCCCGCTTCCCTGGATGTACAGCGCATGGAGCAGGCGCAGGTGGTGCGTTTCCGTGTGGGAAATGTTTACAGAGATGCCGCTGTTGAGGTGGCATTTGACGGCAAGGTAATCAGCAGCCGGAAAAAGAAGGTACTGGCGCCCGGAGAGATGGAGCAGATTATCTTAAAAAAGGCAGATCTGGAGCAAGCCGGAACCGTAAAGGAAATTACCGTCTCAATTAACCGGAATTTGTAGGAAGCCGGCATAAGCACCGTAGGTCAGATATGGCATGTCGAAAAGCAGATATGGACGGCAGAGAGGAGAAAAGGAATTCATGGAAAAGAAATCTGTAGAAAAGAGAGAATTTGTTTGCATCAGATGTCCATTAGGCTGTAATATAACAGTAGAAACGGAAAAGAATGAAATTCGGAGCATTACCGGCAACACCTGTCCAAGGGGTGCTGATTACGTGACGAAGGAGCTGACGGACCCCAGGCGCATTGTGACAAGCCTCGTGCGCGTGACGGGCGGTGAACTGCCGGTGGTTTCCGTGAAGACGGCTTCCGACATACCGAAAGGGAAGATTCAGGAATGTATCCGTGTTTTAAAGGAAATTGATTTGCAGGCACCCGTCCATATGGGGGATGTGGTTGTAGAAAACATTTGCGGGTGCGGTGTTAATGTTGTTGCCACGAGAAGCGTCGTGGCGGAGAAGGTGTAAAGATACAGGAGGAAGGTATTATGCAGAACTATATCATGGCATTGGATCAGGGGACGACTAGCTCCCGATGTATCCTTTTTGACAAACAGGGAAATATCTGTTCCATGTCCCAGAAGGAGTTTACCCAGATTTATCCCCAGCCCGGATGGGTGGAGCATAATCCCATGGAAATCTGGTCCTCACAGCTGGCGGTGGCAACAGAATGCATGGCTATGGTGGGTGCGGATGCGGAGCACATTGCTGCAATCGGCATTACAAACCAGAGAGAGACGACAATTCTCTGGGATAAGGAGACGGGGGAGCCGGTCTACAATGCGATTGTGTGGCAGTGCCGCCGTACTTCCGACATGATAGAGGAACTGAAAAAGGATGGCTTTGACAAAAAAATCAGGGAAAAGACAGGGCTGATTCCTGATGCCTATTTCAGCGCCTCCAAAATTGCGTGGATATTGCAGAATGTGCCCGGAGCCAGAGAGAAGGCAGAGGCCGGAAAGCTGCTTTTCGGGACGGTGGACACCTGGCTTATCTGGAATCTGACGAAAGGTGCGGTCCATGTGACGGATTACACCAATGCGTCCCGCACCATGCTGTTTGATATTCACAGACTCTGCTGGGATGAAGAGATTATGGAGCGTTTTGACATTCCTGCGTGTATTCTGCCACAGGTAAAGCCTTCCAGCTGCCTTTTCGGACATACGGATGCTTCTGTTCTGGGAGGAGAAATCCCTATTGCGGGAGCTGCCGGAGACCAGCAGTCAGCTCTGTTCGGACAGTGCTGTTTTGAACAGGGGGAGGTGAAAAATACATATGGAACAGGGTGCTTTCTGCTGATGAATACGGGAACAGAGGCGATCGCGTCGCAGTCCGGACTTCTGACGACCATTGCGGCAAGCACTGCGGAGCGGACGGAATATGCACTGGAGGGAAGCGTGTTTGTTGCGGGAGCGGGTGTGCAATGGCTGAGAGACAGTATGAGAATGATTAAGAGTGCAGGACAGTCTCAGGAGTATTGCGAGGCTGTAGAAGACACCGCCGGGGTTTACATTGTTCCTGCCTTCGCGGGGATGGGAGCGCCCTATTGGAATCAGTATGCCAGAGGCACGGTTGTGGGGCTGACAAGGGGCTGCAGCAAGGAGCATTTTATCCGGGCAATGCTGGAATCCATTGCGTATCAGACGGCAGATGTACTCCGCGCCATGGAGCAGGACAGCGGCATGCACTTAAAAAGTCTGAAGGTTGACGGAGGTGCCAGCGCGAATGATTTTCTGATGCAGTTCCAGGCGGACATTGTAGATACGCAGGTACACAGACCGAAATGCATTGAGACGACCGCTCTGGGGGCTGCTTATCTGGCAGGTCTGGCAGTGGGCTACTGGAAGGATAAGGAAGAAATAAGAGAAAACTGGCAGCTGGGAGCTGTATTTCAGCCCTCCGTGGAGGAGGGAAAGCGCCGGAATCTGCTGAAAGGGTGGAAAAAGGCTGTAAAATGTGCTCTCGCCTGGGCGGAGGATGAGGAATAAATTAAGAATAGATTAAGATGAAAGAAACGCAGCTGTCTCATTTACAGATGGCTGCGTTTTATGATACAATGTGCGCAAAAGGCAGAACATTTTCGAGATTCTGCCGATGGTAACAAAGCAGACGGTAAAGCACGGAGTGCGTGTCTGAGAGTGTGGATTGAGTATCAGGTATTTCAGAAAGGGCGTTGCCATGAATTCAAACAGCGTATCAACAGAAATTGAAAAGTATATAGCCCGGGTGGTTGAGCGCAGGAATCGGGATGGCGTTTTGAGTATAGAGGAATGCCAGAGTATTCTGGAATATGCCGCTGAGAGTAAATCGGACGCTGTATTTGGAATAGGCTATTATTATTTTGCCGAAAATTATTGGTTTCAGGGTGATACCGAGCAGACAATGCATTGCCTGACAGAATGCACAAAATGCTTTCGTGCTGCAAAAATGCATGAGTTCCTTGCCAGAACCTATAATATGATGGGTGCGGTATCAGACAGCCGGGACAATAAGGTAGTGGCGCTGAACTACTACTATACGGGGCTTCAGTTCGCGGAGCGGTATCAGCTGGACTATGTCCTTGGAATGATAGAGACGAATATTGCTTATATTCTGGTACGCATGAAGCATTTCCGGGAAGCGGCGGAGCATTATGAGAGAGCAATCGAGAGCTACAGACAATCGGAGGATAATTTACATCGGAACCACAATCTGGCGGCATGCATGCTGCACTGCGGTTCCTGCTATCTGCGGATTGGGGAAAAGGATAAGGCATATCTCCTTTCAGAACAGATTCAGAAGATGAGAAAAAAACAGCCCGGGAAAAGCTATCCCGACATTGAAATCAAAATCTTTCAGGGAGAATGTCTGGCGGCACAGGGAAAAAGAGAGGAAGCGCTTCAGTGCGTGGAGGAGGTATTTGCTTTCCTTGACAGGGCAGATTCGCTGGATGAGATTACAAGCAGTCTGACAAACGTGGCAGAGCTGCTGCTGTATTTTGAAGCCTATGACGAACTGGAAAAGCTGTTTGAAAAGGCAGATGCTCTTGGACTGGAGAAGGAGACGGTACTCTCCATGGATATGTATCCTTATCGAAGCGAATATCTGCTCCACAAAAATCGGACAGAGGAGTATATCAGATATACGGAACAATACTTTTCAGCCTATGAAAAAGACCGTATGAACAGCAAACAGGTGACTGCCCGGGTGATGGAACTTCAGGACAGGCTGAGAAGTATGGAGAAGGAGCAGGAGAAAATGCGTGCTTCCAACCGGAAACTGGAGGCACTTGCACTTTATGATTCTCTTACGAATCTGGCAAATCGCACGCTGATTAATGAGCATGTGTCCCAGAAATTTGAGGAGGCTCAGAGCAGCGCAAAAATATTTGGTGTGGAACTTCTGGATATTGACTTCTTTAAGAGGTATAATGATACGTATGGTCATCTTGCGGGAGACGCCTGTATTGAAGCGGTGGCATCCGTTCTGCGTGAGCTGGAGGATGACCGGATATTCTGCGGCCGGTATGGGGGCGATGAATTTGTTGTAATCTACAGTGATATGACGGCGGAAGAAATTGAGGAAGCTGCCTGCAGGATACAAGATCGGGTTCGGGATAAGAAAATTCCTCATGAAAACTCGGAATGCTGTGCTACTGTTACTGTAAGTCAGGGCATCTTTATCAGGATTCCCAGTGATGAGAACAGAGAGTGGGATTTCAATTCCATGGCAGATATTGCGCTTTACCGCGCAAAAAGGGAAGGAAGGAACCGCTATCATATAGAAACCGGTTTTCTGCAAAGATAAGGAAGGTGTTAAAATGCTGGTACAAAAATATAAGGATATGTTGTCAGGGAAATCTGTTATCAGGCAGTTGTCGGAGTTTGCTACGGCGAGAGGAAAGGAAATAGGGTATGAGAATGTATTTGACTACAGTCTCGGAAATCCTTCTGTGCCTGTCCCGCAGGAATTTACCGACAGTATGATTCATATGCTTGCTACAAGAGAGACAAATGAGCTTCACGGCTACAGTCCCAGCCTGGGAATAACAAGCGTAAGGGAGGCAGTGGCTGCCTCGTTGGAAAAGAGGTTTGGCATTCCCTATCGCAAGGAACACATTTTTATGGCATCCGGTGCTGCGGGCGCTCTTGCGCATGCTTTTCGGCTGGTGACGGAGCCGGGGGATGAAATACTGACCTTTGCTCCTTTCTTTCCCGAGTATCATCCCTATGTAGACTTGACCGGAGCAGTGCTGAAGGTTGTGCCGCCCGACACGGAGGACTTTCAGATTCATTTTGAAAGATTTGAGGAAATGCTGACCGAAAAGGTGATGGCGGTGCTTGTGAACACGCCCAATAACCCCTCCGGCGTGGTATATTCTGCGAAAACCCTGAAGAGACTTGCAGACACGTTGACGCGCAAATCTAAGGAGTACGGACATGAAATTTATCTGATTTCCGATGAACCCTACAGGGAAATTGTATTTGCGGGAGTGGAGGCACCCTGTGTGTCGGCCTTCTATGACAATACAATTATGTGCTATTCCTTCTCCAAGTCGCTTTCCCTGCCCGGAGAACGCATCGGATATGTGGCAGTCAATCCCCGCTGTAAGGATGCAGAGGATATGGTGTATATGTGCGGACAGATTTCCAGAGGCATCGGCCACAACTGCCCGCCCTCCATCATTCAGCTGGCGGTGGCGGAGGTGCTTGACAAGACGGCCGATTTGAGCGTATATGAGACGAATATGAATCTGATATACAGGGAATTGAAAAGTCTGGGCTTTACCTGTGTGAGGCCGGGAGGAACCTTCTACATCTTCCCGAAGGCGCTTGAGGAGGATGCAAAGATATTCTGCCAGAAGGCATTGAAATACGATTTGGTTCTGGTACCCGGAGACACCTTTGGCGCGCCCGGATATTTCCGCATGGCATACTGCATTGATACAGAAAAGGTGGAGCGTTCCCTGGAGGCACTTCGCAGATTTGTTCAGGAAGAATACGGGAGGTAGAGCATGTTTCAGGCAGGACTGGTGTTAGAAGGCGGCGGAATGAAGGGTGTTTATACCGCCGGTGTTCTTGATTTTTTCCTGGATAAGGAAATTGAGTTTTCGAGTGTGTATGGAGTTTCGGCGGGAGCCTGCAGTATGTGCAGCTTTCTGTCAAAGCAGAGAGGAAGAGCGCTGGATGTCAATGTTGATTATCTGGATACGAAAAAGTATTGCAGTCTGCGGAGCCTGCTGACGAGCGGTGATTTATTCAACGTAGATATGTGCTATCACCTGATTCCCGACTATCTGTATCCTTATGACAATGAGACATTCGAGAAGTATGAGGGCAAGGCATACAGTGTGGCTACAGACATTGTCAGCGGAAGACCGGAGTATTTCCGTATCCGGGACATGAGAAAGGACATTGATAAAATCCGTGCGTCTGCCTCCCTGCCGCTGGTGTCCAGAAACGTAAAGATTGACGGCAGGTATTATCTGGACGGCGGTATCAGTGATGCGATTCCGCTTCAGAAATCCGTGATGGACGGCAATCGGAAAAATGTGGTGGTGATGACGAAGGAGATTGGCTTTGTACGCAAGCCGACAAGCCAGCTGGCACTGATTCAGGCCAGATATATCAGATATCCCAAAGTGGCTGAACTGATGGCGGAACGTCATATTAACTATAATGAGCAGGTTGCTTATATTGAGCGCCAGAAGGAGCAGGGTGGGGCCTTTGTCATTCGCCCGAAAAAGGCAAGCAGTGTAGGCAGAGTGGAAAAGGACGTTGAGAAGCTGAAAGCACTTTACAGAGAGGGCTATGAGGATGCTGCAGAATGCTATGAGGAACTGATTGCTTATCTGGAGAACTGAGTCCTGTGCCCGGGTAAAAGGATAGAAAATAAGAGGAGTATGGAAATGTTGGAAATTATCAAGGCTGTTTTTTACGGTATCGTAGAGGGTATTACGGAGTGGCTGCCAATCAGCAGCACGGGACACCTGATTCTGGTGGAGCAGTTGATTCCCTTCAGGGGAACCAGCGAAGCGTTCTTTGATATGTTTGATGTTGTTATTCAGCTGGGTGCCATTCTGGCTGTGGTGGTGCTGTTCTGGAAGCAGATATGGCCCTTCGCGTTGACGAAGAAATCCCGGCAGGGACAGGCGGGAATTGCTTCTTATTTTAAGAAGGATATCTGGTCCATGTGGTTTAAGATTCTGGTATCCTGTGTGCCCGCTGCGGTGATTGGCGTGCTTTTTGACGATGTGTTTAATGCATTGTTTTATAATCCCGTTTGCGTGGCGTTGGCGCTGATTATTTTTGGTGTGGCATTTATTGTCATTGAGAACTGGAATAAGAGCAGAACCCCTAAGGTGACAGCCTTGTCAGATATTACGTATACGACAGCACTGCTGATTGGCATTTTTCAGGTGATTGCAGCAGTCTTTCCGGGCACTTCACGCTCCGGCGCAACCATCGTGGGTGCGCTTTTAATTGGTGTTTCCAGAACCGTGGCGGCAGAGTACACTTTCTTTCTGGCAATTCCCGTCATGTTTGGGGCAAGTCTGCTGAAGGTGGTAAAATTCGGATTTGCATTTACCTCTCTGGAACTTATACTGTTGGCAGTAGGGACTGTAGTCTCCTTTGTGGTATCCCTGTTTGTGCTCAGATTCCTCATGAGTTACATTAAGAAGCATGACTTCAAGGTGTTCGGCTGGTACAGAATTGTACTGGGTATTGTGGTGCTTCTGTACTTTGGTCTGGTTGCAGGATGAATTGGTCGGAGTTGACAATTTTTGTGAAAAGGAATACACTGTTTTCAACAGACACAGGTCTGTTGAGGAACATATGAAAAAATTTCCAACCAAAAGAAGGGAGAAAAGTTTTATGGCAGCAGTAAAAAAAGCAACAGTAAAACCCGTAGCAAAGGTTGCGGAGGCAGCCGTTAAGACCATCGCACCCAAGGCTGAAGAGAAGAAGACAGAAGAAAAGAAGGTCGAAGCAGTTGTGGCAGCATCTGCTAAAGCAGAGGCAGTTAAGCCTGCAGAGAAGAAGGAAGAGGCACCTAAGGCAGCAGCAAAGAAGGCTCCTGCAAAGAAGGCAGCATCCAAGGCGGCAGAAAAGAAAGCCCCTGCAAAGAAGGCAGAGCTTAAGTCCGAACTTCATGTACAGTTTGCAGGAAAATCCTATTCACAGGAGGATCTGGTTAAGATTGCAAAGGATGTCTGGAAGTATGATTTGAAGCAGAAGGTCGGCGATTTGACCAGCGTTGAATTGTACGTAAAGCCTGAGGAGAGCATGGTTTACTATGTTATGAACAAGGAGTTTACCGGAAGCTTCTTTATTTAAAAAGCGGAACATAGTTTGAAAATCACCAGCTGCCCTATTAAGCCCGCATGGGGCTTGGTGGGGCAGTTTTTTGTGGGGGATGGAAACAAAAGTATTTGATAAAGGGGTATTGTGTTGAGTAAAAAAATAGGAGCATATATCGGGAAAATCTCTTATAAATATATTATCTATTTCTGTATTTTCTGTGTGGGCGGCATACTTACTTTGATATTCGGCTTGTATAACTATTATGACTACAGCAGGGAGTGCATGGAGAGTGCGAAGCGTGAGGCGGACAATACAGCAATCAGGATCGTAGGGCAAATAGACGAACGATTCGAAAATCTGGCACAATATTATCTGTCGGTGGTTTCTGATGATGAAACCATGTGGGTATTGGAGCACAATATAGAATTCTCGGATTATAATCATTATAATCCGGTCATGGAAAAATTGGCGAATAATACTCTTTTTGGAGATTATATTTCAGGCTATGCACTGGTGAATTTCAGAACCAAGTGGATATTGAACAGCAAGGGCATTTATAAACTGGAGGAGGCTGTGAATGCCGAGGAGCTGAAAGAACTGTTCCGGCATGAGGAGGGAGTACCCTATAAAAATTACTGGTACTACAATGATGCGGAGGCGCTGACAAACAAAATTGACAGAAATTATCGGCTGACAATTGAAACATCAGGTATCAATTTTGTAATGCGGCTGCCGATTACATCTTCTAAAGTTTATGCGATGCTTGTAGTCAATGTGGATATGAACGCATGGAAGAACTGGATAAATCAGCTTCTGGATGAGTGCGAGAGTGTTGTTGTGGTTGATACGGACGGAAACCTGATTTATGCTTCTGATGAGAGATTGACGGAGTATTGCCCGACATTACAGGAAAGTGATTCCATCGAAATGGGGGGGGCAGTTTACACTGTTACAAGCAGAACCTCAGATGTCCTCGGATGGAAATATTATGTCTGCCGGAATCTGGAACAGGAACGATTTTTGGGAGCGCGCTTTCCGATTCCTTTTCTGCTGCTTCTGGGCTTGCTGATTGTGGCTATGCTGATGGTGTTTTCCTATCTGATTTATAAGCCGGTTGGAAGTCTGGTGAGAAATATATCGGATGACAAACAGAAATGGAAAGGAAATGAATTGCAGTTCCTCGCAGGAGAATTTGAAACTGCCATGGGTGACAAAAAACTTCTGCAGGAGGTGGTGAATGCGAATCGTAAGAAGCTGCAGGAGCTGTTTGAACTGCGGATGATTCGAGGGGAAATCAGCGGGGATGAAGAATGGAAGGAGTATGTGAATGATTTCGAACTCCGTTCCTGGAAATATTTTGCTACGGTTGTCATTGTATTGAATTTGAGGGAAGAAGAAAATCAAAGCAGTGTCAGCGAGGATGCCATATGTCTGAAGCTGGTGGAGGAGATGCCGGAGACATTGGAAAAAATGGCATGGATAGCACCGGTTTATAATGCCTGTACCATCTTTGCCATATTTGCAGAGGACGATGAAAACAGACTGTTGGAGCAGATTAAGGAATTTTACTTCGGCATGCAGGAGTATGCCATGGCTGCCACGGGTTATCATATTTTGATGGGAGTCAGCGGCAACCATACGGATTATCGGCATGTTCGGGCGGCTTACCGCGAGAGTATTAATGCGTTGACGAACACCGGTGTCGGTGAGACGGAGACGGCAGTAAAGCCGGAAAACCTGCAGGATTGCCATTTTTATCTTGCCAGCTATACCCTGAGCGGACAGCAGTATGATTCTTCCTATGAAAAGGATATCAGAAACGGAATAAAAGCGGTGGATAAGGAGGCCTGCTATTGTACAACGGATGAGTTTACAGCACATCTGGCAAAGCTACAGGCCAGTCAGACGGAGAAAATGATATATATCCTGCAATATGTCAATGCAATTTTGCTGACTGCCATGGATGCAAGACTGAATGTGGAACAGGTATTTCCGGACGGAATCAGGAAAATTTATTTTGAACTGATGGAGGTTCCGGAACTGGAAAGGGAAAGGAGATATATCAAGAGAAATATTATAGATCCCATACTGGAAGAGAGAAATGTTCTTTTGGAAAAACGTTCCTACTCTATGATGGAGGAGATAGAGAAGCTGCTTTCGGAGAGTAAAGGAAACCTTACCCTGACGGAATGTGCGGAGGCGTTGAACGTTCATCCGACCTATATCTGGAAAATTTTGAAAACGGAAAAGGGCAAATCCTTTGCGGAGTATTTGGAAGAGTATAAACTTGAGCAGGCAAAGAAGCTTCTTCTTAATACGAATATGTCTGTTGCTGAGATTGCGGCAGAATTAAATTATACCAACGCACAGAATTTTATCCGCTTTTTCAGTAAATGCACCGGTTTGACCCCCGGAAAATTCCGCAAATTATATTAATTTCTAGAAAATGATTATTGCTCACATTATCAGTTGTTTTGCACAAAAATCCACAAAGGAAATAGGCAAAACGACGATAATGTGAGCATTTTGCTTGTCGGAAAGGATTTGATTATTTACGTAATTTTTATTTGTTTGTAAAATTATACTAAAGACCGGGGCTTTAAGAAGGCATTTTTGAGAGAAATGACGAATTGCGAAAAGACCGGGGCCTAAAAATAGCAGAGAGTGCAGAAAGGTGGTTTGAAATGGCGAAAAAATCAAAAAAGGGATATGTCATTCTTGATGACGGTCGGGAAATAAAGCCTCACCGGATGAGTACGAAGCAGTATATGATTCAGCATAAGTGGCTGTATTTTCTGTTTTTGCCCGGGTTTATTTATTTTATCCTGTTCCGTTATGTCCCGATGGGAGGTCTGGTAATTGCATTTAAGGATTATAGCCCCTTCAAGGGAATCTGGGCAAGTGATTGGGTGGGGTTTGCACAGTTCCAGAAGTTCTTCAGTATGCATGATTTTGGAACGTTGCTATACAACACGCTGGGCATCAGCCTGTTGTCGCTGTTCTTATATTTCCCTGCACCTATTATTCTTTCCCTGTTTTTGAATGAGGTGACACACAGCGGTTATAAGAGAGTGGTACAGACATTGGTTTACATACCTCACTTTGTATCCTGGGTTATTGTGGCGAGCCTGACCTATCAGCTGTTCAATGTCTCGGACGGTATTATCAATCTCATCTATCAGACGATAACGGGACATTCGTTTGATATTCTGCAGAACGCGGATACCTTCTGGGGGCTGATTATCGGTCAGGACATCTGGAGAGAAACGGGATATGGAACCATCGTGTTCCTGGCGGCGCTTTCCGGCGTGGATCAGGAGCTCTACGAGGCGGCGAGGGTAGACGGCGCCGGAAGATGGAGACTGATGTGGCATATTACGCTGCCCGCTATCAGAAGCACTATCGTGATGATGCTGATTATGCGCGTCGGCGGACTGCTGAATACAGGATATGAGCAGATTTTCCTGATGAGGAACGACCTGAATATATCGAGAGCGGAGGTATTTGACACCTATATCTATACAAAGGGTATCAAGAGTGGACAGTATTCCTTCTCCGCGGCCGCGGGCATGTTTAAATCCGTGGTGGGCATGGTTATGATGCTTGTAGCCGACCGTGTGGCGAAGCTGTGCGGCGAGAGCGGAATCTATTAAAGAAAGGAGAGCGTGGCAGGTGGCAAAGAAACAAATGGTAAAAAGCGGCGTCAAGGTGAAAAAAAGCACCGGCGACCGTATCGTAGACGTAATTATTTATGTCGTGCTCGGCTTGATTGGACTCAGTACCGTATTACCCTTCCTTTATGTGATAGCAGGCTCTTTCGCAACAGAGAAGGAATTGACGGAAAAGGCATTCTTTATCATACCGACAACCTGGTCTCTGAATGCATATAAGTACGCAATCAATACGGCAAATATTCTGCGAGGATTAAAGAATTCCATTATCCTTACGGTATCGGGAACTGTTTTATGTATGCTGTTTTCACTGACTTTTGCGTATCCTCTCTCCAAATCTCATTTCAGAGGCAGAAACTGGATGATGAATATGGTTATCGTGACCATGCTTTTCAGCGGCGGCATGATTCCCTCTTACATTGTGTATTCTGCGTATGGATTGCTGGATACCTACTGGGCATTGATTCTTCCCGGACTGATTAATCCATTTAACATGATTATTATTAAGAAGTTCTTCCAGGGACTTCCTACAGAATTGGATGAGGCATCCTATATGGACGGCGCAAATGATCTTCAGATTTTTACGAAGGTAGCGCTGCCTCTGTCAAAGCCCGTTATCGCATCCATTTCTCTGTTTTATGGTGTGGGCTTCTGGAATGACTATTTCGGTTCCATGATTTATCTGTCAAGTGCTGAAAAGTACCCGATTCAGATTCAGCTGCGTTCTTTGATTTTGTTGTCATCTTCATTTTCGGATGCAGTCATGGACTATTATGATTTGAATGGTGCACCGCCCGATAAGGCTGTTAAGATGGCCTGTACGGTAATTGCAACCGTCCCGATTCTCTGTGTATATCCTTTTGTCCAGAAGTACTTCACAAAGGGAGTTATGGTCGGAGCAGTCAAGGGATAAATAAATGCGTATGCCTTCGGAATAGGGGATAAGTTCTGTTCCGTTGCAACATAAATAATTTTTATTATAGGAGGATTATATGAAAAGAAAAAGTTTTAACAAGGTTCTTGCACTTGTGCTTGCTTCTGCCACAGCCTTGAGCATGGCAGCATGCGGCAGTGACAACAGCAGCAGCCAGGCATCCGGTACTACTGCAAGCAGTACGGCATCTACGGCAGGCAGCTCTGAGGCAGCAACAACTCCTGCAGAGCGTCAGACGATTACCTGGTCTGTTATCGACCTGAATGCAGGTGTTAACAATACCGGTGATTATTCAGAACAGATTCTTCAGGAAATCGAAGATTACACCGGAGTTGATTTGGAACTGGTATGGTATGCAAATGATGCACTTGCCGAGAAAAACTCACTGGCACTTGCTTCTCCCAAGACAATGCCGCAGATTATGTCCTGGGGCGGTACCGTTACAGGAGATGTGGTATCTGCTGCAAAGAACGGCGCTTTTGTTGACCTGAACGATTACATCTGGGATTCTGAGAAATATCCTAACCTGTCTGCAATGTCCGAGAGCGTTGCAGCAAACCTGACTGTAGACGGTAAGCTGATTGCAGTTCCCCGTACCCGTGTGGTTGGACGTTATGGTCTTTCCTATCGTCAGGACTGGGCAGAGAAGCTGGGTGTAGAGCTGCCTGAGAACGCAACTCCCGATGATGTTTACAACATGCTGTATGCATTTACCTATAACGATCCTGACGGAAACGGTGTGGATGATACAATCGGCATGGAGATGACCCTTTATACAGGTCCCTTCGATATCATTCAGACATGGTTCGGCTGCGGCAACGGCTGGCAGGATGTAGACGGACAGCTTGTTCCCGTATGGATGACAGACAATTACTTTGAAGCTGTTGAGTATATCAAGAAGCTTTATGATGATGGCCTGATGCCGAAGGACTGGGCTTCCAGACCTACCGATTCCTGGTCAAACGGATGTAAGACAGGTGAAAACGGTGTTTACATCGACGTACTTGACTCCGGTAAGCGTATCTGGCAGTATTTTGAAGCTGAAGATACCTATACTCCTTCTGTAGTTGACAGTTCTCAGCCCGCTACGATGGTTCTGTACGGAGCAATTAACGGTCATACACTTGCAACTGCAGGTTACAACGGATTCTTCACACTTTCCGCTACTACTCTGGACACAGAAGAAAAGATTGAAGCTGCTCTGACATTGCTGGATAAGCTCTGCGATCCTGAAATGCTTACAATTACCCAGTATGGTCTGGAAGGTGTAAACTACAAGATGGAAGACGGCTACCTTGTGAAGACTGATTCCGAGGATGAAGTTCTGGCTAACAACTACAAGGGTCTGAACCAGCTGCTTACTTTCCTTCCTTCCACAGAGGCTACTTCCGAGAGAGTTCCCGTTAAGTCGGATAAGTTCAATGAAGCGCAGAATGCAGCTTATGCAGAAGCTCTGCCTTATGCGGAAATTAACCCTGCTCTTTCCTACCTTGTAAACTCTGCAACTTACTCCACTGAGGGCGCAACGCTGGATACCTCTGCAACTGCTGCAAGGACACAGTATATCTGCGGCGCAATTACCCTGGAGCAGTTCAAGCAGCAGCTTGACGATATCAGAGCGCAGGGCTATGATCAAATCATTGCTGAAGTAAACGAGCAGTATCAGGCAAATAAGTAATATTTATTAAATTAAGAGGAACTGCTGAAAGCCACCGTCATCCGGTAACGGATTTCGGTGGCTTTGCAGCATAAAAAAAGCGTGAGGCGGCATAAAAAGCTGCCCGGAATGGAGAGGGATATGTTTCAGATAAAGCTTTGGGCTGATACGGTAGAGGATACTTTTTTGAAAGTGAAGTGGCAGCCGGAGACGGAGCGCTTTGGAATGCTGTATAAGGTATTCTGGTCTGACAGATATACGGAAGAGATGGAATATAAATGCGTGGCCGAAACAAAAGGCACGGAGTTTTTCCTGAATAAGGCAACGCATATTCCTTATTATATAAAGGTAGAAGCATGGATAGAAAAGGAACTGGTTGGAAGGAGTGAGCTTTTAAAGACTCCGGTGAAAAAAGTGTGGAAGGAACAGCTGGAAAAGCTGAACAGGGGATTGATTGCGGTTCGGACAAGTGAAGGTGTTTTCTTGGGCTGGAGGATGCTGGTTTGGGAGGTGACGGGATACACTGCCACCGGTATGAGCGGAACAGATTATGTTGTATATAAAAACGGAAAAAAGCTGGCGCTTGTCACGGACAGCACCAATTATCTGGATAAAGAAGGAGAGGCCGGGGACACATATGCGGTTGCGGCGCTGCGCGACGGTATGCAGGAAGAACCCTGTGAGCCTGTCAGAGTGAATGAAAAGGCATATTATGAAATACCAATGAGAAAACCGGAGGGAGGAGTGACGCCTGCCGGACAGGAATATGTATACAGTGCGAACGATATGAGCGTAGGAGACGTGGACGGCGACGGGGAATATGAGTTTTTTGTGAAGTGGGATCCCTCCAATGCGCATGATGTATCGCACAGGGGATATACGGGAAGATGCTATATTGACTGCTACAAGTTCGACGGAAGACTGCTGTGGAGACTTGATATGGGACCCAATATTCGCGCGGGCGCCCACTATACACAGTTTATGGTGTATGATTTTGATGGAGACGGTAAGGCGGAAATGTCCGTGAAAACAGCTCCCGGTACCTGTATGACTGTCTTTAACGGGGATGGCAGTGTGAAAACCCGCAAATATATCACAATTCCGGAGAAGGACAGAAATGCTGGAATTACAAATGAGGATAATTATGTATGCAGCGCTGCCGGTTATGCGGAACATATGAAAAGAGTGTTCATGGAGTGGACGGACTATGAGGAGGTGAAATCCGGACAGTGGCCTGCAACCCTGGAAGAGTGCTTCGGAATGACTCCGAAGTATCAATATCCGCTTTCGGAAGATGATGCGGCAAGGCTGGCGGATTATTTTCTGGATGTTTATGCGCCGTCAAGAAGTCCGAAAAATAAATTGAGAGAGTTTGAAGGATTTATCTACAGCGGACCGGAATATCTGACGATGTTCGGAGGAAGCGGGGAAGAGTTGGAGACGCTGGATTTCCCTCATCCCAGAGTGGATGACGGTCTGCGCTGGGGTGACTACGCGATGAAGCGCATCGAGCCCTGCAATCGTGTGGACCGCTTCCTGTCGGGAGTGGCCTATCTGGACGGAGAGAGACCTTACCTTATTATTTGCCGCGGATACTATACCAGGACGACCGTTGTGGCATATGACTTCTTTGAGCGCAGACACCGGGTGAAATTTGATGTGGACAGCGGATTTGTGCCGATGCGGAATCCCTTTAACGACAATCCTCACGGCGGGGTAGGAGCCGACCCGGTGTACGGTATCCTGGCAGGGCAGGGAAATCACAGCCTGTCTGCAGCTGATGTGGATGACGACGGTTGTCAGGAAATTATCTATGGTGCAGCTGTAATCGATCATGACGGAAGTGTTTTGTATTCTTCCTGGGGAGAGCTTCCGGATGGCACACCGGCAAAGTTCGGACATGGGGATTCCATGCATGTTGCCGTCATGAATCCTGACAGACCTGGATTCCAGATTTTTAACGTATTTGAAGGAGCAGAGGCAGCCCCTTTTGGCTGGGCGCTGAGAGATGCCGAAACCGGAGAGGTACTTTTTGGAGAATATGCGGAAACGGATTTGGGAAGATGCATGGTGGGAGATGTCAGCCCTGATGTCAGGGGATTTTCCGTCTGGGTGAAGGAGATGTATGACTGCAAGGGAAATAAGCTTCCGGACAAGGTACTTGGAACCAATCAGGCCATTCGATTTGCTGCGGATTTGTCCACTCAGGTGATAGACGGAGTAGATTATCTGCATGATTGTCAGACCGGTGTGATAAACGATAATACACACGGCATTTTACTGAAGCCTGAGGGAACATTGACAAATAACGGCACGAAGGGAAATCCCTGTCTGGTGGCGGACATTTTCGGAGACTACAGAGAGGAACTGCTTTTGCGGACGGAGGACAGCAGTGCCATCAGAATATACACAGGACTGGAACTTTCTCATCACAAGCTCTTTACGCTGATGCATGATGCGATGTACAGAACAGGAATTGCATGGCAGAATAACTGCTATAACCAGACCTGCTATACAAAATTCTATTATGCATCCGATACGGACTTTTCCCAGGTGCTTCCCTACCTGAATGCGGACAGGGTATAGGAAATGATATTTCAAACGGTTTAGATTTATTTTAGAATTATTTTCCGGAAAATCGGTTGACAACATATAAGCTAAGTGCTATTTTATGTTTATCAGATGTTAGCACTCCTTTTGAATGAGTGCTAATAACAGAAGGGGAGGTACAGAAGTGGAGCTGGATGAAAGAAAAAAGAAAATCCTGCAGGCAGTCATCCGAAATTATCTGGAGACAGGGGAACCGGTTGGCAGCAGAACCATTTCAAAGTACACTGACCTGAATCTGAGTTCCGCTACCATCCGCAACGAGATGGCAGACCTGGAGGAGATGGGCTATATTCTGCAGCCCCACACCTCGGCAGGGCGGATTCCTTCCGATAAGGGCTACAGATTTTATGTAGATACCATGATGCAGGAAAAGGAACGCGAAGTAATCGAGATGAAGGATATGCTGGTAGAGCGGCAGGATAAGCTGGAGACGCTGCTCAAGCAGGTGGCCAGGGTTCTCGCACAGAATACCCAGTATGCTACCATGATTTCCGCTCCACAGACAAAGCGAAATAAACTAAAGTTTATACAGCTTTCGAGAGTGGATGCCAATCAGCTTCTGGCAGTCATTGTGATTGAGGGAAATGTGATTAAGAACAATATCCTGAATATTGATGAAGAGTTGAGCGATGAGACAATCCTGAAACTGAATATTCTGCTGAATACAAATTTGAATGGACTTTCCATTGACGAAATCAATCTGGGAATGATTTCCGTTATGAAGCAGCAGGCCGGCATTCACAGTGATATTGTGAGTGAGGTGATTGATGCAGTGGCAGAAGCAATCAGGGCGGAGGAGGATCTGGAGATATATACCAGCGGCACCAACAACATTTTCCGCTACCCTGAACTGGCAGACCAGCAGAAGGCCAGCGAACTGATTAACACCTTTGAGGAGAAGCAGCTTCTGGGAGAACTTCTGCAGGAGACAGGAGAAGCCGGGGAGAACACAGGAATCCAGGTTTATATTGGTGCTGAAACGCCGGTACAGAGTATGAAGGATTGTAGTGTTGTTACAGCAACCTATGAATTGGGTGACGGCATGAAGGGCACAATCGGTATTGTAGGCCCCAAAAGAATGGATTATGACAAGGTAGTGGGAACCCTGAGAACCATTCAGACGCAGCTGGATGAGTTGTACAGGAAGGATGATATAGAATAGAAAGGACAGATAGCATGGCGGATCAGGAAAAGGATATCGAAGAGAGCAGACAGAAAGAAGCTTCTGAAGCGGAAGAGACTGCCGAAACTATAGAAGAGAACGCAGAGGAAACCATAAAAGAATGTGAGGCGGAAGCTACAGACGAGGCTGCAGAGGAAGCTGCGGAAGAGGCTCCCGAGGGGGAAGACCCCAGGAGCTGGACTGAGAAAAGAGCGGCAAAGAAGCAGGCGAAGCAGGACAAAAAAGCAGATGCCTACAAGGAACAGATTGAACAGCTGGAAGATAAGGTAAAGCGCCAGCTGGCTGAATTTGAAAACTTCCGCAACAGGACGGAAAAAGAAAAGACGGCAATGTTTGAAACCGGTGCAAAGAGCGTTATTGAAAAGATGCTCCCCGTGGTAGATAACTTTGAAAGAGGTTTGGCTACCGTGCCGGAGGAAAAAAAGGAAGACCCCTTTGTGGACGGTATGAACCGGGTATACAAGCAGCTTCTGACAGAGCTGGAGAATATTGGAGTAAAGCCAATCGAAGCGGTGGGAAAGGAATTTGATCCCAATCTGCACAACGCAGTAATGCAGGTGGCAAGTGAGGAATATGAATCCGGCGTGGTTGCACAGGAACTTCAAAGAGGTTATACCTACCGTGACAGTGTGGTTCGCCATTCGATGGTCGCTGTAACAGAGTGAAGGACGAAAAGTAAATCTAAGGCGTTGCAGGACGCCGCCTAAGAATACTTAAGTTTTGTCCGGAAGAATGTTTCGCAGAGCATAGATAACAACAGAGTATGGATAACAATAATATAAACAATAATTCAGGAGGAGATAAAAATGAGTAAGATTATTGGTATTGACTTGGGAACAACAAACAGCTGTGTAGCTGTAATGGAAGGTGGTAAGCCCACCGTTATCGCAAACGCAGAAGGCGCAAGAACAACACCTTCCGTCGTGGCATTCACAAAGACAGGCGAGAGACTGGTAGGCGAGCCTGCAAAGCGTCAGGCAGTTACCAACGCTGAGAAGACAATCGCATCTATCAAGAGAGACATGGGTACTGACAGAGGCCGTACCATTGACGGCAAGAAGTACTCTCCTCAGCAGATTTCCGCAATGATTCTTCAGAAGCTGAAGGCAGATGCAGAGAGCTATCTGGGCGAGAAGGTATCTGAGGCAGTTATCACTGTTCCCGCATATTTCAACGATGCACAGCGTCAGGCAACCAAGGATGCTGGTAAGATTGCAGGACTTGATGTAAAGCGTATCATCAACGAGCCTACTGCAGCAGCTCTGGCTTATGGCCTTGACAATGAGAAAGAGCAGAAGATTATGGTTTACGACCTGGGTGGCGGTACCTTTGATGTTTCCATCATCGAAATCGGTGACGGCGTTATCGAGGTTCTGGCAACCAACGGTGATACCCACCTTGGTGGTGATGATTTCGATAACAAGATTATTCAGTGGATGCTGTCTGAGTTCAAAAAGGCAGAGGGCGTAGACCTCTCCGGAGACAAGATGGCTATGCAGAGATTGAAGGAAGCAGCTGAGAAGGCAAAGAAGGAGCTGTCCAGCGCCATGACGACCAACATCAATCTGCCCTTCATTACCGCAACAGCAGAAGGCCCCAAGCACTTTGATATGAACCTGAGCCGTGCACAGTTTGATGAACTGACCCGCGACCTGGTTGAGAGAACTGCAATTCCCGTACAGAATGCCATGAAGGATGCAGGTTTGACAAATGCTGACCTGGGTCAGGTGCTTCTGGTAGGTGGTTCCACCCGTATTCCTGCGGTACAGGATAAGGTAAGAGCTTTGACAGGCAAGGAGCCCAGCAAGTCTCTGAATCCCGACGAGTGTGTAGCAATCGGTGCGTCTGTACAGGGCGGTAAGCTGGCAGGCGATGCCGGCGCAGGCGATATCCTGCTTCTGGATGTAACTCCGCTGTCTCTGTCCATCGAGACAATGGGTGGTGTTGCAACCAGACTGATTGAGAGAAATACAACCATCCCTACCAAGAAGAGTCAGGTATTCTCCACTGCAGCTGATAACCAGACTGCCGTAGACATCAATGTCCTTCAGGGTGAGAGACAGTTTGCGAGAGACAATAAGTCCCTTGGACAGTTCCGTCTGGATGGTATTCCTCCTGCAAGAAGAGGTGTGCCTCAGATTGAAGTTACCTTCGATATTGATGCAAACGGTATTGTAAATGTATCTGCCAAGGATCTCGGTACCGGCAAGGAACAGCACATTACCATTACTGCAGGCTCTAACATGTCTGATGAAGAAATTGAGAGAGCAGTGAAGGAGGCAGCTGAGTTCGAGGCTCAGGATAAGAAGAGAAAAGAAGCTGTTGAGGCAAGAAACGATGCAGATTCCTTCGTGTTCCAGACTGAGAACGCACTGAAAGAAGTAGGCGACAAGCTGAGCGACAGCGATAAGTCAGCTGTTCAGTCCGATTTGGATGCGGTAAAGGCAATTCTGGAGAGAACCAAGGATCAGGAGATGAGCGACAGCGACCTTGATGAACTGAAGGCTGCAAAGGAGAAACTGACAAACAGTGCGCAGGCTCTGTTCACCAAGATGTATGAGAATATGCAGCAGGCACAGGGTGGCGCAGGTCCTGATATGGGAGCAGGCGCAGCAGGTCCTGATATGAGCGGTGCATCTTCCTCTTCTACCGATGATGACGTGATTGACGGAGATTTCCGCGAGGTCTAACGGTGAAAAGAAATTCTAAGAAGAGGAAGTACCTCTTCTTAGAATTTCTAAGTTTCGCCGAGAAGAAGATTTTCTAAGGCGGCAAAAGACGCCGCCTAACAAAATCTAAGTCTCATCAACGGAATTGCTTCGCAATTCTTCCGGCTACGCCGATGAATAAAGTTGTTCAGTACAACTAAGTCATTCTCAAAGAATCGCGTTGCGATTCTTCACATATTGTGATAGAGTAATAAAGATAGATTTAAAGGGGCACAGGGTAGGGTATTTCCATACCCTGTGTTACCGCGTATGAGGTGTATATACTATGGCAGAGCAGAAGCGCGACTATTATGAGGTCCTTGGCGTTGAGAAGAACGCAGACGACGCTGCAATCAAAAAGGCATATCGTGTCCTGGCAAAAAAATACCATCCTGATATGAATCCGGGGGATGCGGAGGCAGAAAAAAAGTTCAAGGAGGCCTCCGAGGCATATGCAGTCTTAAGTGACCCGGAAAAAAGGCGCCAGTATGATCAGTTCGGTCACGCAGCCTTTGACGGCGGCGCAGGCGGTGGAGGCTTTGACTTTAACAGCGCTGATTTCGGGGATATTTTCGGTGACATTTTCGGCGATTTGTTTGGCGGCGGAAGAAGCCGGGGTCAGAGCAACGGCCCTATGAAGGGTGCGAATCTGCGCACCAGTGTGCGTATCACCTTTGAAGAGGCGGTATTCGGTTGTAAGAAGGAAATAGAACTGACTGTAAAGGAAACCTGTAAGACCTGTAACGGTTCCGGCGCGAAGCCTGGTACCAGCCCTGAAACCTGTACCAAGTGCGGCGGCAAGGGACAGGTGGTGTTCACACAGCAGTCTTTCTTCGGAACGGTTCGTAATGTACAGACCTGCCCTGAGTGTCAGGGCAGCGGAAAGGTAATCAGAGAGAAGTGCCCGGATTGCCGCGGAACAGGATATATTCCTATGAAGAAGCGTTATTCCGTGGATATTCCCGCCGGTATTGACAACGGACAGTCCACACGTATGCCCGGTCTGGGAGAGCCCGGTATTAACGGAGGCCCAAGAGGAGATGTACTGATTGAGGTAATTGTAGGCCGTCATCCCATCTTCCAGAGACAGGATTTTGATATTTATTCAACAGTTCCGGTATCTTTTGCTGTGGCAGCTCTGGGTGGAGAAGTCCTGATTGATACCGTGGATGGCAAGGTAATTTATGATGTGAAACCCGGTACGCAGACAGACACCAGAATCCGTCTGCGGGGAAAAGGAGTTCCTTCCTGGAGAAATAAGGATGTCCGTGGCGACCATTATGTAACGCTGGTGGTACAGGTGCCGGATAAGCTGAAGCCTGAAGCGAAGGAGCTGCTTCGCCAGTTCGATGAACTGACAGGTGATACATTGAATGCGGCTGCCAAGGCAAGCTCCGAGCAGGAAGCCGGTGGTGACAATAAAGAACCCAAGGACGGCAAGAAAAAGAAATTCTGGAAATAGAATTGTCAGGAACAGGTGATATGAAAGCCTGTTCCTTTTTTTCGTACAGGGAAAGCTGGCTCTTTCAAAACAGAAAGAAATAGTTTATAATGTCCTTGTATTTGACCATTATGTGGAAAGGGTTTACGAATGAGAAAACTGGAGACAAAAGAGTTACATATCAGAATCATTTTTGCGGGGATGGTGCTGGTGTTGATAGCAGTACTGGTACCGTTATTCATAATAGGTCACTATAATTTTGAAAGTGTGGATGACGTGGGGTATGCCCAGTCTGCAGAGCTGGTCTGGGAGGAAACCCATTCGGTTATCAGAGTTTTTGGGAGGCAGCTTTCCTATGCCTGGGATTACTGGCATATTTGGCAGGGAACCTTTGCTGCGGAATGGTTTGTAACCTCCATGATGGGAATTTTTATCAAGGATGCTTACTATGTGGGAACTTATCTTGCACTGGGAGGATTTGTGCTTTCGGAATTGTTCTTGTTTATGGTGATTCTGAAGAAAGTGATGGGGGCAGATACCTTTCGGGCGGGCATTGTTTCCATCTGTGTTATCTGTATGCAGGTGCTGCTGGTGCCGGTTCCTTCGGAAGCGTTTTACTGGTTCTGCGGAGCGGTGCTGTATACAGTAGTACATAATGAGGCAACGGTTTTGCTTGCTCTGCTGATTCTGCTATATCATAACCCGAATAAACGCTGGAAAAGAATTTTACTATATACCGGTATTGTGCTTCTGACGATTCTGGTGTCCGGCGGAACCTATGTGACATTGATTACCATGCTGCTTGTTTACTTTTTTACAATGGTCTGGTACTGGTATCGGAAGAACCCAAACAGGTGGTTCGTCACAGCGGGAATGGTGTTGTTTCTTGCAGGATTTCTGCTGAATGTGCTGGCACCGGGGAATCAGCAGAGACTTTCCACTACCGATGCGGCAGATATGTCGGCAGTAAAAGCGATATTGCTCTCCTTAAAGGAGGCTGCTTTCTATGTGACGGGAAATGCAATTCTTCCCTGTGTGATTCTGGCGCTGCTGTTCCTGCCCCTGTTTGTCAATATCGTGCAGAAGAAAAATTACAGATATCCGTTTCCGGTGCTTGTTTCGCTGATTTCCTTCGGGGTTTTTGCGGCGCAGTTTACGCCAACCATTTACACGCTCGGAATCACGGGGGCGGGAAGGATTCAGAATCTCTACCGCTTTACCTTTTACATCTGGCTGTATGGGAATGAATTGTATTGGACAGGCTGGTTTTTGCGCAGATTTGATTGGCTGAAAAATAAAAACGGCGAAGGTATCTCGCCCAAAAGCTCTTATCTGCTGCCCTGTTGGATAGCCGGAGGCATGCTTCTGTGCTTTTCCCTGTACGTCTGGGGAGGAGATACCCTGACCACCTTAAGCGCAGTGAATTCTCTTCGCCGCGGGGAGGCCCAGACCTACTATGCGGAATATCAGGAACGCCTTGCGGTTTTGAAGGATGATTCCATAAAGGATGTCCGTTTCAAGCCGTATACCTATTATCCGTATCTGCTGTATTTCGGGGACATTACGGATAATCCGGAGGACTGGGTAAACTATACGGTATCCTCATATTACGGAAAGGATTCTGTCGTTTTGATAAAAGAATAATGTAATAACCGGAAAGGATTTTGGAGAATGAAGTGGGTTAAATTCAGAATTAAAACAACTACAGATGCAGAAGATATCATTATCAGCACTCTCTACGACATTGGTCTGGAGGGAGCACAGATTGAGGATAAGGTGCCGCTGACCGCTCTGGAAAAGGAGCAGATGTTTGTGGATATTCTGCCGGACGGGCCGGAGAATGACGGAATTGCTTACCTTAGCTTCTTCGTGGAGGAGAAGGAGGATGGCAGTCTGGAGGTCAACGGAGAACGGACGGATACAGAGACGGTTCTGGCTGATGTGAAGCGGGAACTGGAAGGCTTGAGGATGTTCTGTGATATCGGGGAAGGCACTGTTGCGGTAGATGAAACCGAGGACATTGACTGGATAAACAACTGGAAGCAGTATTTCCATCAGTTTTACATTGATGATATTCTTGTGATTCCCTCCTGGGAGAATATGAAAGCGGAGGACGAAGGGAAAATAGTACTGCACATTGATCCCGGTACCGCTTTCGGAACCGGAATGCACGAGACGACCCAGCTGTGTATCAGACAGCTGAGAAAATACATTACCCCGGAGACGGAGCTTCTGGATGTGGGAACGGGAAGCGGGATTCTGGCAATTCTGTCCCTGATGTTCGGTGCAAAACATGCGATGGGAACCGATCTGGATATCTGTGCGGTAGAGGCGGTGGCTCAGAACTGCGAGGCAAACGGAATTGCCCCGGAGAGGTTCGATATGATGATTGGTAATATTATCACCGACAAAGAGGTGCAGGATAAGGTGGGCTATGGCTGCTATGATATTGTTGTGGCAAATATTCTGGCAGATGTGCTTGTGCCTCTGACGCCCGTGATTGTGAATCAGCTGAAGCCCGGTGGCATCTACATTACCTCAGGTATCATTGACGACAAGGAAGAAACCGTTGTGGAGGCTGTAAAGGCAGCAGGACTGAAGGTGCTGGAGGTGACCTATCAGGGCGAGTGGGTCAGTGTGACAGCGCAGAAGGAGTAAAGGTGGTCCATCCGGCCGGCAAAGGCAGGGAAAATCAAAAGATGCTAAGCTATGGTCTAAAAGCTATGGCCCGGCATCTTTTTCCTTTTCCAAGCGTTATCAGAACTGAAAAAGGTATTGACATGAGGCTGTAATTACACGTATGATTACAAGTTGAGAAAGGAATATTGCCATGTACCAGTTTTTTGTGGAACCGAATCAAATTAGTTTATCGGAAAAAACAGTGATTATTACCGGCAGTGATGTCAACCATATCAGGAATGTACTTCGCATGAAGCCCGGAGAGGAATTGAACGTCAGCAACGGGCAGGATGGAAAGGAATATCGCTGCGGTATTGTGTCTCTGGAAGAAGAACGCATCGTATGTGGGCTTCGTTTTATCAAAGAGGATAATGTGGAACTGCCTTCCAGAATCTATCTGTTTCAGGGGCTGCCCAAGGCGGATAAGATGGAACTCATCGTGCAAAAAGCAGTGGAACTGGGCGTATACAGGGTGATTCCCGTGGCGGCGAAGCGGTGTGTGGTAAAGCTGGATGATAAGAAAGCTTCTTCTAAGATTGCCCGATGGCAGGGCATTGCGGAAGCGGCGGCAAAGCAGAGTAAAAGAGGCATCATACCGGAGATTTCCGGTGTAATGAGCTTTTCCCAGGCGGTGCATATGGCGGCTGACATGGATGTCAGAATTATTCCCTATGAGATGGCAGACGGGATGGAGAAGACAAGAGAGATTGTAAATCAGCTGAAGCCCGGACAGGACATTGCGGTGTTTATCGGCCCGGAGGGAGGCTTTGAGGAAAATGAGATACGGCTTGCCATGGAAAACGGCATCGAACCCATTACGCTGGGAAAGCGTATCCTGCGGACGGAAACGGCAGGGATGACCGTGCTTTCCTGGATGATGTATGTTCTGGAGGGTACAACCCTTCCCATGTCTGCCGAAGACTAAATCCGAGACAGCTGTGAACCGAAAGAATGCCGTTGCAGGCGCAGGGACAGGCTGCGTTGCATAAGATATGATAACAGCAAGAGGAGAAAAGAAAATGGAAGTTTATTTGGACAATTCTGCTACAACGCGTGTTTTCCCTGAGGTTGCAGAATTGATTAAAAAGATAATGTGCGAAGATTACGGTAACCCTTCCAGTCTCCATATGAAAGGAGTACAGGCCGAAAATCATCTGCGCTATGCAAAAGAGACAATGGCAAGGCTTTTGAAGGTGAATGAAAAGGAAATTTTCTTTACCTCGGGCGGTACGGAGTCGGATAATATGGCGCTGATAGGCTGTGCATTCGCCAACAGCCGCAGGGGAAAGCACATCATCACAACGCAGATTGAGCATCCGGCCATTTTGCGTACCTGTGCGTATCTGGAGTCTCTGGGATATTGTGTGACATATCTGCCGGTGAATTCCTATGGGCAAATCTCTCTGGAGGATTTGCAGTGGGCTATGAAGCCTGATACCATTCTGGTATCTATCATGCATACCAACAACGAGATTGGCGCGCTTCAGCCCATAGCGGAGGCGGGCGCTCTGATTAAACGGATGAATCCCGACACTCTGTTTCATGTGGATGCCGTGCAGGGCTTTGGAAAGGCAAAAATATATCCGAAAAAAATGGGAATTGATTTATTATCCGTTAGCGGTCATAAGATTCACGGTCCCAAGGGCGTGGGTGTGCTGTATATCGGAGATAAGGTGAAGATACAGCCTCTTCTGCATGGAGGCGGTCAGCAGATGAACCTTCGTTCCGGTACGGACAATGTGCCGGGGGCAGCAGGCATGGCAAGGGCAGCGGAGCTTCTGTATCAGCATTATGATGAGGATATGGAGCGGCTTTATAGCTGCAAAAAGCATTTTATGGACGGAGTGCGGAAACTGGAGGATGTCAGAATTAACGGACTTTTGCCGGACAGACCGGATGGCGAGGGGACGGCACCTCACATTGTCAGTGTATCCTTCGGAGGCGTCCGCAGCGAGGTTCTGCTGCATGCGTTGGAGGAAGAGGGAATTTATGTGTCTGCCGGAAGTGCCTGCTCGGCGCACAAGCCGCAGCCCTCAGCTACCCTGAAGGCTATCGGCGTGGAGAAGAGGATGCTGGAAGCAACCATACGTTTCAGTTTTTCCGTCTACACGACAATGGAAGAAATAGACTATACTTTGCAGGCATTGTATGATAAAATTCCAATACTGAGAAGATATGCGCGTAAGTAACAAGCAGTGCAGATAGGTTCGACAGTCGCACTGCAAGCTTGCTTGCGGGTGCGAGGTGTCGAACCTATCTATAGGGCGACGCCCGTGACCGAGAAGAAGCGAAGCGGATTCGAGGTGCACTGCGAGGTGAGGCGACGCCCGTGACCGAGAAGAAGCGAAGCGAATTCGAGGTGCACTGCGAGCTCGTTTGTACAGAGAGGAGAAAATATGTTTACTGCTTTTTTGATAAAGTATGCGGAAATCGGTGTAAAGGGAAAAAATCGGTATTTGTTTGAGGACGCGTTGATTCATCAGATAAAATTTGCTCTGAAAAAATGTGACGGGAAGTTTCTGATTTCCAAAACCCAGGGAAGAATTTTTGTGGAGGCGGAAGGAGAATTTGATTATGACGAGGCTGTAGCGCGGCTTCAGCACGTGTTTGGCATTTCCGGCATCTGTCCGATGATTTATGTGGAGGATGAGGGCTTTGACAAACTTTGCGACACAGTTGTCAGTTATGTGGGAGATGTCTATCCGGACCGCCATAAGACCTTTAAGGTGAATGCGCGCCGTGCCCGCAAGAATTATCCTAAGGATTCCATGGAGATTAATGCCGATCTGGGAGAGGCGATACTGGATGCCTACCCGGAGATGACGGTGGATGTCCATCAGCCGGAGATTATGCTGACGGTGGAAATCCGCGAGAAAATATATATTTATTCGGAAATTATTCCCGGTCCGGGTGGTATGCCGGTGGGAACCGGCGGAAAGGCGATGCTGCTTCTGTCCGGTGGAATTGATTCCCCCGTGGCGGGTTATATGATTGCAAAACGCGGCGTAAAGATTGATGCGGTTTATTTCCATGCACCGCCCTATACCAGTGAGCGTGCAAAGCAGAAGGTGGTTGACCTGGCGAGAATTGTATCACGCTATACGGGCCCCATCTATCTTCATGTGATTAACTTCACGGATATTCAGCTCTACATTCATGAGAAGTGTCCGCACGAGGAGCTGACTATCATCATGCGGAGATATATGATGCGTATTGCGGAGCATATCGCAAAGGAGACGGAGTGTCTCGGCCTGATTACGGGAGAGAGCATCGGTCAGGTGGCTTCCCAGACCATGAACTCTCTGGTTGCAACGAATGAGGTGTGCGAGCTGCCTGTTTATCGGCCGCTGATTGGTTTTGATAAGGAAGAGATAGTGGCGGTGGCGAAGAAGATTGATACCTTTGAAACTTCGATTCAGCCTTTTGAGGATTGCTGTACCATTTTTGTGGCAAAGCATCCTGTGACAAAGCCAAATGTGAATATTATCCGCAGACATGAGCACAATCTGGATGAGAAGATTGAGGAACTGGTGAAAACTGCGTTAGAGACAGATGAACTGATTATTGTTGAGTAAGACAAAAAGAAAGCTCCAAAGTGATTGCGTCCTCTGGAGCTTTTCTTATTTTTTTCTCTGAGTTTATACCATGTAAGGCTTCAGAATTGCGAGAACCTCGTCAACGCCATCCTCTGCATGGATATTCAGGTCGATGGGCTTGGAGAGATCCAGACTGAAGATACCCATGATGGATTTAGCATCGATAACGTATCTGCCGGATACCAAATCGAAATCATAATCGAACTTGGTGATATCATTTACAAAGGATTTTACTTTGTCGATGGAATTTAAAGAAATCTGTACTGTTTTCATAGTTGTTTACCTCCTTATGGGTGTCATACCTTCTGAGTACATCTTAATGGGAAAGCGGATAAAAGTCAAGGATAAAACAATACAAAAAAAGTGAGGAATCGTATGAAAAATGTAGCATTGCATAACCTGGGATGCAAAGTCAATTCCTATGAAATAGAAGTAATGCAACAAAAGTTACAAGAAAAAGGCTACAATATTGTACCATTTGATGAGATAGCGGATATTTATATCGTAAATACCTGTACCGTCACAAATATCGCTGACAGAAAGAGCCGGCAGATGTTGCACAGAGCCAGGCAGCTGAATCCCAATGCGGTTGTAGTGGCGGTAGGCTGCTATGTCCAAACCGGTCGGGAGACCCTGGAAAAGGATGACAGCATTGATCTGGCTATCGGCAATAACCGGAAAAAGGATATCGTAACCATTCTGGAGGAATATCTGAAGGAGAGGGAAGAAAAAAGCAGCAGAGAGCCGGCGGGAGACCTGGGAGAATGCCGGGAAGGAGAGCCGGCAAGTGAAAAAGTGGACAAAACTCTCCGCGGAACAACGGTTCCTGACATAAATCATACTTATGAGTACGAAGAGATGCAGCTGAGACAGACGGCGGAGCATACCAGAGCCTATATCAAGATTCAGGATGGGTGCAACCAGTTCTGTTCCTACTGCGCCATTCCCTATGCCAGAGGCCGGGTGCGCAGCCGCAGGGCAGAGGACGTGCTGGCAGAGGTACGCGCCATGGCAGAAAAGGGGTATCAGGAAATTGTTCTTACAGGAATTCACATCAGTTCTTATGGAATTGATTTTGACGGGGAACAATGGAAACAGGGAAAAAGTGTGGAGTCCCGTAAGGGAGAGCGTCCGGAATATTCCGGGGAGAGCAGACTGATTGACCTCGTGGAGAAGCTGCATGAGATTGACGGAATCAGACGGATTCGTTTAGGCTCTCTGGAACCGCGGATTGTCACGGAACAGACGGCTGAGCGGCTTGCCGCAATGCCCAAGGTATGCCCGCACTTTCATCTTTCCCTGCAGAGCGGCTGTGACGAGACGCTTCGCAGGATGAATAGACACTATACCACAGGGGAATACTATACCTGTGTGGAATATTTGCGCAGGGCGTTTCGGAATCCGGCAATCACAACAGATGTCATTGTGGGATTTCCCGGAGAAACGGAAGAAGAGTTTGAGCAGACCAGGCGGTTTCTGGAAAAAGTTCATTTTTACGAGATGCATGTTTTCAAGTATTCCAAAAGAACGGGAACTGTTGCGGCAGGGATGCCCGGACAGGTGCCTGAGCCTGTGAAAACAGCCAGAAGCAATGAACTGTTGGAGCTGGAGAGGCGTCAATCAAAAGAGTTCCGGACAACCTACATAGGTCAGGTGGCTGAGGTGCTCCTGGAGGAGAACAAAAATATAAACGGAGCGGCCTGGCTGGTCGGGCACACGGAAGATTATGTAAAGGTTGCCCTGAAAGCAGAGGACGACATGGGAAGATGTCGTCTGAATACCATGGTAAAGGTAAAGGTATCTGCTTTTCTGACCGATGAAATACTTGCGGGTGATCCGGTACTGTAAAGTTTGTCAGAGTCACCTTGAATTTTTAGGATAAATGAGGTATGATAAAAAACAGTAGAAAGAATGCAATGTACCGGAAGAATGAGGATGAGTATGCAGGACTTAGGAAATACACAATACTTCAAGGTAGAGACAGAACCTGAGACCGGAGCAAAACTGGTATTGGCTACCGTATATGAGGCTTTGACCGAGAAGGGGTATAACCCGGTAAACCAGATTGTGGGATATATCATGAGCGGAGATCCTACTTATATTACCAGCCATAAAAATGCAAGAAGCCTGATTATGAAAGTGGAGCGGGATGAGCTGGTAGAGGAACTGCTGACAGAATATATCCGCACAAAAAAATGGCAGTAGGAGGATACCCATGCGTATAATGGGGCTTGATTTCGGTTCAAAGACGGTGGGTGTGGCAATCAGCGACAGTCTGCTTATCACGGCTCAGGGGGTTGAGATTATCCGCCGCAAGGAGGAAAATAAGCTGCGTCAGACGCTTGCACGCATTGAAGAACTGATTGTGGAGAATGAAGTAGAGAAGATTGTCCTTGGGCTTCCAAAGAATATGAACGCCACGGAAGGCGCGCGTGTGGAACTGACAATGGAATTCAAGGAGAAACTGGAGCGGAGAACCGGACTGCCCGTCATCATGTGGGACGAGCGGTTGACGACTGTTGCGGCAGATAAGGCAATGATGGAGGCCGGAATCCGCAGGGAAAATCGTAAGGATTATGTGGATATGATTGCAGCGACCCTGATTTTGCAGGGCTATCTGGATTATAATGCCGCTGCTGCTTCTGACAAAAAAGAGGAATGAATCAAATGGCGAAGCTGGAGAAAATTACATTCAACCCGGAGGGCGAAGAGCCGGTAGAATTTTATGTGCTGGAGCAGACCAGAATCGGGGGCTATAACTATATTCTGGTAACAGATTTTGAAGAGGGAGACGGGGAGGCGCTGATTCTGAAAGACCTTTCTAAGGATGGAGAGGAAGAAAGCGTCTTCACTATCGTGTCCGACGACGAAGAGCTGAATGCCGTAGCCGGCGTATTCCAGAATATGATGGATGATGTCACCTTTGTACAGGAGTAGCTTCTGCGGGGGTGTGTATGGCAGTTGACAGAGAGGAATTCAGACAGTTACTTAAGGAGAAAGGCTTAAAGGTCACCAACCAGAGGCTTCGTGTGTTGGAGGCCATTGCGTCTTGCCCGGAAGAACATCTTACTGCCGAAGAAATATTTGAGCTGGTAAAAGTAGACTATCCTGAGATTGGGCTGGCTACTGTTTATAGAACAATACAGTTGTTAAATGAGCTGCATCTGATTGACCGGATTAACTTTGATGATGGCTTTGTGCGTTACGAGATGGGGAGCGCTCCTAACCACGGGCAGAAGCACCATCATCACCACTTAATCTGTAAAAAATGCGGTAAGGTAATTTCCTTCCGGGATGATTTATTGGAGGAGCTGGAAGAAAAGATTGCCGAGACCACCGGATTTTCTGTTGTGAATCATGAGGTCAAGCTCTATGGCTACTGCAAAGAATGCAAAGAGTTTGGAGGAAATTTGGTTGAAGAAAAAAGAGAATAACAGCGCTTCCAGGCTGAAGGTTATCCCTTTGGGAGGTCTGGAGCAAATTGGCATGAACATTACTGCCTTCGAGTATGAGGACAGTATTATTGTGGTGGACTGCGGTCTGTCCTTCCCGGCAGATGATATGCTGGGAATCGACCTTGTCATCCCCGATGTGACCTATTTGAAGGACAATATCGACAAGGTAAAGGGATTTATGATTACTCATGGACATGAAGACCACATTGGTGCGCTTCCCTATGTGCTCAGAGATATCAATGTGCCTATTTATGCCACGAGGCTTACCATGGGTATTATAGAGAATAAGCTGAAAGAGCATAACTTGATGAAGGGAACCAAGAGAAAGGTGGTTAAGTTCGGACAATCCATCAATCTGGGACAGTTCCGGGTGGAATTCATCAAGACAAACCACAGCATTGTGGATGCGGCTGCACTGGCAATCTATTCTCCTGCCGGTGTGGTAGTGCATACCGGAGACTTTAAGGTGGATTATACGCCTGTGTTTGGCGATGCCATCGATCTGCAGCGCTTTGCAGAGCTTGGCAGGAAGGGTGTACTCGCGCTGATGTGCGACTCCACCAATGCGGAAAGACCGGGCTTTACTCCTTCTGAAAAAACGGTTGGAAAAACCTTTGATAACCTGTTTGAGGAGCACAGGAATACAAGAATTTTTGTGGCAACCTTTGCTTCCAATGTGGATCGTGTTCAGCAGATTATCAATACGGCCTACAAGTTCGGCAAAAAGGTATGTGTTGAGGGCCGCAGCATGGTGAGTATCATCGAAACTGCGCGGAACCTGGAGTGTATCAGTATTCCGGAAAATACGCTGATTGAGATAGACCAGCTGAAAAATTATCCCGATGACCAGCAGGTTATCATTACCACCGGCAGCCAGGGCGAGAGCATGGCTGCTCTGAGCCGCATGGCAAACGGTATGCATCGTAAGATTACCATCGGCGCAGGAGATACGGTTATCTTCTCCTCCAACCCGATTCCCGGAAACGAGAAGTCTGTTACAAAGGTTATCAACGAGCTGCTGCGCAAGGGCGCGGATGTTATCTTTCAGGATGCCCATGTGTCGGGCCATGCCTGCCAGGAGGAAATCAAGCTGATTTACACGCTGGTGCATCCCAAATATGCTATCCCTGTACACGGCGAGTACAAGCATCTGAAGGCACAGGCAAAGATTGCGCAGAGCCTTGGCATAGACAAGGAGAATATTTTCATCCTCTCCTCCGGTGATGTGCTTGAGCTTGGCAGCGAGAGCGCGAAGGTGACGGGAAAGGTGCCTACCGGTGCGATTCTGGTAGACGGTCTCGGTGTGGGTGATGTCGGAAACGTAGTGCTTCGCGACAGGCAGCACCTTGCGGAGGACGGCATCATGATAGTTGTGATGAGCCTGGATAGAGCCAGCGGGCAGCTGGTAGCAGGACCGGATATTGTTTCCCGTGGCTTTGTGTATGTGAAGGAATCGGATGAGTTGATTGAGGAGGCGCGTCATACGGTGGACGAGGCCCTGCAGAAATGTCTGGACAGAGGTATTACCGACTGGGGCAAGCTGAAGAACACAACCAAGGACGCCCTCGGCGATTACGTTTGGAAAAAAACCAAAAGAAGACCAATGATACTGCCGATTATCATGGAGGTTTAATGAGCCATGCTGTGCAAATGAAGTGCACAGAGGAGAGCTTGCTCGCCGATGTGTCACTTCATTGTATGCACAATACGGCGAAGCCGTACTCACGAGATGCAGCACGAAGTGCGCAATCGAGGGAGAGCATGGCGGCCAACAGGGCGAAGCCGTACTCACGAGATGCAGCACGCAGTGCGCAATCGAGGGAGGGCATGGCGGCCAACGGAACGAAGCCGTACTCACGAGATGCAGCACGAAGTGCGCAATCGAGGGAGAGCATGGCGGCCAACAGGGCGAAGCCGTACTCACGAGATGCAGGCACAAATAGCGCGCAGAGCGCGCATGGCGCAATCGAGGGAGAGCATGGCGGGGAGCGGAGAAAAACAAATGACAACTTTAGAGACTGCAACAGAAAATTACATCGCGGCTATTCTGGAAAGCGATGTGTATCGCACCTACAGGGCGGAACTGGATAAGGTAAAACAATATCCGGAGCTGAAGGCGCAGATAGATGATTTCCGCAGAAGAAATTACGAATTCCAGTCCAGCCCGGACAGCGATTTTGACAAGCTGGATCGCTTCGAGAAGGAATATGAGAACTTTCGGGAGAATCCTCTGGTGGCGGATTTCCTTGCCGCCGAACTGGATTTCTGCCGCATGATGCAGAGACTGAATACCTACATTACAGCCGAACTGCATTTCGAGTAGAAAAAAGGAGTATTTATGAAAACAGGAAGTATGATTGGTGCCGTCTGTGGTGCAATCCTCAGAGTCGCTGTGGTGGTATTTGCCGTCTATGCGATTTATCGCGGTGCAACTATGTGCTATGACTATGGCTATCGTATTTTTACGGAACCGGCTATTTCGTCCGGTGAAGGAAGGACTGTCACGGTTGCGATTACCGCCGAGATGTCTGCCTCTGATATCGGAAATCTGTTGGAGAGCAAGGGCCTTGTCAGAGACGCAAGACTATTTACCCTGCAATATTATCTCTCTGAGTACAGAGCGGATGTAAAGCCGGGTATCTTTGATTTGAGCACTGCTATGACTGCGGAGGATATGATGGCAGTGATGGCGGAGGATGCCGGGGAAGAAGAAACACCGGAAGAAAGCAAGGTGGAGTAGAGGGCATGATTATTGATGAGAGAATGTCTGCCTTTATTGATTCCCTTGATAAAGGCAACACTCCTTTTTTGGATGAAATTGAAAAATATGCACTGGAAACACAGGTTCCTGTTATCAGGAAATCCATGCAGAGCCTGTTGAAATTCCTGCTTGCATTTGCAAAGCCGAAGAACATCCTTGAAGTGGGGACTGCTATCGGCTTTTCTGCATTATTGATGGATGAGTACAGTCCTGACGGCTGCCATATCACTACCATAGAGAAATACGAGAAGCGGATTCCGCTGGCGAAGGAGAATTTCAGACGTGCGGGAGCGGAGGAACGCATCACGCTTTTGGAGGGAGACGCCGTAGAGATTCTGGGAGAACTGGAGGATACCTACGATTTGATTTTCATGGATGCCGCCAAGGGACAGTACATCAATTTCCTGCCGGATATTCTGCGACTTCTGGCTCCCGGCGGCCTTCTTTTATCCGACAATGTCCTGCAGGATGGGGATATTATCGAGTCCCGCTTCGCGGTGACCAGAAGAAACCGCACCATTCACGCCCGCATGAGGGATTATCTCTATGAACTGAAGCATCATCCGCAGCTGGAAACGGTGATTCTGCCTGTGGGAGATGGTGTGACCTTAAGTACAAAGACTGGCAGACAGGAGGATTGACATGACACAGCGAAAAAAACCGGAGCTTCTGATTCCGGCCAGCAGCCTGGAGGTTTTAAAGACGGCAGTCATCTTTGGGGCGGATGCCGTATATATCGGAGGAGAGGCCTTTGGTCTACGTGCCAAGGCGAAAAATTTTTCGAAGGAAGAAATGGCGGAAGGAATTGCCTTTGCCCATGAAAGGGGGGTAAAGGTTTATGTGACAGCCAATATTCTTGCCCACAACGATGATTTGGAGGGAGCGAGGGAATATTTTGCCGAGCTGCGGGATATGAAACCGGAAGCCTGCGATGCGCTTATCATTTCCGACCCCGGTATGTTTACGATTGCAAAGGAGGTCTGGCCTCAGGTAGAAATTCACATCTCTACCCAGGCGAATAATACCAACTATCAGACCTATCTGTTCTGGTGGAGACTGGGAGCAAAGCGTGTGGTGAGCGCCAGGGAGCTTTCTCTGAAAGAGATTAAGACAATCCGGGAACACATTCCGGAGGACATGGAGATAGAAAGCTTTATCCATGGCGCCATGTGCATCTCCTATTCGGGACGCTGTCTGCTCAGCAACTATTTTACGGGAAGAGACGCCAACAGGGGAGAGTGTACCCACCCCTGCCGCTGGAAATATGCTGTGGTAGAAGAGACAAGACCGGGAGAATATTTGCCGGTCTATGAGAATGAGAGGGGAACCTATCTCTTTAATTCCAAGGATTTATGCATGATTGAACATATTCCGGAGCTGGTGGAAGCGGGAATAGACAGTCTGAAAATCGAAGGGCGCATGAAGACCGCGCTGTACGTGGCGACGGTTGCCAGAACCTACCGAAGGGCCATCGACGATTATTTTGCCGGTACAGAGACCTATCAGGCCAATATGGACTGGTACAAGGCGGAAATCGCCAAATGTACCTACAGACAGTTTACCACCGGCTTTTACTTTGGCAAACCTACAAGCGAAACACAGATTTATGATAATAGCACTTATGTGAACGAGTATGTCTATCTTGGAATTGTGGACGAGACAAAGGATGGGCTTGCGCATTTTGAGCAGCGGAATAAGTTCTCCGTGGGAGATGTGATTGAAATTATGAAACCGAACGGAGAAAATCTGACAGTTATAGTGGAGGCTATGTACAATGAGGAGGGAGAAGCGGTGGAAAGCTGCCCTCACTCCAAACAGAAGTTGTGGATAAAGCTGTCCAGGCTCCCTTCTCAGTATGATTTGCTGCGTGTAAAAGCGTAATTATCTGTTGACCGACAAGACGCACATATTGTACAATATCTGAGATGTTTTCTTTTATGCCGAATGGTAAAGTGAGAAAGGGAGAAGAAGGATGAGTGAAGTATTAAATGTGGAAGAGCTTTTTGCCAGCAAGGTATTTACTCTCGGAAAAATGAAGGAAAGATTGCCGAAGAGTACATACAGAGAGGTAACGAGAGTTATGGACCAGGGCGGTGAGCTGTCGCTTGCAGCCGCGGATGTCGTAGCAAAGGCAATGAAGGATTGGGCTGTGGAGAACGGCGCTACCCATTATACTCACTGGTTTCAGCCGCTGACCGGTATTACTGCGGAAAAGCACGATGCTTTTGTCACCCATCCTGATGAAGACGGCAGGATGATTATGGAATTCTCCGGTAAGGAGCTGATTAAGGGTGAACCTGACGCTTCTTCCTTCCCCTCGGGAGGTCTTCGCGCTACCTTCGAGGCCAGAGGATATACCACATGGGATATTACTTCCCCGGCCTTTATCAAGGAGACGGCTACAGGGCCTACCCTCTGCATTCCGACGGCATTCTGCTCTTACACGGGAGAGGCGCTGGATAAAAAGACACCGCTGCTGCGTTCCATGGAAGCACTGAGCCGTCAGGCTATCCGTATTGTTCGCCTGTTTGGCAATACGGAGGCGAAGAAGGTGCTGCCGTCTGTCGGAGCTGAGCAGGAATATTTTCTGGTGGACGCAAAAAAGGCATTGCAGCGGGAGGATATTATTTTTTCGGGCAGAACCCTGTTTGGTGCGCCTGCGCCCAAGGGCCAGGAAATGGACGACCATTATTTTGGAGTAATCAGAGAACGAATCGGCGGCTTTATGCACGATGTGAATATTGAATTGTGGAAGCTGGGGGTTACCTCGAAAACCCAGCATAACGAAGCGGCTCCCGCCCAGCACGAGGTGGCGCCCATCTATGAGTCTGCCAACGTGGCTGTGGATCATAATCAGCTGGTGATGGAAACCCTGAAGCGTGTGGCGGGTAAGCATGGACTGCGCTGTATGCTCCACGAAAAGCCCTTTGCGGGAGTGAACGGTTCCGGCAAGCACAACAACTGGTCCATTACAACTGACAATGGTGTCAATTTGTTGGAGCCGGGGCAGACACCTAATGAAAACATTCAGTTCCTGCTGGTGCTTGCCTGCATTATGAAGGCAGTGGACACCCATGCGGATCTGCTTCGCCAGAGTGCGTCCAATGTGGGAAACGACCACAGGCTGGGCGGCTACGAAGCACCGCCTGCTATCATCTCCATTTTCCTGGGCGAGCAGCTGGAGGATGTGGTGAATCAGCTGGTGGAGACAGGAAAAGCGGACTCTCTGAAAGAGGGCGGCGTCCTGCGGACAGGCGTATCCACCCTGCCGGACTTTGTGAAGGATGCCACGGACAGGAACCGTACTTCACCCTTCGCCTTCACCGGTAACAAGTTTGAATTCCGTATGGTGGGCAGCGAGGACTCCATCGGCAGTCCCAACACCACTTTGAATGCCATAGTGGCGGAGGCCTTCTGCGAGGCTGCGGACAGACTGGAGCAGGCTGAGGACTTTGATATGGCGGTTCATGACCTCATCAAGGAATATATGACGGAGCATCAGAGGATTATCTTTAACGGCAACGGCTATGCAAAGGAGTGGGAGGAGGAAGCGGCCAGAAGAGGCCTGCCCAATATTCCTTCCATGGTTGAGGCGGTAGATTCTCTGACGACGGAAAAGTCTATCCGGCTGTTTGAGAAATTTGGTATTTTTACGGAGGCTGAGCTGCGCTCCCGTGCAGAGGTCCTGTATGAAACCTATGCAAAGACCATCAACATTGAGGCACTGACCATGATAGATATGGCAAATAAGCAGATTATTCCGTCAGTGATGCGTTTTGCAAAAGCGCTGGCAGACGCTTCTCTGGCAGTGAAGGAGGCAGGAGGGGACAATGCCGTGCCCACAGAGCTTCTTAGTACGATTACTGCCAAACTGACAGAGATGAAGCAGGCGGTAAAACGTCTGGAAGAGGAAGAGAAGCTGGCTTTTGAAATGGAGAGAGGCAAGGAACAGGCTTTCCGCTATCATGACAGGGTGATGGCTGCCATGAATGAACTGCGTCGGCCGGCAGATGAACTGGAGAAGCTGGTAGACAAAGAATACTGGCCCTTCCCTACTTATGCCGATTTGCTGTTTGAGGTTTAAAAATGCGCTTCGTGTGCAGGCACACACGCACATCTGTCGGTATTTTACAGTTGAACTGTAATAAAAATTAAAATAGGGCTTGCATTTTAAAAAAAATTGCTGTATAGTAAGGAACCATAGAGGGGCAGCCCTCCAACAGAATATGTTTTATGAGAAAAACGAAGGCGTTTACACAGGTGGTGTAGCGCCTTTTTCTATTCTCAAAAACAGAAAAACCAAACAAGGGAGGATTCGACAAATGAGTGAAGTATTGAATGTGGAAGAGATTTTTGCCAGTAAAGTATTTACGCTTGGTAAAATGAAAGAAAGATTACCCAAGAGCGTGTACAAAGAGGTAAAAAAGGTTATGGATCAGGGCGGCGAGCTTTCTCTGGCTGCTGCTGATGTTGTCGCAAAAGCAATGAAGGACTGGGCTGTAGAGAACGGCGCAACACATTATACCCATTGGTTCCAGCCGCTGACCGGTATTACCGCAGAGAAACATGATGCATTTGTTTCCCATCCCGACGCAGAGGGTAAGATGATTATGGAGTTTTCCGGCAAGGAGCTGATTAAGGGTGAACCCGACGCCTCCTCCTTCCCTTCCGGCGGACTTCGTGCCACCTTCGAAGCAAGAGGCTATACAGCATGGGATATTACTTCTCCTGCTTTTCTGAAGGAGGATGCAACCGGTGTTATTCTCTGTATTCCTACCGCGTTCTGCTCCTATACAGGTGAGGCCCTGGATAAAAAGACCCCGCTGCTTCGCTCCATGGAGGCAGTCAGCGAGCAGGCACTTCGTATTGTAAGACTTTTCGGCAATACCGAGGCTACCAGAGTTGTGGCAAGTGTAGGACCTGAGCAGGAATACTTCCTTGTGGACAGAGAAAAATATCTGCAGCGTGAGGATTTGATTTTTGCAGGCCGTACCCTGTTTGGAGCACCCGCTCCCAAGGGTCAGGAGCTGGAGGATCACTATTTCGGAACCATCCGTGAAAGAATCGGTTCCTATATGAAGGATTTGAATGTGGAGCTGTGGAAACTGGGAGTAACTGCAAAGACACAGCATAATGAAGTGGCTCCCGCTCAGCATGAGCTTGCTCCTATCTATGAGACAGCAAACATTGCGGTTGACCATAATCAGCTGGTTATGGAAACCATGAAGAAGGTTGCCGGACGCCACGGAATGACCTGTCTGCTTCATGAGAAGCCTTTCGCAGGCGTAAACGGTTCCGGTAAGCATAATAACTGGTCTCTGGGTACAGACAATGGAGTTAACCTGCTTGATCCCGGTGATACCCCTAACGAGAATATTCAGTTCCTACTGGTGCTTGCCTGCATCATGAAGGCTGTTGATACACACGCAGACCTGCTTCGCCAGAGTGCTTCCGATGTCGGAAACGATCACAGACTGGGCGCTAACGAGGCACCGCCCGCTATCATTTCCATGTTCCTTGGCGAGCAGCTGGAGGATGTGGTAAAGCAGCTGGTTGAAACGGGAGAAGCGGCACATCTGATTGAAGGTGGTAAGCTGGAGACCGGTGTATCCACCCTTCCTGATTTTCAGAAGGACGCAACTGACCGTAACAGAACCTCACCCTTCGCCTTCACCGGCAATAAGTTTGAGTTTCGTATGGTTGGCTCCGCTGACTCGATTGCAAGCCCTAACACCACGCTGAATGCAATTGTTGCAGAGGCCTTCTGCGAGGCAGCCGACAGACTGGAGAAGGCAGAAGATTTCGATCTGGCTGTGCATGACCTGATTAAGGAGTATATGACCGAGCATCAGAGAATTATTTTCAACGGAAACGGTTATTCCGACGAGTGGGTTGCAGAAGCTGAGAGAAGAGGGCTTCCCAACATTAAGTCCATGGTTGAGGCGGCTTCTACTTTGACAACTGATAAGGCAATCAAGCTGTTTGAAAAATTCGGTATCTTTACCAGGGTTGAATTGGAATCCCGTGAAGAGATTATCTATGAAACCTATGCGAAGACCATTAATATTGAAGCCTTGACCATGATTGATATGGCAAGCAAAAAGTATATTCCTGCCGTTGTGGGTTATACAAAATCTCTGGCTGACACCGTAATCGCAGTGAAGGAAGCCGGTGCGGACGCTTCTGTACAGGCGGAGCTTCTTGGAGAGGTAAGCAGGCATCTGGCTGCTGCAAAGGCCGCTCTGACAAAGCTGGAAAAGGTTACGGCAGAGGCTTCTGCGATTGAGGAGGCAAAGGCACAGGCATTCTTCTACAAGGATACTGTAAAGGCTGCTATGGATGAGCTTCGCACTCCCGTCGATGCACTGGAAATGCTTGTTGACAAGAAGGTATGGCCGGTTCCTTCCTATGGCGAGCTGACCTTTGAGGTTTAAGGATAAAAAATATAGAAGTCTGCGTTTCCTGTCGAAACGCAGACTTTTTTGTATCTTGCCGTGAATATTGTTGTAAAATAAAACAAAAGTGTGATATGATTCTTTTAACTATTGTGGTAAAGGAACAGTATCATGCATAAATCTTCAAAATACAGAGCGGTCAACATATTATACTTTATCGGATTATTGGCGGTTGTGCTGCCTTTATTGATTCTCGGCCACTTTGATTACCCGTCTGCGGATGACTGGACTTTTGGACAGGTAGGGTACAAGGTGATTCAAAATAACGGCAGCATCTTTGACGTATTCAAGGCGATTTGCCATACGGTATCACTCTGCTGGGTAAGTGGAGAACCGCGGTTTACCAATGCTCTTTTTGGATGTTTACAACCGGGAATATGGGGAGAACATTTTTACAGGATTACACCGTGGCTGATGTTGGGCAGTCTCTGTATTTCTGAGATATGTTTGTGCGCATATCTGCTGCGGGATAACGAGAAACAGAATAAATATATGGTATTTCCCATTCTGATCCCTTCTTTGCTTCTTCAAATCCTGTGCGTTCCGGATTCGTCACAGGGCTTTTTCTGGTATGTCGGTGCTGTGAATTATACCTTTGTTTTTGGACTGGCTAATTTTCTTGTGATATTGTTCCTTATGCTTGCAAGGGAGAAAATGAGCAGAGGGAAGAGTGCCGCCGTGATGCTGGCTGCAGTTATATTGGCTGTAATGGTGGGCGGGAATAATTATGCAACAAGTCTTTCGACCGCCTGCCTGCTTGTACTGATTTCGGTTCTTCTGTGTATTCAAAGGAAACCGGGATTTTGGAAAACCTTACCCGTCACAGCAGCCATGGTAGCGTCTATATTGATATGCGTGACTGCACCGGCCAATCAGGTAAGACTGGACAGCGAATTCGGAGGCACTACGTATAGCCCGATTCGCGCAATCGTGATGGCACTTGTAAGAACTGCGACGAATATCTATTCCTGGACAACCGTAAAGATAATACTCATGCTTCTGCTGGTGCTGCCGTTTTTATGGAAAGCAACACGGCGGCTTGCGTATTCCTTTAAGTATCCTTTTCTATTTACGCTTGTTTCATTTGGGATTTATGCATCTCAGATTGTAGCCACAATGTACGTGGACGGTTCTACGGGCGGAGGAAGGATGTCAGACATTCTATACTATGCGTACCATATGTGGATTATGTTGAACACAGGTTATTGGATTGGATGGCTTCAAAGGAAGTTCCGGTTTGAAAAGGTACGTGGGTGGAGCCGGATGTGTGGATTTATCGGCACACACCTCACGGGCTGGGTTCTGACGGCCGGGATTTTACTGGCGGCATTTCTGGGAATTAATGAACTGGCATCCCTGTCAAGCTATAGGGCATGTGCCTGGCTTGTGAAGGGGTATGCAGAAGAATATGCTGACGCCTGGGAGGAGCGGCTTGAGGTGTTACACGACCCTTCTGTGGACACTGTATATTTTGAACCCCTGTCGCAATATACGGAGCTTATTTTTTACGCAGACCTGGAGCAGGGGGAGAAATGGGTAAATGAAGCCTGCGCAGATTATTACGGGAAGGAATATGTCGGTCTGAAGACCGGAGATTGAGATAACAAATGAAAAAGAGAGTTCCGGACATTTTTATAATACCGATTCTTTTGGGCCTGTTTACGGCTGTGATGATATGCACATCCCCTATCACGTTCACAGAAGGTCTTGCATTTCTGCTTTATCAGATTTTCGGGATATTTCTGCCCGGAGTTCTTTTGTGCTATTGGTTGGCAATTCCCTGTTTGTCATCCTGCGAGAGGGGCATGATGGGTTTTGGACTGGGATATGTTATGGCCATTATCCAATATTTTATATTCGCTCTTCTTGATGCACTTCCGTACCTGCGTTATTTTCAGATTGCGATTGCAATATTTGTAATGGGTTATCTGGTTTATAAACGCCATTATAGAAAGATTCTTTGTGAAGCCGGGGAGCCGGTTGACAAGGGATGCCTGATAATGGCGCTTTTTTGCATTATTGTGTTTGCTGTACGATACGTAACTTATTATGGCTTGAATATGCTGCCCGGAGAGGAAGCAGGGGGGGTGACCTTCCAAACGCAGGACATTCTGTTCTATATCGGGAATGCAATCAGCGCGAAAAAAGGCTTCCCGATTCAGGAATACCGCTTCCTGGGGGAAACATTTAAGTATCATTATTTCGGAAGCATTCAGCTGGCTGTCGGCTCTGTTGTGACAGGAATTGATGCCTTGCGGCTGGAGACATGCCTCATGTGGATACAGGCCCTTTTGCTGTATGTTTCAGCTTTCGACTTACTATTGCGCAGCTTTGGACTCAAAGAAAAAAAGAGGGCCCTCGCATTCTTTCTTCTCCTGTTTACGGCAGGCCGGGAATTGATTGTGTATGTCTCATATCAGCACATTATGTATCAGACTCCGTTTGGATTTGATATAGGAATAGCAATGGGATTCTTTTTTGTCGCGCTGCTATATACACAATATAAATCCAATCAATTTCAAAAGGGGGTCTGGATTGCAGCCTTGCTGTTTTTCTTTGCATGCGAAGGCGCAAAGGCTCCAATTGCTGTCATTATGCTGTTACTGGCCGGAATGGTGTGTGGAATCTGGCTTTTGCAAAAAGACCGTAGGAAATGGGCGTTTGGCTACGGAATACCGTTGGTTGCGGTTTTTGTTGTGGTTTTCTTTGCGTTTGTTTCCAATGGATTTGATACCATAACGGTGAATTCTTCAGGGCTGAAATTTGACCCTACAGGACATATTTACGAATGCGGTCTGGGCAAATTATACTTTCAGTGGGTTGATAAGGGAATGCCGGGGCTTTTGGGCAAGGTACTTGTCTTTATCATGTTCTTCTTCGGCTGTAATATGTGCGTATATTTCCTGTGCGCTCTTTTTGGAATCCGCAAAATCAGGAGGGGTGGGCTGTTCAGCTTTGAGGGTGCGCTGCTGTTGACTGCTCTGGCAGGAATGGGATTTACGCTGATGACTAAGCAGCAGGGAAATTCACAGATGTATTTTGCAATGACTTCTTTTCCGCTGGCAATTCTGTTTGACATAAAAGAGTTGGATGGATATGGTTTCGACCGGAAAGGTATTTTGCAAAAAACGGGAGCAGGCTGCTTTGTGCTGCTGCTTATCTGGTCTTTTATCAGTTTTATCGAAATTGTTGGTCCGACTTTTTGTTCAGGGGTACATAATTTGTCGGGGGATAACACGTTTTCAAACGTCAATAACAGCTTGTCGTTTGAAGAGCAGAAGGCCTTTGAATGGGTGCGCGACAATACGCCGGAAGATGCCGTGTGTGTGGTTAATACAATTTTGTCGGATGAGCAGTACGAAAGCTTCATCACAGGGGTTTGCACGGAGCGCCAGATGTATATGGAAGGCTGGCGGTACGTTGCGGGATATATCAGTCAGGAGGAGATAGAATGCCGAAGGGAAACCATCGCCGGGTTCTATGCCAATGATTTGACAGCTATCCGGCAGGTAAAGGAAGAAGGGGTTGATTATGCGATTTGGGTGAAGCGCTATGCCGGCCGGGAGGATGACGCAAGAAACTTTATATTTGGTCAGTTGCTTTTTGAAAACGATTCGGTAAAAGTATATCGGATAAATGAGAACGGAGACAGGTAGTTATGAGAAGAACAGTTCAGGATATTCTGCACTTTTTTCAAAATAAATGTTATTGTGCATTACTGCTTTTGACGGCATTATTAAGTTATGGATTTGCTGTTACCCATTATTCCATCGGTATGGATGACACTGCAATCCCGCTGTATTTTGAAGAGGGGCTGGCACCCTATGTAGGCAGATGGACATTGTTTATTATAAATAAGGTGCTTCCGATAGGAGATTTTGCTCCGTGGCTGGTGGAATTACTCAGTGTATTGATACTGATGCTGTCTGCGACGCTTTGGTGTGTACTGTGGAAACGGATTTGTGAGCCCGGAGTAGAAATACCTGTCTGGGGATATGCCTTTGTGGCGGGAATTTTTCTCTCGTGTCCGCTGATCAGCGAGGTGTTTGTGTTTTATCTGCATAATGGAGTGTGCACAGGGTATGGAGTTGTCGCATTGGCGCTTCTGAGCCTGCTAAATAGCTTGCGTGTGGGAGCGAACCGGAAGGAGATTACACGGGAAGTACTTTTTTCGGCGCTGCTGTTGTGCGTTGCACTTGGATTTTATGAATCCTTTGTTATCGTGTACATTATGGGAGCTGTCATGATGTTTTTCCTTTGCAGACTGCTTTATGGGAAAAAAAATGAGGACAATGGATTTAAAAAGAGTTTTTTACCGTGGGCGGGCAGGGGGCTTCTGGTTTTGCTCTTGGCGCTGCTTGGGAGAGCCGTTGTATTGGCAGTTATAAAGGCGGCATACAGGCTCGACAGCTTGTCTATTTATAATGTGCAGTATCGTAAATTTTTCGGAGATATTTTTACTACAGAAAATGAACTGCAGATGGTACTGAAGCGTTTTATAATGAAGTACTATGTAAATGCTCTGGTATATCTGCCGATTACAGTACTGGTGGCAGCTCTTGTATGTATTGGGATTGCCGCAGTATATTTCGGCATAAAAAAGAGGGACGGGCTTCTTCCGCTTTGCTTTGCGGCACTGGTGATTTTGCCGATTGCCATGAGTCTTTTGGAGGGCTTGGCGACAAGGTACCGTTCTGCGCAATATGTGCCTGTGATAGGTGCATTTGCAGTGCTTCTGCTATTTGTTTTCCTGTATACGCATAAGCCGCAGAAAGTGTTAAAGGCACTCTGTACGGGTTTGCTGGGTATCCTGCTGTTTCACCAGGCGGTTGAAATGAATAAATGGTTTTACGTGGATTATCTGAAATATCAGGATACGGTAAGAGTAATGGAAACAATAGCATATGACCTGGAGAGGGAGTTTGATACATCAAAGCCGGTTGTTTTCAGAGGGGCATATAAGGTGCCTTATGAAATCGCCAGCGAGGCATATATAGGCTTTGATTCCTGGCAGTTTCAGGCGATATGCCGTCTGACAGATCCTTTTGACATACATATCAAAGAAAAATACTATGCAGAAGATGCCGCAGCCTATGTTTTTGCCGAAATGCCGGTTGTATCTACGTTACAGTGGGGAGTTACTGCTTTTGACGGCACATCGCAACAGCTGATTAATTTCTGGAATATGCATGGGATTGGCGGGTTTTCCTGTGTGAAGGATCTTGCGGTAATTGAGGAAGCGGAGCGTATCCGGTCTGAGGAAAATATGCCCGGGTATCCGCAGGACGGATACCTGAAAGAATGTGATGACTATATTATCATCAATATGTCGGACTAAAACCGTTATAAGTTTGCTGATTACTTGATGCGGAAAAGGCTCGGATTTTGGTGAGATGCAAGAACTTAGCATGAAAATAAAAAAAATTTGAATTTTGGTATTGCAAAATGGAAATACTTCGTGTATAATTCATCAGGTAATGCAAATAGGGCTATCGCCAAACGGTAAGGCAACGGACTCTGACTCCGTCATTTTCAAGGTTCGAATCCTTGTAGCCCTGCGAATAAAGTTCCATGGAGTAATCCATGGAACTTTTGTTATGAGCAGGGCCTGATCTGCTTCTCAAAATCTCATGAGCTGATGCTCATGAGATTTTTCGTTTTGGGGAGACGGGGCCTGCCCTGACAGGAGACCTTGACAGAAAACCGCCGGAGTTTTGCTATACAAAACAAAATTCTTATGCTAAACTTTAGAAGAGTAAAATGAAGAAAACTAATTGGAGAATGCATCATGGAAGAAATCAAAGATTCGAGGAAACATTTTTCTAAGCTTGGCTGGATGTTCGTTCTGGGTACGCTGATTATCGGTGCGGTTCAGCTGATTCCGGTATATATTGTCGGGGCGGTCAGACCGGAATGGCTGCAAAATCCCAATATCAGTCTGCTTTTGTCTGTCCTGCCGCTGTACCTGATAGGAATGCCGCTATTGATACTTCTTGTGAAAAGGGTGCCTGCCGTGCAGATAAAGCAGCATGATATGAAGCCGGGACAGTTTGCTATCGTTGTTATTATGTGCTTTGGGCTGGTTTACCTTTCCAATATCGTGGGAAATATTTTTACTGTAATCATCGGCATACTGAAGGGCAGTGCGGTACAAAATGTCATTTTGAATGTGGCAACCTCTGTCAACATCCTTTTTGTTCTGGTTTATATGGTTCTGATTGCACCTGTCATGGAGGAATATGTATTCCGGAAACTGATAGTGGACAGGACGGCCCGCTACGGACAGGGTGTGGCTGTGTTGATGTCCGGTCTTATGTTTGGATTGTTCCACGGTAATCTGAATCAGTTTGTTTATGCTTTTGTCCTGGGAACATTTTTGGCGTATCTCTATGTGAAGACGGGAAAACTGAAGATTACGATTGCCTTGCATATGATGATTAACTTCATGGGAGGCATTGTCAGCGTTCTCGTGCTCAGAATGATTGATTTGGAAGGCTATCTGGAGGCAGCCGCTTCCGGTGATATGGCAGCTTTGATGGCATGCGTTATGGATAACTTTGCAGGATGGATGCTATATGGTGTCTATTCACTGCTGATTTTCGGGCTGATTATAGCGGGGGGCGTTCTTATGATTGTGTTCCTGGCAAAGAGGCGCTTCACTTTTGAGCAGGGAGAGGTGGTCCTGCCCAAAGGAAAAAGGTTCAGTACCGTTATCCTCAATACAGGTATGCTTGTGTACTGCCTGCTTTGGATTGCAATGATTATATATCAGTTGTTGAAATAAAGAGAGGGTTTTTGAATGTATACATTTGACAGCAGAATCAGATACAGCGAAACAGACAGTGAGGGGAGGCTGACAATGGCTTCCCTCATCAACTATTTTCAGGATTGCTCTACCTTTCAGTCAGAGGAGCTTGGGGCGGGAGTGGAATACCTGAAGGAGAACCATCTGGTGTGGGTACTCTCGTCCTGGCAGATTGTGGTGGAACGATATCCCAGACTTTGTGAAAGGGTAACTATTGGAACGCAGCCTTATGATTTAAAGGGGTTTCTGGGATACCGGAATTTTGCCATGTTGGATGAAAGCGGAGAATACGTTGCTAAGGCAAATTCTCTGTGGAGCCTTTTGGATACGGAGACGGGAAAACCCTGTCAGGTACCGGAAGGCTTGTTCCAAAAGTATCAGCTCGCTCCAAAACTGGAGATGGAATATGCACCACGTAAGATTGCAGTTCCGCAGAAGGAGGCAGCGTTCGAGCCTATCGCGGTTAAAAAGCATCATCTGGATACAAATCATCATGTGAATAATCAGCAGTTCGTAGGGATTGCCATGGACTATCTGCCGGAAAATTTCTGTATCGGGCAGCTGCGGGCCGAATATAAAAAGCAGGCTTTTCTGGATGATATACTGATTCCCTGCGTGGCAGAGGATGAAGAAAGAATCGTAGTGGCTCTGCGGGATGAGACAGGTGCCCCATACGTGATTGTTGAGTTTAAGGGGAGGGTGATGCGATGATTCGACTTGGCGAAAGGCAGGAGCTTGTAATTGTAAAAGAAGTGGATTTCGGCGTGTATCTGGCTGTTTCCTTTGAGGATGCGGCAGAGCATGTGCTGCTTCCCGCAAAACAGGTGCCCGCGGGGAGTAAACAGGGTGACAGGCTGGAGGTATTCATTTACCGGGATTCCAGAGACAGAATGATTGCAACCACAAGGGAACCGAAGCTGCAGATGGGGCAGGTGGCGGAACTGACAGTGGCACAGGTCGGAAAATTCGGAGCCTTTCTTGACTGGGGGTTGGAAAAGGATTTGCTGCTTCCCTTCAAACAGCAGAGGGGCAGGGTGAGGCAGGGAGATAAAGTGCTGGTGTCGCTCTATCTCGACAAGAGCAATCGTCTCTGTGCAACCATGAATGTGTATGATAACCTTCGGACTGACAGCCCTTACAAGGTGGAGGACCATGTCAGGGGGCGGGTTTATGAACTCAGTGACAACTTTGGTGCTTTCGTGGCGGTAGACAATCTGTATTCTGCCCTGATTCCCAAAAAGGAACTGTATGGTGAGGCGGAGCCGGGAACAGATATTGAAGCCCGTGTCATCGGCGTGCGTGAGGACGGAAAGCTTACCTTAAGTATCCGCGACAAGGCTTATCTGCAAATGAACCGGGATGCGGAAAAGGTGCTTGAACTGCTGGACAGCTATGAGGGCTCGCTTCCTTTCAGCGACAAGGCGGCGCCGGAGGTCATCAAACACGAGACCGGAATGAGCAAAAACGAGTTTAAACGTGCGGTGGGAAGACTTTTAAAGGAAGGCAGGATTGAGATTGGCGAGAAAACCATCCGGCTGAAAAAATCTTAAGAAATTGAAAATTCTGTGTTTTGTATGGTAAACGCGGCGTATTTATGATAGAATAAGTTTGAAAGCAGAAAGGGGGGCATACAAATGGATATTGCAGGCGTTTCGATGGCATTGTCAAATATTTCCCTGCAGTCGGAGGTTGGAACCGCAGTTTTGGATAAGGCGATGGATACCAATGAAGCCTTGGGAGCCGGTCTGGTTCAGATGATTGATGCTGCAGCCATGGAGCAGAGTGTAAACCCCGGTGTCGGTGCAAATTTTGATATGCGCATATAATGGAAATCATGTTTATGAAGGCTGCCTGATATGCAAATTCAGGCAGCTTTTTTGTGAAAAATCATAAAATCCTATTGCTTTTTCTGTAATATTTTTGTAAACTTTGTAATAGGTTCTGCGGGTTTATGTGAACAAAAACAGGGGTTATGAAGGAGCGGGGTTATTATGATTTCAAATCAGATTTTACAGAACACAATCGATGGCCTTAAGAGTATTTCAAGGGTGGATCTTTGTGTGATGGATGTGGATGGAAAGGAAGTTGCATCTACCACAGATATGGGAAGCAGTTCAAAGGCTGTGGTGGAGTTTGCATCTTCTCCCGCAGATTCGCAGGAAATACAGGGGTATCAGTATTTTAAAATATTTGACGAGCAGCAGTTGGAGTACGTGATGGTTGCCGGCGGTACCGGTGAAGATGTGTATATGGTAGGGAAAATGGCGGCCTTTCAGATACAGAATCTTCTGGTGGCTTATAAGGAGCGCTTTGACAAGGACAATTTTATCAAGAATCTGCTGCTGGATAACCTGCTGTTGGTTGACATCTACAGCAGGGCTAAGAAGCTTCATATCCAGACAGATGCGCCCCGTGTCGTCATGATTTTGGAATCAGGAAACGGCAGGGATAACAATGCGCTGGAGATGGCAAGAACTCATCTCGGCAGCAGCAGTAAGGATTTTGTGACGGCGGTGGATGAAAGCAATGTCATTATCGTCAAAGAACTCTCTGACGGTGATGGAACCAGAGAAATTGACAAGGCAGCCAAATCCCTTGCCGCTTTTCTCCAGAAGGAGGGCATTAAGGACATCCGTATTGCCTATGGTACGGTAATTCAGGAGATTAAGGAGGTCAGCCGTTCTTATAAGGAGGCTAAGATGGCCTTGGATGTAGGCAAGATTTTCTTTGATGAGAGAGAAATCATTGCATATAGTGAGCTTGGTATCGGGCGTTTGATTTATCAGCTGCCCATTCCGCTCTGCAAGATGTTTATTCGGGAAATCTTTGGAGGCAAAAGCCCGGATGATTTTGATGAGGAAACATTGACAACAATTTATAAGTTTTTTGAAAACAGTCTGAACGTGTCTGAAACATCAAGACAGCTGTTTATTCACAGGAATACGCTGGTGTATCGTCTGGATAAGCTTCAGAAGAGCACCGGACTTGATTTGCGTGTTTTTGAAGATGCGATAACCTTCAAAATAGCGCTGATGGTAGTAAAGTATATGAAGTACATGGAAAACGCAGACTTTTAGGGAGGAAAAGATGGCCAATAAGGAACTGCTGAGGAAAAAACGGGAGCAGATGATAGAGGAGAAGGGCATTATCTATCTGGATAATGTCAGTAAGGTGTACTCTACGGGTGCTCCGGCTTTGAATGGAATCACATTAAGCATCGGAACCGGTGAATTTGTCTTCATTGTCGGAGACAGCGGCTCCGGTAAATCCACACTGATAAAACTTCTGCTGCGGGAGCTGACGGCTACCAGCGGCAGTGTTTATGTTATGGGAAGCGATCTGGCAAAGCTGAAGCACAGACAGGTGCCGAAGTTTCGCCGCAATCTGGGCGTTGTGTTCCAGGATTTCCGCTTGCTGAATGATAGAAATGTGTATGAAAATGTAGCTTTTGCCCAGAGAATTGTAGAGACGCCTGCCAATGAAATCAGGAGAAACGTGCCGGCTATTCTGGCTACAGTAGGGCTTGCGGGAAAATATAAGGCAAAGACAAGACAGCTTTCCGGCGGTGAGCAGCAGAGAGTAGCGCTTGCCAGGGCATTAATCAATAATCCTTCTATTCTGCTGGCGGACGAGCCTACAGGTAATCTTGATCCTAAGAATTCCTGGGAAATTATGAAGCTGTTGGAGGAAATCAATGAGAACGGAACTACTGTAGTGGTAGTGACGCATAATAAAGAGATTGTGAATGCGATGCACAAACGTGTCATTGCCATGAAAAAAGGTGTTATTGTCAGCGACGAAGAGGGAGGAGAGTATATCGATGAAGATTAGTACACTGTTTTATACAATCCGACAGGGCTTCGTCAATATTTTCCGAAATAAGTCCTTTTCTTTGGCGTCCGTTGCGACTATCTCAGCCTGTCTGTTCCTTTTCGGAATTTTTTATGCCATTGTGGCAAACTTCCAGAGTGCTGTTATGAAAGCAGAGGAGGGTGTATCTGTGACCGTCTTTTTCCACTGTGAGATGGACGATTGTGAGAGCCATACGGAAGGGCAGATTCCTACGGAGCAGCGCATTGAGGAGATTGGGCAGCTGATAGCCGGACGCGTCGAGGTGTCAGACATAAAGTTTATCTCCGATGATGAGGCATGGGAGACCTTTGCGGCCGATTTTTACGGTGAAGACTATGCGCTTGGATTCCCGGAAAATCCGCTGGAGGGAGAAGATAATTACGAGGTGTATCTCAGTGATGTTTCGATGCAGAGTGCACTGGTGAATTGGCTGGAATCCATCCCTGAAGTGCGGAAAATCAATTATTCCGAAGTAACGGCAGATACCTTGAGCGGTGTCAATCAGCTGATTGCATATGTGTCACTGGGTATTATTGCGATTTTGCTGGCAGTCAGTGTGTTCCTGATTCGGAATACAGTTACCATGGGTATTTCGGTTCGTTCCACGGAAATAAATATCATGAAATATATCGGGGCTACGGATTTCTTTGTCAGAGCACCCTTTGTAATTGAAGGAATGATGATTGGTCTGTTGGGAGCATCCATTCCGCTTCTGCTGATTTACAGCCTGTATAATTATGCCCTGACCTATATGGTGGAGAGGTTCTCGATTTTAAGTAATTTCATGAATTTCCTGTCAACAGAGGAACTGTTCAGCGTCCTGACACCTGTGTCACTTGTCGTGGGCGTGGGAATCGGTTTCCTGGGAAGTGTCACTACGGTCAGAAAGCATTTGCATGTCTAAACGGGAAATGAGGAATATGAAGAAACGAAAAGGGTGGACGCTTTGCGTTGTACTTTGTGTTACGCTTTTACTGGGCAGCATGGGAATGGACGCCTCTGCGGTTACAATGTCCTCCATAACTTCTGACAGCATTAAGGAGAAGGAAGAGCAGATTGCTCAGGCACAGGAACAAAAGAAAAATCTTCAGAACAGTCTCAGCAATCTGCAGAATATGAAGAAGGAACTGGAAGGGCAGAGAAACAATCTGAAAAATTATGTGGCCCAGCTGGACAGCAATCTGAAGGAGATAGAGGATAACATTGCAAGCCTAAGACTACAGATCAGCGATAAGGAAAAGGAAATCGAAGAGACGCAGAGGGAGCTGGAGACTGCTCTGGAAAAAGAAGAAAACCAGAAAGAATCCATGATTCGCCACATAAGAATGATATATGAGACCGGGAATCCTGAGATGGTGGAGATGCTGACAAAGGCCGACAGCTTTGGGGATTTCCTGAATAAAGCGGACTATGTTGAAAAAGTAATCTCCTATGAACAGCAGATGTGGCTGGATTACAAGATGGTTCGGGAGTACGTGGAGCTTTGCAAGCAGGAACTGGAGCTTGAAAAAGAGCTTCTGGATGAGACAAAGGCCGGTGTGGAGACGGAACAGCAGAATCTGGAAGCGCTGATTGAACAGAAAAATCAGGATATTACCAATTACGAGACAGATATTAACAATAAAGCGAAGGCGATTAAGGAATACGAAGAGGAAATTAAGGCAGAGGAAGAAGAGATTGCAGCTCTGGAGGCGCTGATTGCCGAGGAAAAGAAAAAGATTCTGGCAAACAGCGGTGTTGTGCTTTCCTATGACGGCGGTGTTTTCAAATTTCCTCTGGCGACCTATACAAGGGTGTCGGATGATTATGGGTACAGAATCCATCCTACTCTTGGGGTAGAGCAGTTCCACAACGGTGTCGATTTTGCCGCACCTAAGGGAACAGCAATTTATGCGGCTTATGATGGGGTTGTGGTAGCGGCTACCTACAGTGCTACCATGGGAAACTATGTAATGATAGATCACGGTGACGGACTGTACACGATTTATATGCATGCTTCTGCGCTGTATGTAGAGAAGGATGATGTTGTGGCGAGAGGTGAGACAATTGCTGCGGTGGGCAGTACAGGGCGCTCTACAGGAAACCATCTGCACTTCAGTGTCCGTAAAGATGGAGCATACGTTTCTCCATGGGAGTTCTTAAGTGAGTAAAGTGTGAGCGGAAAGGTAAGGTTATTATGGACGAGAAGGAAACTTATTTTGATTATATTTCCGGACCGCAGCCCGAGGCGAAGCCACCCAGGGAGGAAAAGGGCAGCGGAAAGGGATTATTTCTCGGCGGATTGGTGACGGGTCTGGCAGGAGCGCTTCTGATAGTGGCAATCTGCTATCTGGGGTTCGGACTGCAGAATGCTGTGACAAACAAAAATAAGACAGATGAGAATGCAGTGTCCTTTGAGGAGGAAGCTGCCATAGATGCCTCCGTGGTGAGAAAGCTTCAGGCATTGGAAAGTACCATCGACAAATATTATTATTTGGATGAGGTGGGAAATGAGGAGCTTCAGGATGGCATATATAAGGGCATGATGCAGGCACTTGGCGACCCTTATTCGGAATATTACACCGCAGAGGAACTGAACAGTGTAATGGATCAGACGGAGGGTGTCTATTATGGAATCGGAGCGTATGTAAGTCTTGATACAGTGACCGGTCTGCCCAAAGTAAGCGGTACGATAGCAGATTCACCTGCGGAAGCTGCAGATTTGCGTGAAAACGACTTGATTTACGAGGTGGATGGGACATCTACTTATGGTCTGACTCTTACGGAGGCGGTGGCGTTGATTAAGGGGCCGGAAGATACGGATGTGACGCTCACGATTATCAGAGAGGGGGAGTCAGATTACCTGAAGGTTACGCTTACCAGGAAAAAGGTGATAACTCCTACCGTGAAACTTACCATGCTGGAAGATAATATGGCGTATATCCAAATATCGGAATTTGATGAAATCTCCATTGACCAGTTTGCGGATGCACTGGCGACTGCAAAAGGCTCCGGAATGGAAGGCATGATTATGGATTTACGGGGGAATCCGGGCGGAAGCCTGAATGCCGTTGTGGAGATGGCGAGAATGATTCTGCCGGAGGGCATGATTGTCTATACTGAAGACAGGGATGGAAATCGCAGTGAGTTTACCTGTGATGGGACGAAAGAACTGGATGTGCCGCTTGTGGTTCTGGTGAATGAAAATTCCGCCAGTGCGGCGGAGATTATGTCCGGGGCAATTAAGGATTACGGAGTTGGCACACTTGTGGGAACAACCACCTTCGGAAAAGGAATTGTACAGAAGATTATTCCTTTTCGCGATGGCTCTGCTGTCAAGCTGACAATCAGTGCTTACTACACACCCAACGGAAATAATATTCATGGTATCGGAATTGAACCGGATGTGGTATGCGAGTTTGACAGTGAGGCGTATTACGGCAGCAAAGACCGTCCCGACAATCAGTTGGAGAAGGCAAAAGAAATATTGCGGGAGAAAATGCAGTAAAATCTTATCGTAAACAATTCGCACAGAGCGTTTATCCGCTGACGGATGAGTCATCGGATAGACGCTTTTTCTTTATGACGGGAATATAAATGGACGGGTGCTTTTGCTTGCTTTTCATGGATTTGCACTTTATTACTCCAAACACTGGTGAAATTTGTTGTTTTCAATTCTCCACCAGTTATTTTTCGAATATTATCTTTTTGGAAAATGAATTTTTTACGAAAATACTGGCTAGGTATCTCGAAAAATAAAACTAGCCAGTATGAAATACCTTCATCAGTACATTATGTATTTTATACAGGCGATAAAATACGTGCCAGAAATACTTATTGGGACATACCACCAGTATTTCTGCTTAAATTGTAATCCGAATCCGATGCATAATTTTAAAATATACTGGCTGAAAATCAAAAAAATGAATTTTGGACAGTAGATGGAACAAATCATGAGGAACAAATGTTCGCGTTTCTATGTACAAATGAGAGGGGATGTGCTATAATCAGCATTGTCATATGACGGGTTTTGAAAGGAATTTGCGAAAATGGAGTTCAAATTACATTCCGAATATCAGCCCACCGGTGATCAGCCACAGGCAATTCAGGAGCTGGTGGAAGGCTTCAAACAGGGCAACCAATTTCAGACACTGCTTGGCGTTACCGGTTCCGGTAAGACATTCACTATGGCAAACGTGATTGCGGCACTGAACAAGCCTACATTGATTATTGCCCATAATAAAACCCTTGCCGGACAGCTTTACGGGGAGTTCAAGGAGTTCTTCCCGGAGAATGCCGTAGAATATTTTGTGTCATACTATGACTATTACCAACCGGAGGCGTATGTGCCCTCCTCTGACACCTATATTGCAAAGGATTCCGCCATCAATGATGAGATAGACAAGCTTCGCCTGTCGGCTACCGCTTCGCTGACGGAACGTAAGGATGTCATTGTGGTAGCCAGTGTATCCTGTATTTATGGTCTGGGAAGTCCTGACGAATATCAGGATATGATTGTGTCGCTTCGACCCGGAATGGTGAAGGACAGGGATCAGGTACTTCGGGAACTGGTTGACATACAATATACGAGAAACGAAATGGACATGCAGCGGGGCTGCTTTCGGGTGCATGGCGATGTAGTGGAGGTTTATCCCGCACAGGGCGGCGATTATTTCATCCGTATCGAATTCTTCGGTGATGAGATAGACCGGATTACGGAGGTGGAGCCTCTGTCCGGCAAGGTTCATGCGGAGCTCAACCACATTGCCGTTTTTCCCGCTTCTCACTATGTGGTTTCCCAGGATAAAATCAAGGCCGCATGCGATAATATTGAAAAAGAGCTTGAAGAGCGTGTACGGTATTTTAAGGGTGAGGACAAACTGATTGAAGCGCAGAGAATCGCAGAACGTACCAACTTCGATATAGAGATGATGCGGGAAACCGGCTTCTGTTCCGGCATCGAAAACTATTCCCGGCATCTGAATTTCATGCCGCCGGGAGCACCGCCCATGACGCTGATGGACTTTTTCCCGGATGATTTTCTGATTATTATTGACGAGTCACATATGACAATTCCGCAGATTCGCGGAATGTATGCAGGAGACCGCTCCCGCAAACAGACTCTTGTGGATTATGGCTTCCGTCTGCCCTCGGCCTTGGACAACCGACCTTTGAATTTTCAGGAGTTTGAGTCGCATATCGACCAGATGATGTTTGTGTCTGCGACCCCTTCCGATTATGAAGCAGAGCATGAGCTGCTGCGGACGGAGCAGATTATCCGGCCTACCGGTCTGCTCGATCCGGAGGTGGATGTGAGACCTGTTGAGGGGCAGATTGATGATTTGATAGGTGAAGTCAACAAAGAGGTGGAGAAGCATCACAAGGTACTGATTACTACTCTGACCAAACGTATGGCGGAGGATTTGACGGATTATATGAAGGAGGTCGGTATCCGTGTGAAATATCTGCATTCGGACATCGACACGTTGGAGCGGGCGGAGATTATCCGTGATATGCGTCTGGATGTGTTCGATGTGCTGGTGGGAATCAACCTGCTCAGAGAGGGGCTGGATATTCCGGAAATTTCTCTGGTGGCGATTCTGGATGCAGACAAAGAGGGCTTTTTGAGAAGCAGCACCTCTTTGATTCAGACGATTGGGCGTGCGGCAAGAAATGCCGAAGGGCATGTTATTATGTATGCGGATACCATTACGGATTCCATGCGGATTGCGCTGGATGAGACAAACCGTCGGCGTGAAATTCAGATGAAGTATAATAAAGAGCATGGAATTACGCCGCAGACTATCAAAAAAGCAGTACGGGATTTGATCAGTATCTCCAAGGTGATTGCGAAAGAGGAGATGCAGTTTGAGAAAGACCCCGAATCCATGAACCGTAAGGAACTGGAAAAACTGATTGCGGATATCCAGAAGAAGATGCAGAAGGCAGCAGCGGATTTGAACTTTGAGGCTGCGGCAGAGCTGCGTGACAAGATGGTTGAACTGAAACAGAAGCTGCATGACCTGGATGAGGAAAAGTGACGGAAAAATCCGAGACGGACAGATAAAAAGAGGAAGAAAGACATGGAAGAAATCAAGAAAATGCGTCCCAGAGAGTATATTAAGATTCGCGGGGCGAACGAGCATAATTTAAAGAACATTGACGTGGATATTCCCAGAAATGAACTGGTAGTGCTGACAGGAATGTCCGGTTCGGGAAAATCATCTCTTGCCTTTGATACCATTTATGCAGAGGGACAGCGCCGTTATATGGAATCCCTGTCCTCTTATGCGAGGATGTTTCTGGGACAGATGGAAAAGCCCAATGTGGAAAGGATAGACGGCCTTTCCCCTGCCATTTCAATCGACCAGAAATCCACCAACCGAAATCCCCGTTCCACAGTTGGAACCGTGACGGAGATTTATGACTATTTTCGTTTGCTTTACGCCAGAATCGGTATCCCCCATTGCCCGAACTGCGGCAGAGAGATTTCAAAGCAGACAGTGGATCAGATGGTAGACCAGATTATGGCGTTGCCGGAAGGAACGAAATTACAGCTTCTTGCGCCTGTGGTGAGAGGAAGAAAGGGACAGCACGAAAAGGTGCTGGAGCGTGCCAAGAGAAGCGGATATGTCCGCGTGCGCATTGACGGCAGCCTTTATGAACTGACGGAAGAAATTTCCCTGGACAAGAATATCAAGCACAATATCGATATTATCGTGGACAGGCTTGTGGTGAAGGACGGCATTCAGCGCCGTTTGGCAGATTCCATTGAAAATGTTTTGGAACTGGCAGATGGATTGCTCGTGGTGGATATTATCAATGGGGAGCCTATGACCTTCAGCCAGAGCTTTTCCTGTCCTGACTGCGGCATTGGTATCAGTGAGATTGAACCCAGAAGTTTTTCCTTCAATAATCCCTTTGGTGCCTGCCCTGAGTGCTTCGGCCTTGGATATAAGATGGAGTTTGATGTGGATTTGATGATTCCCGACAAAAGTCTGAGCATCAATGAGGGGGCAATTACCGTCACGGGATGGCAGTCCTGTACAGACAAGAAGAGTTTTACAAATGCGGTGCTGCAGGCACTCTGTAAGGAATACCATTTTGACCTTGACACACCCTTTGAGAAATATCCTGAAAAGATTCAGAAAATCCTGATTTACGGTACGGACGGCAAGGAAGTGGAGGTACACTATGTCGGTCAGCGCGGAAGGGGAGTTTATCCGGTGGCCTTTGAGGGTTTGATTCGGAATGTGGAGCGCAAATATAAGGAGACCTTTTCCGATACAATGAAACAGGAGTACGAGACTTATATGCGTATTACGCCCTGTAAGGAATGTAAGGGGATGCGTCTGAAAAAGGAAGCTCTTGCAGTGACGGTGTGTGATAAAAATATTTATGAGATTACCTCCATGTCCATCCGGGATCTGCATGAATTTCTTGCGGGAATGCAGTTGACAAACCAGCAGCTGCTGATCGGGAAACAGATTTTGAAGGAGATTCGCGCCAGAGTAGGCTTCCTTGTAGATGTGGGTCTGGATTATCTTTCTCTGTCCAGAGCCACGGGAACATTGTCCGGCGGCGAGGCGCAGCGAATTCGTCTTGCTACCCAGATTGGCTCCGGGCTGGTGGGCGTCTGCTACATTTTGGATGAACCGAGTATTGGACTGCACCAGAGAGACAACGATAAATTGCTGAACACCTTGAAAAATTTGCGGGATTTGGGCAATACACTGATTGTTGTGGAGCATGATGAGGATACGATGCTGGCAGCCGATTATATCGTGGATATTGGCCCCGGTGCCGGCTCTCACGGAGGAGAGGTCATTGCTTGCGGCACGGCGGAGGAGATTATGAAGGTGCCGGAATCCATTACAGGAAAATATCTCAGCGGAGAACTGCAGATTCCGGTTCCCAAAGAGAGAAGGAAGCCTGCCGGATGGATTAAGGTGGTGGGGGCGCAGGAAAATAATCTGAAGAATATCGATGTGGAATTTCCGCTTGGCGTTATGACCTGTGTCACCGGTGTATCCGGTTCCGGGAAAAGCTCTCTGGTGAATGAGATTTTATATAAACATCTGGCAAGAGATTTGAACCGTGCCAGATGCATTCCGGGAAAACACAGGGATATTCTGGGAATTGAGCAGCTGGACAAGGTCATTGATATAGACCAGTCGCCTATTGGCCGTACGCCCCGCTCCAATCCCGCTACCTATACAGGCGTATTCGACCAGATAAGGGATTTGTTTGCATCCACGGCAGATGCGAAGGCGAAGGGTTACGGAAAGGGAAGATTCAGCTTCAATGTGAAGGGTGGACGCTGTGAGGCCTGTGGCGGCGACGGAATTATTAAGATTGAGATGCATTTCCTGCCGGATGTCTATGTGCCCTGCGAGGTCTGCGGCGGAAAGCGGTACAATCGTGAGACACTGGATGTGAAGTATAAAGGGAAAAGTATCTTTGATGTACTGGATATGACGGTGGAGGAGGCATTACCCTTCTTTGAACATCTGCCTTCTATCCGGAATAAGATTCAGACGCTTTATGATGTCGGCCTTTCCTATGTAAAGCTAGGGCAGCCCTCCACGACACTGTCCGGCGGCGAAGCACAGCGTATTAAGCTGGCGACTGAGCTATCCAGACGGAGCACCGGCAAAACGATATACATTCTGGATGAGCCTACGACCGGGCTTCACTTTGCAGATGTTCACAAGCTGGTGGAAATCCTGCACAGGCTTGCAGACGGGGGCAATACAGTGGTGGTCATTGAGCATAACCTTGACGTAATCAAGACGGCGGATTATATCATTGATATTGGCCCGGAGGGTGGCGACAGAGGAGGTACCGTCATTGCAAAAGGGACACCGGAGGAAGTGGCAAAGAGCAGGAAGTCCTATACCGGTGTATATGTGAAAAAAAGCTTAATTTCTAGATGAAATGCAACTTTCTCATAGTAAATGCAATCATAAGTCATCCCTTTCGAAAAAA
>JBJEJG010000078.1:0-3063 GCA_051877795.1 Acetatifactor sp.
TCAGCCCCGATTTCCTACAAAAGTAATAAAGGCTCAGCAATAAAATCAGGTACAGAATAATATTTCCTGCCATACGCACCACATGCCAGTTTTGTGTAAGATGAAATAAAAAGCTCCAGATAATCTGCGAGTTGAGTACCCGTAGTTCTGAAGAATAAAACCAGTTTGCAGACAAAATACCGCCTTCTTCAGACAGCAACTTGGCCAAAATCAATTCACTGGCATCATCTGATGTTAGCAAGGCATCCATATGTACATTCATAAATACACACAGCGCCAGAAAGACAAGCACCAACACGCCATATTCAACAATCCTCAGACTCTTCTTTTTATTCTTCATTCGTCACTTTCCTCCATATTTCGTCCTTAATAGTACATCCAACCCTTCATAAGCACTCCGAAATAAAAAATTCCACAGACAAAATGCCATAAATACGCCAGCCACTGCAATCCGATAAGCAGTGCCTTTTTTTTGCTTCCCGCCCCCGCAGCCGTAGCCTTCAGCAGCACCAACAACGCTTCAAAATGACAGAAGAAAATCCCGTACATATATCCCCAGGAAAAATTGAAATCTGCCTTGCGGAAGCCCTTTTCATACAGGAAAAATGCCATGGCGAAGCTCATCAGATACACCTGCCAGGAAAATCGGTACAGGCTGTCCCTTTTCAGCTCCTTATAATTTAATAGAAGCACCAGAATCGGAAAACCAATGGCAAGACAGACCGCCAGCGGAATGTTTGTACAGTAATTCGCCCAGACTTCTCCAAAGCAGAAACCGATTCCGCCCTCTGCTCCCTCTTTGGGTACAAATACCCCATTAAACTGGTAAAGCAAATCGATAAATGTAGGGATAAAACAAAGTCCCAGCTGAATCGTCGGAACCAGATTCTTAAATTTACTCCGAAACAGACGGTACAGCATAATCAGTCCCGCCGCTCCCACCAGAACAATGGTAAAGCTGGGCTTCGTCATAGTGGCAAGGAGAAGGAATAAGGAGAACAAAATATAATCCTTCAGAATTGGTGCATCAACATTTCCCGCACTTTTTCCGGCACAGCCCTTCTCATACACGGGCAGGAGCTTTCCGTACCACAGAAACGCCAGAATGGCAAAAGGTCTGGCTGCCATATAGGTGGCATTGTGGAAAGGATTCGCGGTAAACACACCAAGATATTTGAACTTGATTCCCGGAAGGTAAATTCCGGTCGGCGGATAGAGCATGGAGATAAAGAAAAGTGATACCGCCACAATACTCAGAAAAGCACCCGCCATCCACTTTTTCAGTACAGAATTCTTTCCGACCTCCCGCAGACGATTCTGCCGGTTTTCGATGGCAGCCTCCAATCCCCCAAGCGTCAAATAATTGAATGTAAGCTTTGTAATGACAATCGCCAGACCATTAAAAAGCATAGTTGCCAGTGCTACCGCAAGCTCCGGTGTTGTGAACAGATTCAGGAAGGCAGCCGATTTAAAGAAAATCGGGTAAGGGAAACTATATTTGCTGCCTATCCCCTGCATCTCCAGAATATATGCCTTCATATCTGAATGATAGTATTTCGGGTTACCCATTGTTTGACGATAAAACAACACAAGCGTCACTATGGACACCGCTATCAGGAGCACCGCAAACACTGCTCTGTCCAGAATTTTGTCTTTATCCGTTTTATGATTCTTCAAATGCTTTCCCATATACTTATTTTACGCCATAAATTCCTTTCAGCTCATTTCTTACAGTCTAACAGAATTTTTCTCCTCTTACAAGGGAATTCACGTTCTTTTTGTTGACTTCTACCCTTATAAAGTCTATAATTTTCTTAAAATTAGGAGGAATCATTATGGCACGTTTAAATCCCAGAGAATTAGATGTTCTGAATATTTTGTGGAGCTCCGACAGGGAGATGACCTCCACCGACATTGTAAATGAGATGAGGGGGCTTACCCAGAGTACCGTTATCGCAGTTCTGCGCAAGCTGGCAAAGGATGAGCTTGTAGAGGTGGCCGGCGTGACACACAGCGGCAAGGTATTAAGCCGTACCTATCGTCCCACCGAAAACTCCAGAGAATACATCAAACAGCACTTTACCGAAGACTATGCAAGCTTTGAGAATGTAATTTCAAAATCCGAGATGTGCGCTGCAATTCTTCGCGTCAACAGCAATCCGGAAAAGACAAAGGCTGAAATCGCCAAGCTGAAGGCTATTCTGGCTGATTTTGAAAAAAATTTATAGCTCAAAAGAGGATTTTTATGCATTATTCATTTTCTACCGTACTGATGACTATACTGGCCAGCAATCTGATTATCATTTTGATTACTCTCTGCTTCCGCTACGAGAAGCTGATGGTTTCTGTCGGATACAGGTTGCTGGCTGTTTTTCTGGTTCTGACACTGATTCGGTTCCTGCTGCCCTTCGAGCTGTCGTTCACCAGAACGCTATATTTACCGGAATTTCTGTCAAAATATATCGCTTTCTTTCGACATTCCTTCTTTCAAATTGGCTTTTGGGATATATCACTTTGGTTCATTTTTGAGTGCATCTGGCTGATTGGCGCACTGGTTTGTCTCTACAGGCACATCAGGACGCACAACGGAAGTGCCAGATATATTGCTGCATTCGGCAGGGACATCACCGGAAAGGAACCGGTGCAGACGATTCTCGCGGAAATCTGTGGAAAACATAAGAACCCTTTCCGGGTGACTGTCATTCCTGATCTTGCCGTACCACAGATATTCGGCTTTCTTTCTCCCCGCATCCTGATTCCCGACTATATGGATCCGGACAGCGAGGAATTCCGCTTTTCCCTGCACCACGAAGCATACCATTACTTTCATCACGACCTGATAATCAAAGAGGCGGTCAACTTACTCTGCATCCTGTACTGGTGGAATCCGGCATGCCGACTGTTTCAGAAACAGGTGGGACTGATTCTGGAAATGCATGTGGACGACTCTCTGGTGAACAGAGATTCCGATGTTGCCAAGGCTTACATGGGTTCCCTGATTCATATTCTGGAGTCTGCCTCCGACAGGCAAAACCCTGTCCCCTCCGATACGACCGTGGCTAT
>JBJEJG010000079.1:0-3039 GCA_051877795.1 Acetatifactor sp.
TATCGTCAGCACTTTTTCCCATGTAAAACAGTGGACAAAACAGGGGGAAAGTAGTAGATTATTAATAGTGTTATTTTCGGAAACAAGGAAAAGATTTTTAAGAAACGAGGTATGAAAAAATGGCAAGAAAAGTAGTTTTGGCAGGCGCATGCCGTACCGCCATCGGAACTATGGGAGGTGCCTTAAGCACAACACCCGCACCCGATCTCGGAACGGTAGTAATCAAGGAAGCATTAAAGAGAACCGGTATCAGACCGGATCAGGTTGATGAAGTATATATGGGATGTGTGATCCAGGCTGGTCTCGGACAGAATCCCGCAAGACAGGCAGCAGTGAATGCAGGCATTCCCGTAGAGGTACCGGCGACCACCATCAATGTGCTTTGCGGTTCGGGACTTCACTGTGTGAATCTGGCAGCAAAGCTGATCGCGTGCGGTGATGCGGATATCATCGTTGCGGGCGGTATGGAAAATATGTCCAAGGCACCTTACCTTCTCTATGATGCAAGATTCGGTTATCGTATGGGAGCAGCCAAGATGGATGACGCCCTCCTTCGTGATGCTCTTCACGATGCGTTCGGCGGCTATCATATGGGTATCACCGCCGAGAATGTGGCTGAGGATTGGGGACTTACCAGAGCGCAGCTGGATGAGTTTGCGGCATGGAGCCAGAATAAGTGTGAGAAGGCCCAGGCGGAAGGCAGATTTAAGGACGAGATCGTACCGGTAGAGGTAAAGAAAAAGAAAGAGACCATTCTCTTTGATACAGATGAAGGGCCGAGAGCCGGTGTGACAGCGGAGGGAATCAGCAAGCTTCGTCCCGCATTCAAGGAAGGCGGCCTGGTAACCGCAGCCAATTCCTCCGGTATCAATGACGGTGCGGCAGCGATTATCGTTATGAGTGAAGAGAAGGCGAAAGAACTTGGCGTTACGCCTATGGGAACCTGGATCGGCGGAGAACTTGCCGGTGTGGAACCCCGCATCATGGGCGTAGGTCCTGTGGCTTCCACCAGAAAGGTGATGGCAAAGACAGGATACAAGATTGAAGACTTTGACCTGATCGAGGCAAACGAAGCTTTCGCGGCACAGTCTGTGGCAGTTGGCCATGATCTCGGATTTGACATGGATAAGCTGAATGTGAACGGCGGTGCCATCGCCCTTGGCCATCCCGTAGGTGCATCAGGCTGTCGTATTCTGGTTACACTTCTTCATGAGATGGCAAAGAGAGATGCCAAGAAAGGACTTGCAACTTTGTGCGTAGGCGGCGGTATGGGCTGTTCTGCCATTGTGACGAGAGATTAAGAGAAAGGAATTTTTAAATGGCAAACATCATTTCAGACGAAACCATTGAATATGTAGGTATCCTTGCCAAGCTTGAGCTTTCCGAAGAGGAAAAGGAACAGGCAAAGAAGGATATGGGCAGTATGCTTGATTATATCGATAAACTGGGTGAACTGGACACAACCGAAGTGGAACCCATGTCCCATGTTTTCCCGGTACACAATGTATTCAGGGAAGACGTTGTGACAAACGCAGATGACAGAGAAAATATTTTGAAAAATGCACCGGAAGAAAAAGACGGGATGTTTGTAGTACCCCGTACATTTGAATAGGAGGACGGCAGCAATGAGTATACTTGACATGACTGCCGTGGAGCTTGCGGCAGCAATCAAAAACAAAGAAGTGACTGTTAAGGAAGCCACAGAGGCTGTCCTTGACCAAATCGAAAAATCGGAGAGCACCTATCATTGTTATGTAACGGTGGATAAGGAAGGCGCTTTGAAGCAGGCGGAGGAAGTGCAGAAGAAAATTGATGCAGGAGAGCTTACCGGCCCTCTTGCCGGTGTACCTGTTGCCATCAAGGACAATATGTGTACAGAAGGGCTTCTGACTACCTGTTCCTCAAAGATTTTAGGAAATTTTGTACCCACCTTTTCCTCGGAGGCAGTCTTAAATCTGCAAAAGGCAGGTGCGGTTATCCTGGGCAAAACCAATATGGATGAATTCGCCATGGGATCTACTACGGAGACCTCGGCGTTCGGCGAGACAAAGAATCCCTGGAATCCGGAGCATGTACCCGGAGGATCATCGGGCGGAAGCGCGGCAGCAGTGGCAGCCAGGGAGTGCTTCTATGCACTCGGCTCCGATACCGGCGGTTCCATCAGACAGCCTGCTTCCTTCTGCGGCGTGGTAGGCTTAAAACCCACTTACGGAACCGTTTCCCGTTACGGACTGATCGCTTACGGATCTTCCCTTGATCAGATCGGACCCCTCTGCAAGGATGTGACAGACTGTGCAACGATTATGGAAGTGATCGCTTCCCATGATCTTAAGGATTCCACTTCCGTAGAGAGAGACGACACGGATTTCACAAGTGCCCTTGTGGATGATGTGAAGGGAATGAAGATCGGTATTCCCAGAGATTATTTCGGGGAAGGTCTTGACCCTGAAGTAAAGGCAGCAGTGCTTAAGGCGGCTGAGGTACTGAAGGAAAAAGGCGCCATTGTGGAAGAGTTTGATTTAAGCCTTGTGGAATATGCAATTCCTACTTATTATACCATTGCGGCAGCAGAGGCAAGCTCCAATCTGGAGCGCTTTGACGGCATCAAGTACGGCTACCGCACGGAGGAATATAACGGACTTCACAATATGTACAAGAAGTCACGTTCCGAAGGATTCGGACCGGAAGTAAAGAGAAGAATCATGCTTGGAAGCTTTGTCTTAAGCTCCGGCTATTATGACGCTTACTATTTGAAGGCTCTTCGCGTGAAAGCGCTGATCAAGAAGGCTTTTGATGAGGCCTTTGCCAAATATGATGTGATCTTGGGACCTGTTGCTCCTACCACGGCTCCGAAGCTTGGTGAGAGCTTGTCCGATCCCATTAAGATGTATCTCGGAGATATTTACACGATTTCCATCAATCTGGCCGGACTTCCGGGCTTAAGCATGCCCTGCGGTACAGACAGCAAAGGTCTTCCCATCGGCGTGCAGCTGATCGGTGACTGCTTTAAGGAAAAAAATCTGATCCGCGCTGCTTACA
>JBJEJG010000080.1:0-15588 GCA_051877795.1 Acetatifactor sp.
ACGAAGCGGGCTACATCGTCAAGGGCCTTTACAAGACCACCTCCCAGGATGGCAGCTATGAGGCAACCTTCGTGTTTGACAGCGCTACCGGCGTGTTCCTGAGCGACAAGAGCGGCCTGCACGATGTGGGTGCGGATACCTATTGGATTCAGAACGGCGAGGTGGTGGAGTACGCCGGCCTGATCCGAATCGTCAAGGATGATGGTGAGGTCAATTACTACTACTTCGGAGAAGATTCTAAGGCCTGCAAGGCTACGGCAGAAAAGAACCAGTATCTCGTTGAGAAGACCAACGGACTGGCGCTGCCCGGCGGAATCAATTACACCTTCGGTGAAGACGGCATCATTAAGCACTTCCCGGACACCTCCATCAACGGAATCTATTTCGATGAAAGCTCCTCCAATTATTACTATTGCATTGACGGTGTTATTATTGCCAACGGCTTGATGCTGATCGACGGTTCTTACTATTACGCAAGAACCTCCTCTGGCGCCTTTGTGTGTGGCTGCAGCTACTGGATCACAAAGACAAACGGCCTGCTGGACGAGGGAATCTATCAATTCGATGAGACGGGCAAGATCGTCTTCCCGGAGGAAACCGAAACGAAGAATGGCATCGTGGAGGAAAACGGCAGCCTGTACTACTATGAGGATGGCGTCCTGACCGGCGCGGGCCTGATCCAGATCGGCGATGACTACTACTATGTCAGGACATCCACCGGAGAGGTAGTGCATGGCAGAACCTATTGGATCACCGTGACCAACGGTTTGCCGGTAGAAGCTGGTCAGTATCAATTTGCGGATGATGGCAAAATGATCCTGCCCGAGACGGAGCCTGAGGAACCAGAAGATCCGGAAGTAAAGGATGGCATCGTAGCAGAGGACGGTAGCCTGTACTACTATATGGACGGCATCCGGACAGGAGCCGGCCTGATCCAGATCGGGGACAACTACTACTATGTCCGAACCTCCACCGGCGAGGTGGTCCATGGCAGAAGCTATTGGATCACCATGACCAACGGCCTGCCGGTAGAAGCCGGTCAGTATGCGTTTGCCGAGGACGGCAAGATGATTCGATAAGGAACAGACGCGTACCTGGTGCGCATTCTGCGCACCAGGTTATGCGTTTCTTATTGAGCTGTGTGAAAAGGGGCGAATGATGAGCGAATGTAAGAATATTGAGATTCTCTGCGCAACCATGCATCAGTACGACTTTTCAAAACATGATACCATGAACATTCATGATTGTGATGTTGTATTCGCAAATCAGGCTGACAAGTTTTCCTATCAGGAGATGACGGTCGGATCTAATTCCGTGAAGATGCTGACCACAGCCACAAGAGGGGTGGGAAAAAACCGCAACCTGGCGCTGGCATTGGCATCAGGTGAAATATTGTTATTTGCTGATGACGATCTGACATATGAGCCTAATATGCCCCGGATGATTAGCGCGGGATTTCAGCGCTTCCCCGATGCAGATATGATCGTATTTGGCACAAGATATACGAAAAACGGGAATGTATATAAATGCCGAAAGCCTAAGGCCGGAAAGCTTCCTTTTTTCAGAGCCCTTCGCTATGGCACATGTGCGTTGGCTGTCCGCCGCAGTTCTGTTCTGAAGCACGATCTGCACTTCACAGAGTTATTCGGCGGAGGATGCCGGTATTCTTATGGAGAGGATACTGATTTTATTGTTCAGTGCTTTCGCAAGCATTTGAGGATTTATTCTTACAGTGAAGTGATTGCGGCCACAAGCAAGGATTCGTCAACCTGCTTTTCCGGCTACGGTGAAAAATTCTTTTTCGATAAGGGCGCCCTGGCAAGACATTCGTTAGGGCTGGCCGCTGTTCCTTATATGGTACACATGGCTCGGAAGGATTTGGAATCCGATCTGAGCTTTTGGAAGAAAATAAGGCTTTTATGGAGCGGGTACAGGAGCTTTCCTGATCTGATCTCCTATGTGGAATGGTCATCAAAGCATGAAGAAAATCATCATTGTCAATAACAATATGAAAGTGGGCGGCGTACAGAAGAGCCTGTACAATCTCCTGTGGGGTGTTTCGGAAAAATATGATATTACCCTATATCTGTTCAGCAAGTCCGGCGAATACATCGATCATCTCCCGCCAACCGTTGAGATTCAGACCTGTACATCCCTTTTTCGCTTTCTTGGGGTTAGCCAGGCGGAAAGTAAAAATTGCTTACGGGACAAGCTGACGCGTGGTGTATTGGCAGCATTATGCAAACTGCTCGGCCGTCCGTTTGTAATGCGTTTGATATCTCTTAGCCAGAAACCTCTTGCGGAAGAATACGATGTGGCGATTTCTTATCTTCAGAATGGGGATATCCATTCCTTTTACGGCGGCGTGAACGAATTCGTGCTGCAAAAAGTGCGCGCGAAGAAAAAAATTTCTTTTTTGCATTGTGATTATGAAAAGTGCGGAGCCAATCATCCGCAGAACAATGAACTGTACCTTGCTTTTGATAAAATCGCAGCTTGTTCAGACGGATGCCGCAATGCGTTCCTCCATGTCATGCCGGATCTGGAGCAAAAGTGTGTTACTGTAAGGAACTTTCATCGGTACGAACAAATTTTGAGCCAGTCAAAAGCAAACCCTGTGGCATATGAGGAAGGGAAACTTCATGTTGTAATGGTGAGCCGATTGGCGCATGAAAAAGGGATAGAACGTGGAATTCAGGCGATTTTCCATGTGAATCAGGTCGGCATTCCGACAGAGCTCCATATTGTCGGAGACGGGCCGATGAAGCGAAAATTACTGGACGTTGCTTCCGAATGTAATGGAACGGATTTTGTTCATTTTTATGGAGAACAGTCAAATCCTTACCGGTATATGTGCAACGCGGATTTACTCCTCATTACATCTTTTAACGAAGCAGCGCCGATGATTATAGATGAAGCATACTGTTTAGGCCTCCCCATCCTAAGCACCGCTACAACGTCTACGAAAGAAATGATCTTAAACCGTGGTTGCGGGTGGGTTTGTGATAATTCACAATTTTCGATTAACAGATCCTTGGAAGAAATACTTCGGAATCGCAGCGTAATAGAATATGTTCGTTCACAAATTCGATACACTGATGTAGACAACATAAAACCGATGAAACAGTTTGCTGCGCTGATAGGGGATTGAAATGATACGACTTCAATCAGAACAAGATAGGTTCCGCTATCCAGTGCCTAGCATTTGTGCTATTCTGGCGCTTATTTACTTGTCACCGTTTGTGAGCCCCTGGTTAAACTATGTGGCATTCGGCTTATGTATCTATCGCCTAGTTCAATATGATGAGCGGGTTTTTAGTGTTGATTACTGCAGCTTGATTAGTGTAGCTACAGTTTTCGCTCTTCCAGGAGGCCTTTCTCTTGTCGTTGTTTTGAGCTTAATTGCGGTGGTTTGGTTTGTTGTGCGGGATGGCCTGGTTGTGGACAATGCATTGGTGTCCTTATTGCTTCTAGTATGTTACCTCATGTTACGGATGCAGTCTTCACTCAGTGACTTTGTATTATGTGTCAGCCAATTACTTATCATATATCTGATGATCTCATTTCTTGATGCGCAAACCATTGTCTTGGATATTGAATTATTTGTGTTGAATGTGGCAGTATCTTCTATCTACGCTCTGCTGGTTCGGAACTCTCCTGCAATAACCAATATTATTGGGACAGAAGTCGCAGCGTATTTTGGCAGTAGTCTTACACGTTTCCAAGGACTGTTTCGCGACCCCAATTATTACATGTCCCTTGTAATCATGTCTATCGTTTTGCTTACTCTGCTTAATTTCAAAAAATATATATCGAAATACCTATTTTTATTGGGCGTTGGATGTATGTTTTTGTTTGGCGCGTTAACATACAGTAAAACATTTTTACTTCTTTTGTGTTTGTATTGGCTTTTATGCCTTATCTATCTGATTCGAGGTAAGCATTACATACTTGCCATCACATTCATAGCTGGAACAGCATTTTTAGCGATTCTTCTTTCAAATACATTATTCGCAACTACGCTTTATCGAATTACCAGTGCTTCTTCTGTGAGTGAATTGACAACGGGGCGAAGCGCTTTGTTCGGGACATATTTTCGTGAAATATTATCATCGGCAAGAGTGATGCTTTTTGGTGCGGGAATGTCAGCGGCAATCCTTGAGAAAGGAACGCACAATTTGTTTTTGGAAATTCAATACTATATTGGATTGATCGGTTTGATCCTGTTCTTTTTCTATTTTGGGGCCCTGGTTATTTGGGTTCATGAAATGCAAACAACAGGTAACATGGCAACCAGACTGTTCAACTATTCTTCCTTGATCGTATTCATTGCTTTATTCTGTTCGCTGCAGGGGATGTTTTCCATTTCCGTTTATACATTGCTTTACCTTGCTATTATCTCCATCGGTATTCCACAAAATGACTGTTTGCAAGAAACGAGGCTGTTTGGTTAATATGAAACTTTCTTATATAGCAGGATACTTGCTCTATCATGTTATTGGAAATCATCTCCCCAAATCCGATGCCAAGATCAATTTTGGCAGCAAACAGATTCGTGCATTTGCCGCCAAGTTAATGCTCACAAGAGTTGGAAAACATATCAACATAGAAAGAGAGGCTCATTTTTCGCGCACAACAGAAATTGGAGATTATTCGGGAATCGGAGAGAATTGCAGACTTTACGGGCGGGTTATTATTGGTGATTATGTAATGATGGGCCGTGAGTGCTTTATTTACACCTACAATCACGAGACATCACGAACAGATATTCCCATGCAAAAACAAGGTGGAACGGCTGAGAAAACGGTCTCTATTGGCAACGATGTCTGGATCGGGAGTCGTGTCACAATATTACCCGGTGTAACCATTGGGAATGGAGCCATTATTGGGGCGTCTTCAGTAGTAACAAAAGATGTTCCACCTTATGCTGTCGCTTGTGGTAATCCAGCAAAAGTGGTGAAATACAGGGAAACTAATATATGCGAGTTAGGAAAGGAATAATGCCAGATGGCTCATTTTGAAAACAAAACGCTCCTGATTACCGGTGGGACAGGTTCTTTTGGCAACGCTGTTCTTAATCGCTTCCTTTCCACTGACATTGGTGAAATCCGTATTCTTTCCCGAGATGAGAAAAAGCAGGATGATATGCGCCACGAGTATCAAGCGAAGATGCCTGCGGTTTCTGGGAAGATCAAGTTTTACATAGGAGATGTACGGGACTATAACTCAATTGTCAGTGCATTTCGAGGCGTGGATTATGTGTTCCATGCTGCCGCTCTTAAACAGGTGCCATCTTGTGAGTTCTACCCCATGGAAGCTGTGAAAACGAACATTCAGGGATCAGACAACGTGATTTCCGCCTGCGTAGAAAACCATGTCCAGAAAGCGATTTTCCTTTCTACGGATAAGGCAGCCTATCCCATTAATGCAATGGGCATGACGAAAGCCGTTATGGAAAAGAATGTGATTGCACGTTCCCGGCAGATGTTGCCGGGAGATCCGATTTTGTGCCTTACCCGATATGGGAATGTCATGGGATCCCGTGGCTCAGTCATTCCGCTTTTCTGTGAACAAATCGACGAAGGAAAGCAGCTTACGATCACCAATCCCGAAATGACCCGTTTTATGATGACCCTGAATGATGCGGTGGATTTGGTACTCTATGCATTCGAGCATGGCCAACAGGGAGATTTGTTTGTACAGAAAGCCCCAGCCGCAACGATTGAAACACTGGCACAGGCTATTTTAGAGATAAAGCACGCAAATGTTGGCGTTACAACTATCGGAACGCGCCACGGTGAGAAGCTGTATGAAGTACTGGTAACATCAGAGGAGATGTTGCGCGCGGAAGACCTGCCGGGCTTCTTCCGTATTCATGCAGATAACCGGGATCTAAATTACGACAACTATTTCAGCAAGGGAACAAAGGGCCTGGAAGCAATGAAACAGTACACTTCTCATAACACCCAGCGGTTAGACGTGGTGGGTATGAAGCAGTTGCTTTTGAAACTCAAACTGTTTGGGGGCCAATACTAATGAAAATACTTGCTAGGGACTCTGCCTTTAGCCTTATGGGCGTGTGCTTGTCTCCAACACATATGGAACGAATTCCCTTACACGCGACTTTATGAGCATGTAAAAAAGGTGGGAAAACATTGAGTAAAGTATTATTGTTTTCACATAGCGGCTTTTCCAACGAAAATGCAAATGGGATCACAATGAAAAACCTGCTTTCTGCGTGGAGTAGTGATGAGAAGGCAGAGTTCTATTGTGATGTCCAGCCACCGGATTTTACTGCAGCAAATAATTATTTCCGTGTGACAGATATACAAATGTTAACAGCATTTGTAGGGAAAAAGGCTGTTCATATTTTCCGCCCCGATACTGAGAATGCGAAGACCGTTAAGACTCAGACTACAGATGAATGTGGGAATGAACGTGCGAGCCGAATTCCTCCGTGGTTAAAAAAACGGAAATACAATTTCGGGCTGAAGTGGCTGCGGGAGATCTTGTGGTTCATTAGTCCGTGGGGACACCACAAGCTGGATGAATGGATTAAGCAAATCTCATCGGATGTTCTGGTGTATATGGTGGGAGAGAGCATTTTTATGGACAGGCTTGTTTTGCGGGTATGCAGAATAACTCAAAAGCCCCTTGTCCTTTATAATGGAGAAGCCTATCGAATCATCGACTGCCATGAGCGGCACGGACTTGAGCGCCTTTATTACCGGTCTTGCCAGAAATACTATGTACAGCTGGCGAAAGAAGCCAGACTTGTGATATATAACAGTGAGATGCTAAAGCAGAACTACGAAAGGAAGTATACTTCCTTCGGTGAGAGCGTCGTGGCATATAATAGTGCGGAAAGCAATTTCTCGGAATATTGTCCAAATGAAATGCTAAAGATCACCTACTTCGGCAACCTGGGGGTTGGAAGAGTGGACTCCCTTTTGCAAACTGCAGATGCGCTAACGGAAATTGACCCATCCTGTGTGATTGATGTTTATGGAAATGCACCGGATGGTGAGCTGGAAAAACTCAGTGCACATCCAAGGATTGTTTATCATGGATTTGTTTCTGCGGAGCAATTGCATGAGATCATTGACGCCTCGGACATCTTGCTGCATGTTGAGAGCTTTGATCCGGTGTATGTTGATAAATTGAAGTATGCCTTTTCAACGAAGATTGCCCAATGCTTCTGCGCGGGCAGATGCTTATTTTCGTATGCCCCCAAAGGCACCGCATCGACACAGTATTTGCTGTCTACGGAAAGTGCGGTTGTGGCGGTAGCTCCCGATGAGTTGAAAAACGGTCTTACCCGGATAATAAATAACAAAGAAATCCGCGCGGAATACGCCGAACGAGCAAAAAGGCTCGCCGCACAAAATCATGATATGGCATCGGTTTCACGTCAAATTAAGGATCAGGTCGGAGTGATTTTAAGGAATGAAGCAAATGGCAGCAGGAATACTAGGGAAAATTGAGTGGTTCCGGAACCATAATTCTAACATTGTTCAGCAACTTAAAAAATATTATAAACGGAAAAAATTCCAAAAATATGCGCGGATTAATCAGGATTTGTCTTTATGTGCCAGATCTGACTGCTGGGCCGACAAGCCGGGAATGATCACTATCGGCGCGCGGTGTGAGATTTTTGGCACACTGTATTCAATGGGAGATGGCCGGATTAGCATCGGGAATCATACATGTATCTATGAACGATCAATTATCGGCAGCGTAAATAACATAGAAATCGGTAATTGCGTGATTATTTCCAACCAGGTGCACATTTATGATAATAATAATCACCCGACCGATCCGGCTGTCAGGGAAAAAATGTGCATGGAGGGTTTTCACACGGACGCATGGCGATGGACACATTCCGATTCAAAACCCATTACCATTGAAGATAACGTGTGGATTGGAGAAAACGCTGTTATATTGAAAGGCATCCGAATCGGCCGTGGATCCATTATTGCCTGCAACGCAGTTGTTACCAAAGATGTGCCGCCATATACGATTGCAGCAGGAAACCCGGCAAGAATCGTAAAGGACATCCCCCATGAAGATCAATAATTTTTCCCTTAAGGGAGCATCTCTGGATGGCATAATACTTACTGCCGTTAAAGTCATGACAATGGCATTGGGCCTTATTACAACACGCCTTCTTTCCCAATACCTGAGCATTTTTGATTACGGAACCTACTCACTGATTCAACTGGTCGTATCATCAACAGTCTCCATCACAATTTTGGGAATGATGGATGGCATAAACTATTTTTTCTGCAGCGAAAAAGATGAAGAAAAACGAGACGCCTATATCGCAACCATTTATCTGCTTCAGTTTTCTGTCAGCCTACTTGCCGGCTGTGTGATTGCGTTCGCAGGCGGTCAAATCTGTTCTTACCTTGGAACACCTGAGGCAAAAAGACTGATGACTTACGCGGCGGTCTTGCCTTTCCTACAGAATATCCTGTCCATGACGCAGGTTCTGATGCTGTCGGTTGGAAAAGCAAAAGTTTTAGCGGTCAGGAATCTGGTGATTTCTCTACTGAGGCTTCTGATTGTGATCCTTGTCATTGTTTTTGTTGGGAGTGTCGGAATCATTCTCTTCATGACATGCATTCTGGATGCAGCACAGATTATCGTGTTCTTCTTCATGCTTAAAAAAAGCGGATGCATTGTTCGCCTGTGGAAAGCTTCGGCACAGCTACTGAGACCAATCATCCATTATTGCCTCCCGATGGCTGTTTATACAGCGCTGAACACCATCAACAGAGACTGCGACAAATACATTATTGCCGCAATGACAAACACGGAGACCTTGGCTGTATATACAAACGCATCAAAGAAATTACCCTTTGACCTGATTACTAGCTCCTTTATCACGGTTCTCCTCCCCAAAATTACACGTTTGATATCCAATAAAGAACAACAGGAAACAGTCAAAGTATATCGTGCATTCCTGGAATTTTCTTATAGCTCAACGATCATTTTAGCGTGTGGTGCTATAGCAGTGGCACCGCAATTGATGAATCTTCTTTATACAAAAAAATATCTGAGCGGCATCAGCATCTTTGTAGTCTATATTCTTGTGGATATCATGCAGTTTACAAATATTACCTTGATTCTGAGTGCCTCGGGAAAGACAAAAGCGCTGATGATTCTATCCGGCTGTTCCATTGTGCTGAACATTGGAATGAATTTTTTGCTTTTCCATTTGCTTGGAGTTATCGGTCCGGCCATAGCGACACTTTTAATTACATCATTGACTGGGGCGGCAATCCTTTACTTCAGCGCGAAAGAACTGGGTACAAGAATAACCGGCTTCTTTGATTTCCGTTACCTAATCCGTCTTTTGGCAGAAAATATTGCTGCAGTTACTGTTCTGGTCTGTTGCAGGAATCTTCTGGAATCTGCGGGCTTGAACAATCTACTGATTCTTCTCCTGATTTGCGGTGTGTACTATGTGATCCTTCTTACCCTGAATAAGAAAAGACTGATTATGAATTTGCAAAAAATCGGCTGACGCTGGAAGAAATGAAACAACTGCTGCTGAAGCTGAAACTGTTCGGAGGAACTTGCTAATGAACGTATTGATTACCGGCGCAAACGGATTTGTTGGGAAAAATCTGACGCAGCGTCTGTATACGCTCAGAGACCACAGAGACAGAACGCGGCCGACCATGCAAATAGAGGAGGTCTTCCTGTGTACACGGGAAACCACTCCTGATGTATTTGCAGAATATTGCCAAAAAGCGGAGTTCGTGGTCCACCTGGCCGGGGCAAACCGGCCAAAAGAGGAAAGCGAATTTACTGCCGGGAATGTGGACTTCACCAGGACGCTGCTGGAATTTCTCCAACAGAGTAAAAATAACTGCCCCATACTGCTGGCCTCCTCTGTCCAGGCCGGTCTGACTGGCCGTTATGCAGGAAGTCCTTACGGGCAGTCAAAAAAGGCGGCGGAAGATATGCTCCTTTCCTATGGGGAAAAAACCGGAGCGGATGTTCTGATTTACCGCTTGCCAAATTTGTTTGGGAAGTGGTGCCGGCCAAATTACAATTCCGTTGTGGCTACTTTCTGCCACAATATAGCAAGGGAGCTCCCCATCTCCATTTCCGACCCGGAAGTGAGGCTGGAACTCGTATATATCGACGATCTGTTGGAAGAGCTGCTGAACGCTATGGAGGACCATCCCCATCGGGAGGAGAACGGATATTGCAGTATCTCCGTGAGCAGCCACAGGACTCTGGGTCAGATTGCGGAATTGCTTTACCGGTTTCATGACCAGCCGCAGACGCTCCTGCTTCCCGAAATTCCGGAAGGAAGCTTTGAAAAAAAGCTGTACAGCACCTATCTCTCCTATTTGCCCTCTGACAAGGTGGCGTTTCCGCTCAAAATGAATCGGGATGAGCGAGGGAGCTTTACGGAACTTCTGAAGACAGCCTCCTGCGGTCAGGTCTCCGTCAATATCACAAAGCCGGGTGTCACCAAGGGTCAGCACTGGCATAACTCCAAATGGGAATTTTTCATCGTAGTATCTGGTCATGGGCTGATTCAGGAGCGGAAAATTGGGGATGACCAGGTAATAGAGTTCGAGGTGTCCGGCGAGAACATTCAAGCGGTCCATATGCTCCCGGGCTACACCCATAACATCATCAATCTGTCCGAGACAGAGAACCTGGTGACTGTGATGTGGGCAAACGAATGCTTTGATTCCGCACATCCGGATACATTTTACGAGGAGGTGTGACCGTGGGGGCGACATTTCAGAACAATGGAAAGCTGAAGCTGCTGATTATCGTAGGGACAAGGCCGGAGATCATCCGGCTGTCCGAGGTGATCCGGAAGTGCAGGACGTATTTTGACACGCTGCTTGCGCATACCGGCCAGAACTATGACTACAATCTCAACGGGATATTTTTCCGGGATCTGGATCTGCGTGAACCGGAGATCTATATGGATGCCGTGGGCGAAAATCTGGGACAGACCATGGGCAACATCATTGCCCGGAGCTATGAACTGATGGCAGAGCTTCAGCCGGACGCTGTCCTGGTGCTGGGGGATACCAACTCCTGCCTGTCCGTGATCGGGGCAAAGCGGCTTCATATCCCCATTTTTCATATGGAGGCCGGGAATCGGTGCAAGGATGAGTGCCTGCCGGAGGAGACCAACCGCCGAATTGTGGACATCATCACCGATGTCAATCTGGCCTATTCCGAGCATGCACGGCGTTATCTGATGGAGTGCGGCTGCCCCAGGGAGCGCACCTATGTGACTGGCTCCCCCATGGCGGAGGTGCTTCACCGGAATCTCCTGCAGATTCAGCAGAGCGATATTCTGAGCCGCCTGGGGCTGGAGCCGGGGCGGTACATTCTGCTGTCCGCCCACCGGGAGGAGAACATCGACACGGAGAAGAACTTTTGCTCCCTGTTCACGGCGATCAATGCCATGGCAGAGCGATACGATATGCCCATCCTCTATTCCTGCCATCCCAGAAGCCGGAAGCGGCTGGAAGAAAGCGGTTTTACCCTGGACAAGCGTGTGATCCGCCACGATCCTTTGGGATTTCACGATTATAACTGTCTGCAGATGAACGCTTACTGCGTGGTATCTGACTCCGGCACGCTACCGGAGGAGAGCAGCTTCTTCGTTTCGGCGGGACATCCGTTCCCGGCTGTGTGTATACGCACCTCTACGGAACGTCCCGAAGCCTTGGACAAGGGCTGTTTTGTCCTGGCGGGAATCGATACGAACTCCCTTCTTCAGGCGGTGGAAACCGCCGTGGCGCTCCACAAGGATGGATACGTTGGTCTCCCTGTGCCGGATTATACAGATGAAAACGTATCGGACAAAGTGGTTTGCATCATCCAAAGCTATACTGGCATTGTGAACCGGATGGTTTGGAGAAAGGAATAGCCTATGTTCTTCACAGATATCCATATTCATGCCCTGTACGGCGTGGATGATGGGGCGAAAACGGAAGCGGAAATGCAGGAAATAGTGGATGCTTCCTATGCAGATGGCATCCGAACCCTTTGCGTAACGCCCCATTTTCATCCGGGGTATTTTGGCGACAATGAAAACCATGCCGAGACTGCTTATCAAAGGCTGGAGGCATATATTCAGCAGAAATACCCGGATATGGAGTTATACCGAGGTAATGAGCTGCGATACAGCCGGGACTGCGTTTCCTGGCTGAATAGCGGAAGGTGCCATACATTGAACGGGACCCAGTATGTCCTGGTAGATTTCTCGGAGGCGGCGGAAGCACAGAGAATTTCCAGCGCTTTGGAGCATCTGCTGAGCGCCGGCTACCGGCCGGTGCTTGCCCATGTGGAGCGGTATCGGGCACTCTGGGGACATAAAAGCCTCATCCATTCCTTTCGGGAGAAGGGTGTTCTCCTGCAGGTAGATGCCCAATCAGTCCTGGGTGGATTTGGATACCTGACACAGCGGCAGAGCAGATACTTACTGGAGAATGAACTGGCAGATTTGATTTGTTCGGACAGCCATGATGTTCGGCAAAGACCGCCGGAACTGTCCCGGTGCTTCCAACTCGTCCGGAAAAAATATGGGCCGGATTTTGCGAATGCCTTGTTTTGCGATGACGGAAAAAGGCTCCTGCATGAGGGAGCCTTACAGGAGGAATTAGATTGACTACGAAAGCTAACGCGAATATCCGAGTCGTAACGGTAAAGGATCTGTGGGCTATCTTCGTTCACCGTCTCTGGGTGATAATCCTTGCCGCTATTGTAGCGGCTGGAGGACTGTTTATCATCAATCGAGTGACATTCGTCCCAGCCTATTCTTCCACAGCAACGCTGTACATTCTCCGCCAGAACGAAGCAACTTCAACAGGAAACTCAGATTCCGATTTTTCTCTTGCTCTTAAGGTGGTCAACGATTGCGACTATTTGCTGAAAAGTCATTCCGTCCTGGATGAGGTAATTCAGGAGTTGAATCTGGAGACCGACTATAAAACGCTCAGCAAGAGCGTTTCCACATCCAACCCAGAGAACACGCGCATCCTGGAAGTGACAGTGGAAAGCGATTCGCCGGAGAATGCCAAACGGATCGTGGATGCCATCTGTGAAATTGGACAGGAGCAGATTACAGAGGCGATGGGATTCCAGCAGGTTAATCTGTATGAATATGGAACGCTGAATGACAAACCATGTAATACCACAAGTATGACGACCTATATGCTGGTAGGAATGATAGCAGCGGTGCTTGTATACTCCATATATCTTATCATTTATTTACTGGATGACCGCATTCGCACGGAAGAGGATATTGAACGATACCTGGGCTTGAGCGTTCTCGGTGATATACCCAATGCCGATGACAAAAAGAGTCACCAGTATGGGTATTACAAAGCCTACGGTTCGCATGAACAGAAAAAAAACAGGAAAAAGCGGAGGGCAAAGTAATGGAAGATATCACACTGAAGCTCCCGGGAGAAGATGACTTTTTTACACAGGAAGCGTTCAAGGTCCTTCGTACAAATTTACAGTTTTGTGGGCAGGATATACAGGTAATCGCCATCACAAGCTGTAATGAGAACGAAGGGAAGACCACAGTGTCCTTGCAGCTTGCACGGAGTTTATCTGAACTTGGAAAGCGCGTCCTGGTGATTGATGCGGATATGCGGAAATCCGTTATGGCAGGCAGAAATACCAATGCCAAAAGAGCGATTGGCTTGAGTGAAGTCCTGACAGGTATGGTAAAATTGGGAGACGCTATTTATTCCACGCAATACCCGAATTTTCAGATTATTTTTGCCGGGAAATATCCCCCAAATCCCGTGGAACTGCTCAGCGGAAAATACTTCAAAACACTTCTCTCTGAAACTCGGAAGGTTTATCAGTATGTGATCGTGGATACGCCGCCACTTGGAAGAGTCATCGATGCTGCTGTGGTTGCACCGAACTGTGATGGAAGCATTCTTGTAATCGGGAATACTTCGGTGCATTACCGGCAAGCGCAGGAGGTTGTTGCACAGCTTGAAAAAAGCGGCAGCAAAATTTTAGGCGTCGTTCGGAATAACACCAATAAAAAAGACGGTGGGTACTACTATACCCATAATGAAAAGTATGGCTATGGGAGCAATGATGGAAAATGAAAGGCGTCCACATTTCCGCTCCGATTGATACATGTGTTATATGCGGCTGTGTGATTCCGGAAGGGAGACAAATTTGTCCCAGCTGCGAAAAGGCAGGGGGAATCCCTAAACTTGGACAAAGCCAAAAGCAAAAGAGAATAAGTTTGCGAAAGAACAAGGGGAAAAAGCAACATGAAAAAGGAAATGCAATCTGGTGACAGGCCGGAAAGGAAACGGCACAAAAAGAAAATAATCATATTGCGAATTCTTCTATCTCTCCTGGCCATTCTGCTTGCCGCGTTTCTGACAGTATACTGCTTTGTTATTTCAAAGTTGAACAAACTGGATCGTCCATCCAGTACACCAACGCCAAACTCTATTATGACTACGCCTTCCTACACAGAGCCGGAAGAAAACAATTTGCCGGATGAAACATCTGACGTAGGGCAGGAAGAGGTTGAAGACCAAGCTATGCAGGAAGAGATCGCCAAGCTGGAGGAGATGGAGGCCATCGCAGCCGCGGGAGACGTATTTTCCGACTCGGATGTATTCAATATATTGTTGATTGGCACCGACGAGCGCACAGCGGAATTTAATACAAACGCACGCGGAGATGCCTGCCTGCTTTTCTCGATCAATAAAGCCTCCGGCATCATACATCTGGTCAGCTTTGAGCGAGGCATGGGCGTTCCGATTCTAGAGGGAGAATACGAGGGACAGTATGATTGGCTGACACATACATTCCGGTACGGCGGAGCAGACTTGATGATGAAAGAGATTCAGGAATGCTTTAAGGTAGACGTGACTCACTACATCCGTGTAAATTTCAACACATTTGTGGCTGGAATCGATGCCATTGGCGGAGTGGATATCGAACTGACACAGGCGGAAGTGGAATATATCAACAGGGCAGCATCTGAAAAGAACAACATTCAGCACGTTTCAGCAGGAAAGAATCACCTGAACGGAGAAACAGCGCTTGCCTATGCGCGATGCAGAAAAATTGACAGTGATTGGTTCCGCATCGGCCGGCAGCGCGCAGTTATCCAGGCAGCACTGGATCAGGTCAGCGATTTAAGCCTGTTGGAGATAAATGATATGTTAGACACGACCCTGCCGCTCATACAAACAAATCTGACCAATGGAGAGATTTTCAGCTTAGCGTTGAATATGCCTCAGTTTTTAGGGAAAAAGCTGGAGCAGGCTACCATACCGTTGCCAAACACCTATGGCGGCATGACTGGAATGGGAGGGCGTAGCTTGTATTCTGTTGACTTTGAAACAAATGCTAAGGCACTTCAGGAAATGCTGTATGGGGTGCAGGCGCAATGAACTGCGATATCAAACATAACATCATTCGATGAATGTAGATCTGAACAAATAGCTGAAAATGTGGCAGTGAGCCACATTTTCAGCTGTTTTTCTATTTAAGCGACAAGTCAAAAAATTTTTTCAAAAATACACCTAATGGCATTGTTCTTTA
>JBJEJG010000081.1:0-15381 GCA_051877795.1 Acetatifactor sp.
TGAAATTCCTCCAGAGGGGGGATGGTGTGCCTCAAAGTCTTTACAGACTTTTTCAAACAGAGGAGGCGCAGATAGAATTAGATGGACGTCACTATGAGAAAAAGATTACTGCCCTGGAGCAGGCGGGAAAAGTTAAGGGCTACTGCCTGATGATGATTGACAACACGGCCATGTATGATATGATGGAGGCTTTAAACGAGGCAAAGCTTCAGGCAGAGGATGCAAACCGGGCAAAATCAGCGTTCATCTCCAATATGTCCCACGAAATCCGAACACCTATGAACGCTATTGTCGGCATGACGGAAATCATGCTCAGAAACGAAGACAGCGAGCAGAAGAAAGGGTATCTCACCAACATTAAGAATTCCGGAGCGGCGCTCCTGACGATTATTAACGATATTCTGGATTTCTCAAAGATTGAATCCGGTAAGCTGGAGATTATGGAGGACGAGTACGAGCCCATGTCCATGCTGAGTGATTTCGGCATGATATTCTTAAACAGGATAGGGGACAAGCGGGTGGAGCTTCTGTTTGATATTGACAGGGAATTGCCCCAGAAGCTTTATGGAGATTCTCTTCGTATCCGCCAGGTCATCATCAATCTGGTCAACAATGCCGTTAAGTTTACGGAGGAGGGCTTCGTAAAGCTGACAATCCGTGCGATTCCGGGAAAGGAAGCCGGAATAACTGAGTTGAATGTTTCCGTGCAGGATACGGGACAGGGTATCCGGGAGGAGGATTTGGACAAGCTTTTCGGCTCCTTCCAACAGGTTGATACAAAGAGGAACCGCAATAAGGAGGGTACGGGGCTTGGACTTGCCATTTCCCGCCAGCTGGTGGAACTGATGGGTGGTGAAATAGGAGTCAGAAGCGAATACGGAAAAGGAAGCGAATTTTATTTCCATATTCCTCAGAAGATTGTAAATGAGCAGCGGGCGGCAGATATCAGAGACGCGGAGCACAGCGGAGAGATAACAGTGGCAGGGCTTATGGAGAATGAGCTTTTGCTGGAGGTGCTGCGGAAGCTGGTTGAGGAGTATGGACTGAAATATGTGGATTACCGGGAAGCGAGAAGCGAGGGTGCGCCGGTAAAATTCTGCTTTACGGATGCAGCCTCTTACAGAGTGCTGAAGGAGAATGCAGAGGAAGAATTCAAGAACCGTGGAACAGAGCTGTGTGTTATTCAGAATCCCATGACTGACAATGTCTGGGACAGCCAGGTGACGACTCTGAACAAGCCTCTCTTTACCCTGAATTTCTGTCAGACCATCAACCACGAGGCGGTTTCCGTACTTGCGGAGACGGATGACAATATGAATTTTACGGCGCCGGAGGCGGAGGTACTCGTTGTAGACGATAACGAGATGAACCTGAAGGTGGCAATCGGACTTCTGCAGCCTCTGCAGATGCGGATTGACACGGCAGATTCAGGCAAAGAGGCTCTGACCATGGTGCAGCGGAAGCATTATCACCTGATTTTTATGGATCACATGATGCCTGTGATGGACGGTGTGGAGACGACGCAGAAAATACGGGAATTGCCGGATGACTATTTCCGTGAGGTTCCGGTTATTGCTCTTACCGCGAATGCGGTGGCGGGAGCGCGTGAGACCTTTCTGAATGCCGGTATGAATGATTTTGTGGCAAAACCGATTGATGTCAAGGAGATCTGCTCCAAGATACGGCTATGGCTGCCAAAGGAGCTGATTCGTAAGAATATGCAGCCGAAGTCCGTTAAGGCTGGGGACGAAGTGATGTTAGAGGCGGCTGAACTGACGAAAGCCGGGGGCAAAGGAGCGACAGCGGAGCTTCCTGAGATAGAAGGACTTGACGTTAACGAAGGCATAAAAAACTGCGGCAGCAGGGAATTATTTCTGAATTTACTGGGCGATTTTTATAAGCTGATAGAGCTGAAAGCGGTAAAAATGGAAAAATGCCTTGCAGACGGGCTGCTGCGTGATTATACTATAGAGGTACACGGGTTGAAAAATACCTCAAGAATGATAGGAGCCATGGAGCTCTCAGAATGGTTTTACCGGATGGAGCAGTGCGGCAACGCAGGAGACACGGAAACCATTGAACGGGAGAATCCTGCTCTGATGAAAAAATTCAGGAGCTATAAGGCAATTCTGGAACCTTTCGGAAGGGCAAACGAGCAGGAGAAGGAGGAAGCTCCTACAGAGGAAATTGTTCAGACGCTCGGGCGAATCAGACAGGCTGTGGAGGACTTTGACCTGGACGGGGCAGACGAAGCACTTGCCAGGTTGGAAAAATTCAGACTGCCGGAGGAATTGTCCGGGGATATGGAGCTACTTCGTGCCTATGTGGCAGATGTTGCGATGCAGGAGGTTATGGAAGTGACTGAAAAAATGATGGGGGTGCTGTCAAATGAATAAGCTGTTGATTGTATCGGAAGCGCAGGGGTATTTGCTGTCAGCGTTAAAGAAAAAGCTGGAGGAAGCGGAGTATGAGGTAAGAATATCTCCTGCAAAGACGGATGAACTGAGCAAGGCGATTAAGGATGTGGATGCAATTTACATCTTTGCCGATGAGGAGCTTGCCCAGATGCAGCAGGGACTGATTTATCTGAAGGATACGGCAGTGGAGAACGATCTTCCCGTATTCATTACAGGTGATACGCAGGAGATTCAGACCATTTATGATTTCCTGCCGAAGCACATGATTCGGAAAGAATTCCCACGTCCCATTAATGTGGTTGAGGTGGCGGAGGGAATTGACACCTATTTGAAAACGAATGGAAAGCACACGAAGAAGAAAATTCTTGTGGTGGACGATTCCGGTGCAATGCTGCGGAATGTGAAGGGCTGGCTGGAGGATAAATATCAGGTAATCCTGGCAAATTCCGGGGCTATGGCAATTAAATATCTCTCCACGAACCGTCCGGATCTGGTGCTGCTGGACTATGAGATGCCCATTGTGGACGGCAGACAGGTGCTCGGTATGATTCGCAGTGAGATGGAATTTGCGGATATTCCGGTTATTTTCCTGACCAGTAAGGGCGACAGGGAGAGTGTGATGCAGGTCATGAGCCTGAAGCCGGAGGGGTATCTGCTGAAAACGATGCCGCCCGAGGATATTATCAAATCTGTAGATGATTTTTTTACAAAGAGAAAGGCACTGGGAAAGTAATCCGGTGCCTTAAATTTTTATTTTTCAAAAACCTGTCAAACTGTCCTTTTTGCTAGTTCCCTTTTGGGCTGTAATTTGATAGAATACTATAAACGTAGTCTGCATGTGCTGTTGTGTTACGAAAGAGGCGGGAATCACATGAAACAATATCGCAGAATCATATGGATTATTTTCTTTGTACAGTTGGCATTGATAGGAATCATCCTTAAAACAGCCAGGGTAGATGATATGACTCTGGCAAAGGGAGAAGAGAAATCCTTTAACACAGGCTGGGTGCTTGTCAGAGAAGACGGAAGCCGGACAGAACTGAAGAAACTGCCTTTTTATGGAGAAAGCAGCTCAGACGAGAAAATTATCATTGAAAATACAATTCCGGCGGAATACCGGGGAAAAACAATTTCTTTTTTGTCTGCGGACAAAACGGTCAAAATAACAGTGGCCGGTGAGGTTGTTTATTCTTTCGGGCTCAATGACAAAAGACTGTTCGGACATACGCCGGGCAGCGTGATGGTATTTGCCGACATCCCACAGGACTGCACCGACGGAAAAATACAGATTGAAATGACTTCTCCCTATGAAAATTATGCTGCCTACATTACGGAGATTTCCGTCGCGGAACGTGATGTGGCAATTTTGCATTTCCTGAAGGAGAAGATGTTTGACATCGGCTGTACCATGATTATTTTGGTCATTGCCATTGTGCTTCTGATACTGGCCAGTGTGCAGAAAATGACTCGCAAGCAGACCGGCGGCGTGGAATATATGGGCGTATATCTTCTGCTTATGAGCATCTATCATCTGATAGAAACAAAGGTGCCGGGGATATTTTACGGCAACCAGACCCTGTATTCTAATCTGGTTTTTATCATCCTGATGACAGGAACGCTTTTTGTGGAAGCGTATTTTTATGAGGCAATGCCCGAAGTCAGAAAAGTAATGCGCGTTATGATGGTTCTGTCTATTGCCAATGTGGGAATCCAGCTGTTTTTGCAACTGACGAACATTCTGGATTTTATGCGTATGGCGTCGATTTCCCATATGCTGATTATTCTGCTTGTACTCGTGGGAAGTATTTCGCTGTTCAGAGGTATCAGAAGAGAGAGAAGTGCGGAGCTTGTTCTCCAGTTTTTCGGAATTATCTGTATGATGGGCGGTGCACTTGTTGATGTACTGAGGTCCTATATCATAAAGGTCGGGGATATGGGAAAATACAGCAGATACGGTGTCTGCATTTTCGCGGTATGTATTCTGATTACCTATATGCGCAAAATGATGCAGGAGCATGTGAAATTCGTGGAGCAGGCGAAGAATGATGCGATTGCGGCAAGCGTGGCAAAGAGCCGTTTCCTTGCCAATATGTCCCATGAAATCCGCACGCCTATCAACGGCATTCTCGGCATGGATACCATGCTGCTAAAGGAATGTAAAGATGAAACAATCAGAGAGTATGCCAAAAATATTCAGAGTGCCGGACAATTACTGCTTTCCATTATCAATGATATTCTGGATATATCCAAAATCGAATCCGGCAGGTTTGAAATCCTTCCGGTAGAGTATGAACTTTTTTCCGTATTAAATGATTGTTGTAATATGGCAAAGTCCAGACTGGAGACGAAGCCGGTTGCGTTTGAAATGCAGGTAAATCCCGAATTGCCTTCCCGGTTGTATGGGGACGAAGTCAGAATAAGGCAGATTATCAACAATTTACTTTCCAATGCGGCGAAATATACTGTGGAGGGAAAGGTGATTCTTTCCATGGATTGGGAAAAAAGAACGGATAGCAGGATACAGCTTCGTATATCGGTGGAGGACACGGGTATCGGCATCCGGGAAGAAGACCTTGGAAAACTTTTTGAATCCTTTACACGGGTGGATGAAAAACGCAACCGCAATATCGAAGGAACCGGACTGGGACTGAACCTGACAAAAAATCTGGTGGAACTGATGAATGGTGATATTTCTGTGGAGAGCACCTACGGAAAAGGCTCCTGCTTTACCGTAAAAATAGAGCAGAAAATCGTGGATGCTGCTCCTATTGGGGATTTTGCGGAAAGATATCAGAATTTTCTCAAGGTATCTGATGAAAAGACGGTCTCTCTGCTGGCACCGGAGGCGGAGATTCTGGTGGTGGATGATGTGGAGATGAACCTGAAGGTGGTGAAGGGACTTCTCAAGGAGACAAAAATACAAATCGACACGGCAACCGGTGGTCTGGAGTGTCTGGAATGTGTAAAAAAGAAGCATTATGACATTATTTTCCTCGATCATATGATGCCGGAACCGGATGGAGTAGAAACTCTGCGGCGGATGAATCAGATGACGGACAACCTCAATATGGATACTCCGGTGATTATGCTGACCGCCAATGCCATTGTGGGGGCCAGGGAGGAATATATCAGCGAGGGCTTTAATGACTATCTGACAAAACCGATTCAGGAGGACCGGCTGTTGGAAATGCTTTTGAAATATCTGCCGGAAGGGTTGATAAGCAGAAGTCGGAAGGAAGCAGATGCAGCAGAGGAACTGCAGCAGCAAGCGGCAGATACAGAAGAGGAATCACAGCAGGAAACAGCAGAACAGAAAGAAAAGGCTTGGGAAGAGCAGATCAGACAACTGGAGGAGTCGGGAATGCTGGATACTCAGCTGGGAATGAAATACTGCGTGCAGGATGCGAAGTTCTATCTGGAAATTCTGCGGGAGTATGCGCGGGGTGAAAAATCAGCACAAATGGAAGAACTTTATAAAGCGGGCGAATGGGAGAATTATAAAACCCTGGTACATGCATTGAAAAGTACATCACTTACAATCGGCGCTGTTCGACTGTCGGAGGAGGCAAAGGCTTTGGAAAATGCAGCAAAGGAAAGAGATGTGTCCTATATTCATGAAAATCATGGGAGAACCATGGAAGCATACAGGGAGCTGACAGAAAAACTAAAAAGTGTTGTGGAATAGCGGCAAACAAAAAATATCAAAAAAAGGCGAACTATCCTTTCGGATAGTTCCTTTTTTAAAATTAATATGATACCATTTTCAATATAGTTTACGGATGAGGTAACATAGAGAAACCCGGAGGTAATGCTGACGGCTGATATCGCTGTTGGCGCTAAAGTATTGTGGACAAAAGGATGAGGAACCTGACATGAAGAGATTGGGATATATCACGGCAATTATTTTTGCGCTGATAATAGTCGGTATTGCAGCTATTAATATCAGGCAGGAGGATACGGATATTACGAAGAACCAGACAAAGGTCGGGTTCATCTTAAACGGTACAATTGACGATGGAAGCTGGGGTCAGGCGCATTATGAGGGAATGGAAATCAGCAGGAAGGAACTGAATCTTGCGGTAGAATATCGTGAGAATGTGCCGATGGATCATGGATGTATTTCCGTCATGGAGGAGCTGATTGCCGATGGCTGCAAAATTATTGTCTGCAATTCTTATGAATACGGAAGCTATGCATTGCAGGTAGCGAGCAGGCATCGGGATATCTGCTTTTTTCATGCAACCGGCGTAACCGAAGCGAGCAATCTGTCCACATATTTCGGGAGAATATATCAGATGAGGTATCTGTGCGGTATTGTTGCGGGGATGCAGACGGAAACGGATGAAATCGGCTACATAGCGGCTTATGATATTTCCGAGGTAAACAGAGGAATCAACGCTTTTACGCTGGGGGTAAAGAGTGTGAATCCAAATGCAAAGGTATACGTGCAGTTCTGTGAGACATGGCTGGACGATGAACTGACGAGAAAGGCAGCAGAAGAACTATTTGACCGTCATGAAATAGACGTGATGACGGTGCATTCAGATTCTCTGTCAGCTTATGAGGTGGCGGATGAGCGTGACATCTGGATTATCGGGTATAATCGGGACAACAGTGATAAATATCCGGAGCATTTCCTGACTGCGGCAGTGTGGAATTGGGAGAACTTTTACACCCCGAAAATCCGGGAGGTACTGCAGGATAAGTTTGTTGGCAGACGTTACTGGGAAGGTGTGGAAAGCGGCATCGTTTCCCTTTCGCCTTTTACGGAGCATGTCAGCCAGGAGACGAGGCAATTGGTAGAGCAGGGATTAGAGAGGATGGAAGAAGGAACCTTTGATGTGTTTTACGGGCCGATTTATGACAGGGATGGCAGGATAAGAGTGGCTGAGGGGGAAAGTATGACGGATGACGCTATGCTGAATTCTTTTGACTGGTATGTAGACGGGGTGGTTATTGATGAAGAATAAAAGGAATGTTTTGTGGCTTTGCGGAGCAGGATTCGTTTTACTGATGATAATCGGAAGTATTCTCTGGTTTGGAAATGAGAAAGAGGAGGATACCATAACGGTTGGCGTTATACTGCCCGGTTCCTCTGAGGAGCCGGGCTGGAACGGCATTCATTACCAGGGAATCAAAACGGCCTGTGATGAGCTTGGAATGAAAATAAAGCTTTATGAGAATGCGGCGGAATATTCGGGTGAATGCGAAGAGGCAATTCAGGAGATGGCAGAGGATGGAATCAGGATAATTTTTCTGGAGAGCTATAATTATCCTGACGAGGTCGGCGAAACAATAGAGAAATATCCGGAGATAGCTTTTTACTGCTGCTCTGCGGAGAGCAGCATGGAAAATTACACCAACTATTTTGCGAGAGTTTATCAGGCGAGGTATTTGTCGGGAATCGTGGCGGGAATGACAACAACGAGTCAGCATGTCGGTTATGTGGCGGCCATGGATAACAGTGAGGTCAACAGAGGAATCAATGCTTTTGCGCTTGGCGTAAGAAGTGTCTGCCCGGAAGCAGTGGTTCATGTCGTTTATACAGGGGCATGGGATGACGGAGACAGAGAGAAAAGTGAGGCTGCTGCATTGGTGGAAAACTGTGGGGTGGATGTATTGACCTATCATCAGAATCAGCCTTTTATTGTGGAGGAAGCCGAAGAACTGGGAGTTGACGTGATTGGCTTCAACATCGAGCAGGGAGAACACTCTGACTATTTGCTGACATCTGTTGTTTCCAATTGGGATATGGTTTACAGGGAAATTCTGGGGGATTATCTTCAGAAAAAAGAGAGCGGATCCCGCAACTATTGGATTGGAATTGAGAAAAATGCGGTGGGACTTGCTTTCTATTCCGACAGGGTATCGCAGGAGGTGAGAAATGCTGTGTCTGAGGCAGCAGACCAGCTCAGAAATGACCGGGAAGTATTTTCGGGAACTATTTATGATAATACGGGAAACTTAAGGTGTGACGAGAATGAGGTAGTGCGGGACGAAGTACTGCTGAACCAGATGGACTGGCTGGTGGAGGGAGTGGAGGTATATGAGATCAATTAGAGGCAAAATCAGCGCAAGAATGATAGGCAGTCTGCTGGTATTTGTCATCGTAATGATTTTTGTCGGATTCCTGATGCGCGGGAAACTGAATTCTCTGCTGCAAGCGCATATGGAAAACCAGGTGGCGGCTCAGGCAGATATCCTTGCAGAAGCATTACAGAGCGATATGGAGGCGGAGCTTTCCAGACTGGCCGAAATTGCAGGGGAACTGGAAACTGTCGGAGGTGATTTCGCCCCTGTTTTGGAAATTTATTCGGATATGGGCAAAGAAACAGGCTACTTTTATAGTTTACTGGCACTGGATGGCAGCGCCTGCTTTGGAGAAGCCCTTTCCGGTAGAGACTTTTCGGGCATTCGAGATTCCTTTCGGGGCAATCCGGCAGTCAGTTACTGCGAAAAGAAAGGGCTGCTGTTTACGGTTCCGGTCTGTGATAACGGCAATGTGAAGTATGTCCTCTGTAAGAGGTATGAAGAGAAAGCGGCTGTAGACAGGTTTTTAGTGAAGTGCTTTGATGGAAAAGGCTGTGCCGCTGTCTGTGATGAGGAGGGCAATATAGTGATTGCCTCGGCTACCCTGATGCTGGGAAACAGTCTTGTTCAACAAAAAAACAATTTTGAAGAAATCAGCCGGAACCTGGACAAAAGACTGAATGTGGCGACTTCAGCCTGTGTATTTGGAAAAGCGGCAGGAGCAGAGTATTATTTTTTTAAAGCGGATCTTCCATTGCTGGGCATGTCGCTGGCAGGAGTGGTTCCGGCAGAGGCGGTGTCAGCCGATGTGACAGGAATCGTACTGCTGGTATTATGGGTGTTTGGTCTGCTTCTAATCCTGTTTGTAATCGGTTGTATTTATCTTTTTATATCAGAACAGAAAATTCAGGAGAGCAAAGAACTGAGGGAGGCAAAGCGGGCAGCGGAAGTTGCAAACAGGGCAAAGTCGGATTTCCTTGCCAATATGTCTCATGAAATCCGTACTCCCATCAACGGAATTCTGGGTATGAATGCCATGCTGCTGAAGGAGTGCAGGGATGAGGGGCTGCTGGAATATGCTAAAAATATTCAAAGTGCCGGACAGTCTCTGCTGTCTATCGTCAATGACATTCTGGATATTTCCAAAATCGAAGCGGGAAAACTGGAAATTCTGCCGGTGGAATATGAATTGTTTTCTGTGCTGAATGACTGCTGCAATATGACAAGAGTCAGAGCTGAGAACAAGGCGCTTTCTTTCCATATGGTGATTGACTCGAATCTGCCCTCCAGACTGTACGGAGATGAAGTGAGAATAAGGCAGGTTATCAATAATTTCCTTTCCAATGCGGTGAAATATACAAAAGAAGGAACCGTTACGCTTTTGCTAAATTTTGAGGAGGAAGCGGAGGATAAGATTAATCTGGTGATTTCGGTGCAGGATACCGGTATCGGCATCCGGGAGGAGGATATCGGGAAGCTGTTTACTTCGTTTACCAGAATTGAGGAAAAACGAAACCGTAGTATTGAAGGAACGGGTTTGGGCTTAAACCTGACGAAAAATCTTGTTGATATGATGGGCGGGGAAATTTCCGTGGAAAGTGTTTACGGTAAAGGTTCCTGCTTTACAGCGAAGATACCGCAGAAGGTAGTCGGCAGAGAACCGATGGGAGATTTTGAAAAGCGATATCAGAAGTTCCTGAATACATCGGAAACAAATGATTTTTCTCTTCTTGCTCCGGAAGCACAGATTCTGGTGGTAGATGATGTGGAGATGAATCTGAAGGTAGTAAGAGGGCTGCTGAAACAGTCTCAAATACAGATTGACACGGCAGAAAGCGGTGCGCAATGCTTAAAGTACGTGGAAGCGAAGCATTATGATATAGTTTTCCTGGACCACATGATGCCGGAGATGGATGGTATTGAGACATTGCAGCATATGAAGCTTCAGCCCGGCACCTTAAATCAAAATACGCCGGTTATCATGCTGACAGCCAATGCAACCATAGGCGCAAGGGAAGAGTATATGCAGGCGGGCTTCAGTGATTATCTCACTAAGCCTATCCGTGAGGAGGAACTGCAGGAGATGCTGGTAAAATACCTGCCGGCGGATAAGCAGCACAGAATGACGGAGGAATCGGAAGGGGATGCTTCTTCACCGCAGGGAGAAAAAAAGGATGTTATGGCAAGAATCAGGGAGATTGAGGAGCTTGATGTAGAGACGGGACTTGGCTATTGCATGAATGAGGAAGAATTTTACGAGGATATGCTGAGAGAATATATGAAGGCGGATAAGGTGTCAAAGCTGAGGCAGTTTTTTGAGTCGGAGGATTGGAATGATTACAGAACTACAGTGCATGCACTCAAGAGTACATCCCTGACAATCGGCGCCGTCCGGCTGTCAGAGGATGCAAAGGCGCTGGAGACAGCGGCGAAGGAGAAGGATGCTGAGTATATCCGGTTGCACCATGAAGCTGTGTTGGAAAGGTATATCCGTTTAACAGACACTTTGAGAAGTATCCTATAGCAGAGGAAGAGGAAAATGGCAGAAAAAATACTGATAATTGATGATGACGCGCTGAACCTGAAAATGGCAGAGTATATTTTAAAGAGCGACTATGAGGTGGTTTGCGCAAAGTCCGGAATGGAAGGGCTTGCTGTGCTTCGCAGCACCGAAGTTGATTTGGTTCTGCTGGATTTGGATATGCCCTGTATGAACGGACTTGAGGTACTGGAGGCGATTAGACAGGACAAGTCTCTGTCAGGTGTAAAGGTGGCAATACTGACAGCGTCGGGATATAAGGAGGATGTTACGGAAGCAATCCGGCTTGGCGCTCTGGACTTTATCAAAAAGCCGTTTCTTCCCACAGAGCTGCTTGAAAGAATCAAGAAAGCATTGCAGGTAGCCAAGAAGGACAGCATTCTGGTTGTGGATGATGACAAAATGAATCTCATGTTTGCAAGAAAGATGCTGGGAATCCGTTATGACGTGACCTGTGTGGGCTCGGGCCTGGAGGCGATTGCCTATCTGCGCGGAAATGTTCCCGATATGATACTTCTTGATTTACATATGCCGGATATGAGCGGCCTGGAGGTGCTTGAAAAAATTCATACCATGGACAGGGTAAGTGAGGTTCCGGTGATATTTTTGACGGCAGACAGCGAGAGAGAAACGGAAATAGAAATTTTTAAGGCCGGAGCCATGGACTATATCCAGAAGCCCTTCACAGCGGAGGTCGTGCTACGCAGAATCAGCCGTATTCTGGAACTGTATCACTACCAGAAGTCCCTGCAGCAGGAGGTGGATAAGAAAACGTCGGAGCTCAGAGAAAGTAACCGAAGGATGGCAAATCTTTCCAATGAGGTGATGATGGCACTTGCCAGTGCGATTGATGCCAAGGATACCTATACCAACGGACATTCCGTGCGGGTGGCAGAGTATTCCCGCGAACTGGCAAGGCGTATGGGGAAGACGTCTCAGGAGATTGACGACATTTACTATATCGGTCTGATGCACGACATTGGAAAAATTGGAATATCCGATACAATTATCAATAAGCCGGGACGACTGACAGAGGAAGAATATCAGATTGTGAAGATGCATCCGGTGATTGGGGCGGAAATTCTGGGTAATATTTCAGAGATACCGGGTATTTCCCTGGGAGCGCACTGGCACCATGAAAGATATGACGGCAAGGGATATCCGGATGGGCTGGCAGGAGAACAGATTCCGGAGGTCGCACGCATTGTCGGAGTAGCGGATGCCTATGATACCATGGCTTCCAAGAGAAGCTATAGGGATATTCTCCCTCAGGAAGTGGTGAGAAAAGAGATAGAAAGAGGAAGGGGAACACAGTTTGACCCGCAGATTGCGGATTATATGCTCGAGATGATAGATGAAGATGTGTTGTATGATATGAGGGAGAAGTAAAAGGAGCTATTGGGGGGAAATAAGAAAGGGATATTGATGGAAGATTTTTATGTTTATCCGGAGCATGCCAGACAGAAACTGAAGATGGCGCAGGAAATGAACAGAGTCGCATATGTATACGGTGTAACGGGTAACGGTAAGACAGAACTGGTGAAGCATTATCTCAGCCGCAGAAAGCATGTTTATCTGGATGCAGCCAAGGACACAATAGATAAATTTCAGGCAATAGCCGGTGAATGCGGCATAGTGGTTGTTGACAATATACAGTCAGCCGAGCCGGAAGAAATCAGGGAGGCAATCATAAAGCTCACAGAGCAAAAAATCTCTGGCTGATTCTTGTGGGAAGGTGCAGCTGCCCGTTCTGGCTTGTGCCGGTCAGTGTCAGACAGTATCCTTTTGTGGTGATACAGGAAGAAGACCTGCGCTTTTCCCTGAATGAGACGGAGAAATATCTTGATATTTACGGGATAGAACTGGATAAGGAGACTGTCCGCAGGATATTTGAAGACAGTGCGGGTCATCCGCTGTTTTTAAAAATTGTAGTGACACAGCTGCTTACCCATGGAAAAGATACACGGAAAAAGGCATATGTGTATGATGATGAAATATACAGGCAGTCACAGCAGATACTTTGGGATTATGTTGATAAGGAGGTCTATGACCAATGGGAGCCGGAGCTGGCCGATTTTGTACTGCAGCTGTGTGTTGTAGACAGGTTTAATATACGTATGGCAGAGGAGGTTTCTGGAAAGAGCAATGTTGAGGAGGTACTGCGAAGGGTCTTTTACACAGGAAATTTTCTGACGGAAAAGGACGGGGAATATGCTTTTATTACTCCAATGCTTATGAGCATGAGGAGAAGGCTGAAAATCAAATATACGAGGGAACAGCGGAATAAATTGTATTATAATGCCGGCCGCTGCTATATGCAGGAGGGAAAGGTAAAGGATGCACTTGCCATGTTTGAGGCCTGCAATGATAAGGAGCAGATCAGAACGATCCTGATAGAAAATGCAAGAACCAATCCGGGAAGCGGATATTTGTTTGAATTGCGGAAATATTATCTGGAGCTTCCGGAGGACTATATCAGAGACAGTGTCGAACTGGTTACCGGTATGTGTATGCTGCAGTCCCTGCTTTTAAATCCGGAGGAGAGTGAACGGTGGTATGAAACCTTAAAACAAAAGGAGCAGGAAGCAACGGGGCGGCTGAGACAGATTATCAAAAGTAATCTCGCTTACCTTGACATATCTCTTCCTCACAGGGGAAGCAGTGATGTGCTCAGTGTGCTGAAGAGTGCGTGGACATTAATGAAAAACAGAGAGATTACATTGCCGGAACTGTCTGTTACAAGCAATGCTCCTTCCATGATGAACGGCGGAAAGGATTTCTGTGAGTGGAGCAGAAGGGATAAGGAGCTTGCGGCCAGCGTGGGAAAGATGGTTTCCTTTGTTCTGGGGAAATATGGCGCAGGACTGGTGGAATTGGCGCTGGCAGAGAGCTTCTTTGAAAAGGGTGAGGACAATTATGAAGTGATTCGTCTGGTGTCCAAGGGACAGATACAGGCAGAAAACCGGGGAAAGCTGGAGCAATGCTTTGTCGCAGCAGGACTTCTCTGCAATGTTCACATTTTGTCAGGACATACGGAGGATGCAAAAATACTGCTTTCCGAATTCATGGAGAAGGCGAAGGGTGAGAATGCGGATAAATTGCTGCCAAACATTTATAATTTGTTTGCCCGAATCAGTCTCTACAGGGGAGAAAAGGCAGAAATTGAAGAATGGATGAAGGCAGCTCCGGGGGAAATGGAGGATTTCAATCCTTTTGAACGATACCGGTATCTGACAAAGGTGCGCGTGTATCTCCTGTATGGAAAGTATGAGCTGGCGGAAGGGTTGCTGGAAAAGATGACTTTTTATGCGGAAATCATGCATCGGACTTATATCCGTATGGAGTGCAGACTGCTGCTTGCCATTTTGCAATACCGCAGAGGTTATGCGGGCTGGGGGGAGACCTTTCAGCAGGCTTACACCGATTTAGAGGATTACCATTTTGTGCGACTGATTTCCAGAGAGGGCGGCGCGGTGCTGCCGCTTTTGAAGGCAGAGCAGTGGGCCGTTAAGGACAAAAGATTTATGGCACAGGTAATGAAGGAAACGTCTGCCATGGCAGAATATTATCCGGCTTATCTAAAGGAACAGCTCCCCGGAGAGGACAGCTTTTCGGAAAATGCTATTCGTATCTTAAGAATGCAGGCGGAAGGCATGTCTAACGAACAGATTGCAGAACAGATGGAAATCACAACGGCAACTGTAAAATATCATTGCAGGCAGACATATAAAAAGCTGGGGGTAAACGGAAAAGCAGCGGCAGTGATGGAAGCGAGAAAACGAAAACTTATCTGAGAAGAGGTAAGATTTTCGGGTGATTTGACATCAAAATGGTGTAGAGGCCCATGTGCTTGCGAGGATGCAGGTGCATGGGTTTTTCTGCTGTATAGAAAAAGCGACAAAGTATTTGCTTTTTGTAATAGATTGTGATTTTTCTGAAATAGCTGATTGTTCTGAAATGCCTTGCATGATGGTAGGCAATGCCGTATACTATATATAGAAAAAGGATTGGAGGTAACTAGCGTGGAAGTAAGAGAATTACGTTTACAAACAGGGTTAAGTCAGAGCAAATTTGCCAAAATGTTTGATGTTCCGGTTTCTACTTTGAAAGACTGGGAACAGGAAAGAAGAAATCCTCCGGCATATGTCATCAATATGATGAGAACGATTTTACAGTATAAAGGGATGCTTATTAGCCAGAGTTATGTGGAAGCATGTGATGCGAGAAGAATTTAGAGAGAAGTATTCGATAAAGAAGGACTAATGAGCAAAGATTTGCGCGATGCTCTTTACAGGATTGGAGTATAATTTACTTGGTTATCGTTACTTAGAAACAAAAGCATGGTATTTCGATGTGAAGTCGGACTGAGCAGAAACTCAAGGTGATGAAACCGAA
>JBJEJG010000082.1:0-2952 GCA_051877795.1 Acetatifactor sp.
GTCCTGACACTTATGAGCTTTAGTGAGTTTACGGCATTCTTTGCATTGATACCTGTTGCTCTTTACAACGGCAGGCGCGGATTAAAGATGAAATATTTCTTCTATGCATTCTATCCGGTGCATCTGCTGCTGATTTGGCTGGTTGCGCTGCTGATGGGAATGGGCTGGACTTCGGCAATTGGTTAATATACTGTTGATTCCGGTTATTTTAGTATGGGTAGAAGAATCGGAAGTTTTCACTGAACTGAACAAAAAAATATCGGAAAAAGCATCCGGCTTCTGCGAGAGGCGGGATGCTTATTTCGTGTCAGAAAAATTTGTGCTATTATGATTGGGAAGAGAAAAGAGCGGGGGTGAAAAGAGGATGAGATACCAGATTAGACATGCATTGGTTCAATATGGTGCGGATACTATATTGAAGGATGTGAATTTTGAAATACATGATAAGGAAAAGATTGCGATTGTGGGCAGAAACGGCTGTGGTAAGACTACGCTTCTAAAGCTTATTGCCGGAGATATTCAGATGAATAATCCGGACAGCGATGAGGAGTGTGGTATCACTATGGCGGGAAATCAGGAAATCGGGTTTCTGCGCCAGGTGAATTTCGCGGATACGGAAGTGACTGTGGAGGAGGAAATCAAAAAGACCTTTGCACCGGTCTTTGCCTGCGAAAAGAGGATGAACGAGCTGGAGGAGCAGATGAAATCCTCCGACGACAGGCAGCTTATGAACGAATATGACAGCCTTCAGGGGAAAATGGAAGCTCTGAGGGGCTACTCCTGGCGTCAGGATATGGAAATTCTGTTTCAGCGCTTCGGCTTTGCGCTGGAGGATTTAAAGCGCCCTATCGGCAGTTTTTCCGGCGGACAGCAGACAAAGGTTGCCTTCATTAAGCTGCTGCTTGGCAGACCGGATATCATGCTGTTGGATGAGCCCACCAACCATTTGGACTTGCCGACTATTGAGTGGCTGGAGGGCTACTTAAAGACCTATGACAAGGCGGTTGTCATCGTATCCCATGACAGAATGTTCCTGGACAGGGTCATTGATGTAACTTATGAAATTGAGTATCACGAAATCAAGCGCTATCCCGGTAACTACACTGCCTTTATGAAGCGCAAGGAAGAAAATCTGATAAAGCAGGAAAAGGACTACGAGGAGCAGCAGAAGGAAATTAAACGGCTCACGGAATGGATTGAAAAGTGGAAGAACACGCCGACCAAGGTTGCAGCAACCCGTTCCAAGCGCATGGCTATCGAGCATATGGTAAAGATTGAGAAGCCGAGACGATTTGATACCAGGGCGTTTCATGCGAGGTATATTCCCAGAATCGAGAGCTATACCAATGTCATCAGCGCAAAGAAGCTGGATATCGGCTACGACCATATACTGAGCGAGGTGAGCTTTCTGCTGCAGAAAAAGGAACGTCTGGCGATTATCGGTGAGAATGGGAAGGGAAAATCCACGCTCCTGAAAACATTGATTGGAGAAATTCCGGCATTGGGCGGTGAATTCAAATTCGGCCAGAATGTGGAATGGGGCTATTTTGACCAGCAAAAGGCAGTGCAGGATAACGCTGACCCGGAGCAGACGGTACTGGACAATTTCTGGGAAGTCTATCCCGATTATCTGCGGGAAGAGGTGCGCAGCGCTTTGGGCGGTTTCCTGTTTTCCGGTGAGGATGTAATGAAGAAAATGGGACAGCTGTCAGGTGGGGAAAAGGTGCGCCTTTCCCTGTGCAAAATGCTGCAGACCAGGCCGAATCTGCTGATTCTGGACGAGCCGACCAATCACATGGACATCATTGGAAAGGAAGCATTGGAGCAGATGCTGAAGGAGTATGAGGGGACAGTGCTGTTTGTCTCCCATGACAGATACTTTATCAGTCGGATTGCCACAGGAATTCTGGAATTTTCACAGAATGAGGTAAAACAGTACAATCTGAACTATGAAGATTATCTGACAGAAAAGCAGAAGGAAGCCGCCGGACAGACGTCGGGCAACAAAGCATTGAAAGACGGTGCGGCGAGTATCGGCCAGACAGCGAAAGATGGTACGGCGGGCAGTGGTCAGACAGCGAAATCCGAAACGGGGATGGCTGGGACGGGTATGCCTACATTGTCAGATGTGTTTGATAAAAAGACCTACTATAATCCCGGGAAAATACGTTCCAGACTGCAAAACCAGCTGGAAAAGTATGAGAGGCTGCTGGATGAGAGCGAGAAGAAGCTGGCAGATTTACAGATGATGCTTCTGGATCCGGACCTTGCCAGTGATTATCCGAGGCTGATGGAAATTCAGAATGACATCGATGCGGAGGAAAAAAACCAGGAAAGCCTGCTGACCCGGATGCTGGAGACAGAAACGGCACTGGAGGAGATGCGGGAAGAAAACCCGTAGAATTTAGTGGAATCCCCGTTGACGAAATGTTTTTTTACGAGTACAATAATGTAAGTACTTACATTTAAGGGGTATCAGCATAAAGTTGACGGAGGGGTTCGACCATGAAAATGCCTGTTTTTGAGAAATACATTACAGAGTTGATTGAAAAGAGTACTATTGAAGTGCCCGCATGGAATATTGAAAAGGCGCGTGCAAACGGAAAGGGAGCCGGCTGGAATTATATTGACGGCTGCATGATTCTTGCCATGCTGGAGATTTACCGGGCTACCGGAGAGAAGAAATACTATGAGTTTGCCGATGCTTTTATCGATTACCGTGTAGCGGAGGACGGAACCATCACCGGCTACAGGGTGGAAGAATATAATATTGACAGTGTAAACGCCGGTAAAACCCTGTTTGCTCTGTATGAGATGAACGGCAAGGAGAAGTACCGCAAAGCGATTGACCTGATTTACAGTCAGGTGCAGACACAGCCCAGGACGGAAGAGGGCAATTTCTGGCATAAGAAGATTTATCCCAATCAGGTCTGGCTGGACGGTCTGTATATG
>JBJEJG010000083.1:0-14936 GCA_051877795.1 Acetatifactor sp.
CCAAAGAAAGGAATCACTTTTCAGCCACAATCAATCAGCTTCCTTTCCGGGCAGGCTCATTCTCAGCGCCTCTGTAAATGCTTCATCTCCGGGAAAACAGTCATTTTCAAAATGGAAAGTCAGATAAATAAGTTCATCCCCCTCCTGTCTGAAAACCAGGTAGTAGCTATTAGGATAGTCATGCTGTGTCCATCCGTCTTCGTCTACTTCCACGGGGCCGGCAAGCACCAACGTATCCGGATTCACCGCCAGAAACCTGTAATTGATTCTGTATAACTGTAAGGTCATTCCATCCAAATCTTCATAGGTATATACATTTTCCAGCGATTCCATTCTCCAGTTACTGTATCCGGCCTCTCCGGGATACAAATACACGTTTCTATATTGCTGTCTTACAAACTCCTTAGCTGCATCCATTACAACATCAGGTACCTCAATACCCTCCGCTACGATTCCCACATCCTCTGATACAGCTTCCTGTTCGACAGAAGTAGCAAACAGCACAACGACGACAATCAGAATGACTGCGCTTATGGCAGCAACTCCCCATGTTATCTTTTTGATTTTCATAATCGCTATTCTCCTTTCTTCCAAGACAGCTTCATAAAATTTTACATCTGCTTCCTCCGGCATTTTCATGCACCTCCGCATCATCCCATGCATCCTCACATCCATGTCATTCTGCATCCCGCCCTTTGCATTGCGCACTGTTTATATGTTATATACACACCACTAACACATTATTGTCAATCTCTTTTCACAGAATCAACATTTTTTCTTCACACAAACACCATACAAAAAAGCTATGCTTACAGGCATAAGAAGCAGACAGCTTCTCAGGAAAGGAGAATCACTATGAAAAAATTACAATGTGTCAAAAAAGGCAAAAGATATGTGTACACTGCTGTGCTGACTGCAACGCTGCTATTGAGCATGACTGCCTGCGGAAGCACGCAGACGGCGAATCCATCACAGGACATACAGGAAGTAGTCTTGCAGGGAGAATATTATTCTGGCGAAATCGTGGCAATTGACGGCAGCCTGATTACATTGGAGGCCGCCCACATGAACAAAAATGCCGGAGAGGAAACTGGCAGCGAGGCCCAAGAGAGAGCTGAACCCGGAGAGAAGCCTGACGGCAAAGCCCCTGAAGAGGCTGAACCCGGAGAGAAGCCTGAAGACATAGCCCCTGAGGAGGCTGAACCAGAAAAGGGGCCCGGCAATGGAGCTTCCGATGATATGGTCTTCGTGGAACCGCCTCGCGAGACCGTGACTTTTGAGGTAACAGATTCCACTGTGATTACAATAGGTGGTGAGACAGCCGAACTGGCAGACTTACAAATTGGGGACAATATCATGTTTACGGTAGAAGGTGATGTAATAACCAGTATCCATGACGGTACACCTGAAGAAAGAACAGAAGCCGAGCCTCCACAGGAATCAAAAGAGACAAAATAGAAAAACAAAACAGGGAGAAACTTCCATCCCGAAGTTCTCCCTGCCTGCCTAATGCTTCTTACAATACGGCACCCTTACAGGTAGTTATGGGTTTCGTAATACAATTCATTCACATGATCAGAGTGCAGCAGTTCATGCGCCTTATTGCTCAAGGGCTTGCCGAGAAATTCTTCATATGCCTTCTGCACCTCCGGATTCTCGTGGGAAAATCGCAGTTTTCTCTCGCTGTCCAGCTGATAAAGTCTTCCGCCGCGCTGCGTCGCCATCTCGCAGCCATCATGGATGGGCTGCCCACCACCGCCCACACAGCCGCCGGGGCATGCCATAACCTCAACGAAATCATAAGAAACCCTTCCCGCCGCAATATCCTGCATCAGCTTCTCAGCGTTTCCGAGCCCGCTGACCGTACAGGTATGCAGGGTTCTGCCGCCCAGGACAAAATCAGCCTCTCTTCTGCCGTTCTCGCCGCGGACTGCACGGAATGCATCCGGCTCTGGATTTTTGCCCTCTACCACCGCATATGCCGTTCTGAGTGCTGCCTCCATTACGCCGCCGGTTGCGCCGAAAATGACACCCGCTCCGGTACTCTCTCCCAACGGGGAATCAAACTGCTGGTCCTTTAAGAATCTGGGATTGATATGCTCAGACCGAATCATCCGCACAAATTCCCTCGTGGTCAGGACAATGTCCACATCCTGCCCCGCTCCCGCACTTCTCATATACGACAGAGATGCCTCTCTCTTTTTGGAGACACAGGGCATAATGGAAATACTGCAGATATTATGGGGATCAATACCCGTCTTCTGCGCAAAATAGGACTTTGTCATAGCGCCAAACATCTGCTGGGGAGACTTCGCAGTCGACAGATTTCGCAGATATTTCGGATACCGCTTTGACACAAAGCTCACCCAGCCGGGGCAGCAGGAGGTAAACATGGGCCATGCAAATTTTCCGGGATGCTCCAGTCTCTCCAGAAGTTCGCTGCCTTCCTCCATGATGGTAAGGTCAGCTGCGAAATTGGTGTCAAATACAAAGTCGAAGCCCATACGTTTCAGGGCCGCCACCATTTTTCCCTCGCCTGCCTCCTCCGGGGTCAGGCCGAGTTCCTCTCCCCATGCGGTGCGGACAGCGGGAGCCACCTGCACCACAGTAATCTTTTCCGGGTCGGCAAGTGCTTCAAACACCTTCGGGATGTCGTTTCTCTCACGCAGTGCCCCCGTCGGGCAGTGGGTAATGCACTGCCCGCACAGCGTACAATCCGAAGCGTCTATCGTCTTATTGCACGCAACATCCACAGTCGTGCGGGAACCGGTATTCTGCACATCCCACACATGCATATCCTGCACCTTGTCACAAATCTGTACACAGCGCATACACTTGATACATTTTCTGGCATCCCGAATCAGAGGGAAGCTGTGATCCCAGGGTGTCTCAGGAATTTCCTCCTTAAAAGGCACCTCCAGTATTCCCAGATCATTTGAGATTTTCTGTAAATTACAGTTCCCGCTTCTGACACAGGTCGCACAGTGACAGTCGTGCTGGGAGAGAATCAACTCCACATTGCTTCTCCGCACACGTCTGACCTTCGGAGAATTGGTATAGATGACCATCCCCTCCTCAACCGGGCTGTTGCAGGCTGTAATCAGCTTTTCCTTGCCCTGCAGTTCCACCACACAGACCTTGCACGCACTGATTTCATTGATACCCTCCAGAAAGCAGAGATGAGGAATCTCAATTCCAAGTTCCAGTGCCGCTTTCATAACCGTGGTCTGCTCCGGCACGGAAACGGAAAGACCGTCTATTGTCAGATTTACCATATTGCCGCACGACCTCCTTTCAGACTGCCATAGCCATATTTATCACATCTTAAGCACCTTCCGGCCTCCTGACAGGCTTCCTGTCTTGTCATGCCGCACTCAAAGGCATCAAAATTCTTCTTTCTCTCCCCCGCCTCTTTCTCGGACAGCTGAATTCTGCCACAGGGCTCCTTGTCTTCATAGGTAACAGGGGGAATCTCCACATCACAGGGAATTACATGATGGAAGCCCAGATATTCATCAATATTTGCCGCCGCAACCTTTCCGGAAGCAATGGCACGGATAACGGTGGCGGGACCGGTCACACAGTCACCGCCCGCAAATACGCCGGGCACATCCTTCACCTCACTGTCGCTCATGGCAGTGATGGTTCCCCGCTTTACGGACAGACCGGCTTCCTCAAAGTGCCTTGTCTCAATACCCTGTCCGATGGCAACCACCACAATGTCACAGGGAATTCTTACAAGAGGGACATCTGCCTGAATGGGACGCGCTCTGCCCCATGCGTCGATGGGTCCGATAATCTGAGGCTCCACCCAGAGAGCAACCACGTTGCCGTTCTCGTCCGCCTCAATCCTGTGAGGCGCCTTCAGGCTGTAAAGCTCAGCCCCCTCGGCAATTGCACCCTCCACCTCCTCTGGCAGAGCAGTCATATCGTCCTGACGCCTTCTGTAGGCAATGCCCACCTTCTTTGCGCCCAACCGAATAGCAGATCGGGTACAGTCCATGGCCACGTTGCCGCCGCCTACAACGACAACCGTTTTATCCTTGAAATCAGGCATATTGTCGTCTCCGATGCTGCGCAGCATCTCCACGGCAGACATCACACCTCTGGAATCTTCTCCTTCAATGCCAATCTTCTTATCCGTATGCGCACCGATTGCCACATGTACCGCATCAAATTCCTTCCGCAGCTGTTCAAAGGGAATCTCACCCTCACCATTACCGATTCTGGTATTTAAGCGCACCTCGACGCCGGTAGAAAGAATCGCATCAATATCCTCCTGCAGGCGCTCTCTGGGGAAACGGTAGTTTGGAATACCGTAACGAAGCATGCCGCCCAGCTTGCTTTTCTCCTCAAACACCACGGCATGATGCCCCATAAGCTCCAGATAGTATGCTGCCGACAGTCCGCCGGGGCCGCCGCCCACGATGGCGATTCTTTTCCCGGTGCTCTCCGCCTTTTCCGGTACGGGAACCGTATTGGCTCTGGCATTGTCCACCGCCATACGCTTTAATCCCCTGATATTGATTGAGCTGTCAATCATGTTTCTGCGGCAGCGTGCCTCACAGGGATGCTCACAGATTAGCGCACACGCCGTAGGGAAGGGATTGTCCTTGCGAATCAGCTTCACGGCATCGGCATAACGCTCTTCCTTCACCAGTGCAATATACCCCGGAATATCCACACCGGCAGGGCACAGTGCCACGCAGGGAACCGGCTGGGTGATGTGGCAGGAGCACTTGCCATGCTCAATATGGTGCTTATAGTCCTCCATGAAGCCGTCCATGCCCGCCAGAACCATGTGCGCCGCCTCATACCCGATAGCACAGTCGGCGGAATCCATGATGTTGGATGCTGTCTCACGGATTAAATCAAGCGTTTTCAGGCTGGCTCTTCCCTCCAGCACATCCTCCAGAAGATTCTGTAGCTGGCCCAGACCGATACGGCAGGGGGAACACTTCCCACAGGTCTGTGCATGGCAGAGTTTTAAGAATGACAACTGCAAATCCACCGGGCATAATCCGGGGGGACTGGCAATGATACGGCGCTCTAAATCCTTGTACAGTCGTTCCACTGTCAGCTGGGCCGTATTTGGCGTAGCGATTTTTAATCGACTCATGGCAACCTCCGTTATGTAAGTACTTACATTTTCTTATTTCATTTTCACATTTTAACCTAAATGAAAAAAAGTATCAATACCTATGGCAAAAGTTAAATTTTTATCTATCTGCAAAACAAAAAGGAGGCTGATGCATTCTCTGCATCTGCCTCCTATTTTTGTAAGCTCTTACACTTTTTTGTCTTCCCTATATATATCTGATTTGCAGCTCCCCGAAAGACACCTCGCCACTCACATACAGAACATTTTCCCCGGCAGGGTTACAATGTCCCTTCTCGTTTGCGCTTCCAAAGGCGGTATCCACATTGATAACGACCTGCCAATCGGAAGGTATATACAGTACCGCGCTGCCAAATGAAACCTCCACACGGACATTTGCCCTGTTCTCCTTCAGCACGGCATCGGAAAAGTAAACCTGCATGGCACCGAAGCTGGACTCAATGTTCACATCACTCACTTCTCCTGTGATATACTTCACACTCTCCCCGAAACAATTTTCAAAGGAAACCCTGCTTCCGTCTCTGTTCTCCGAATCCACTTTGCTGCGCGTTTTGCCATTTATGCTGAGATGTGTGCCTTTTCCGAATTTCGGAAACAAAATGTTCAGCCCAATGGTTCCCAGAAGCGCCGCCCCCAGCACAGGCCAGGGTGTAATCTGTTCAAGCTGCAGCAGTTCATCATTGACAATCACCAGAAATGCCAGTGAGAAAAGAATCTGTCCGAAGCTCCTCTTGACCAGTCCGTTCACGAAGACTCCCACAAGGATGATGGAAAACAGGATTGACCAGAATCCAAATCCTTCCAAATATCCCATCCTGTTTACCAGAAGCGCTATCGCCCCCAGCAAAAGTAATACGCCCCAGAATACATTTTTCGTCCTTTTCCAACGATTCTTTTTTCCAACTTCCATACCGCTTTTTACCTCATCCTCTAATTCATTATCCGTTCCAACAACTATCTGCATGTTTTTACCTCTTTCTCATAATTTATGCTTCTTTTTACTCATCTTTCCAGTCTTCTCGCATTCAGCCGCTCTATCAGCATCTTGTAATAGCCTCTGGATACAAGTGCCTTTTTACTGCTCCCGATAAATTCCACTATGCTGGAGGCCGTCAGGTTTCTCGTAATGGAGTAAATTGCATCCAGATTGGCAATGGTGGACTTCGAAATTCTCATAAAACTGCCGGGAAGCATTTCTTCCAGCTCGTAAAGCTTATAACCGCAGGTAAATATTTTGTCTGCTGTATGCGCCCGGAGTTCTCTCCCCTCTGTCTCAAAAAAGTAGATGTCATCCATGGGGATATAGAACTCTGTCTCACCATTTGTCAGCGAAAGGCATCTTTTTCCGTTGCTTTGCTTTGATATGTAGTTTTGCAGGCTGATGATGGCATCATTTAAACCTCCGCATCGGATGATAACTTCTTCCTCTGCCAGGCCCTCCTCAATCTCAATTTTTACTTTCATGGGCTTTCCTTTGCTGCCGCGGCTCTTTTCGTACATTGATGTTCAATGTCTATGATTACAGTATACATGGAAATAAAAGGATGTAAATGGTTTTTGCGCAGGTGGTAGTTTTTTATACATGAGAAGTAAAAATAAGCTCTTTTTCGGCAAAAGCCCTAATTGAATAAAAAGTCGGATTAGGCTATAATACTGGTAAAAATTGTCGCAGCATACTCTGTATGAAAGAAAAGCAGGGAAGGAGAATTACTTTGAAAAACAAAATATTAACTATGCTTTTGTCGGTATCTATGGTTTCATTATCCCTTTCAGGGTGCGGCGCCGCAAATTCCGAAAGCGAAAGCATCAATACGCCATCTGCTCCGGTTAGTGCCGCTGAGTCCGATTCCGGGGTGGTAGAACTGACAGTCTGGGTGGAAGACGTAAATGTAGACTGTACCTCAAAAATGCTTGAAAGCTTTAAACAGGAATACGCCAACGAGGCTACCTTTGAGATAACGATTGTAGAAAATCCTGACTCTGATACCAAAGACAATCTGCTTGAGGACATTCACAACGGCGCCGATGTTTTTCCCATGCCTGACGACCAACTCTACGGCATGATTGCCGCCGGGGCTCTGTCACCGGTCATCAATGCCGATACGGTCAGGAGTGAAAATCTTGAGGAAGCCATTGATGCCGCATCCTACAACGGCACTTTGTACGCATACCCCTACTCGGCAGACAACGGTTATTTCCTTTATTATGATAAAAATTACTTTACCGAAGACGATGTCAAAACCCTTGACAGAATCCTTGAGGTTGCTGCCGAGGCCGGCAAGAAATTCACAATGGAATTTGACTCCGGCTGGTATCTGTACTCTTTCTTCGGAGGAACCGGTCTTGAGTTTGGCATCAATGACGACGGCGTTACAAACTACTGCAACTGGAATTCGACAGAAAATGCCATCAAGGGCGTAGATGTCACAGAGGCCCTGCTTTCCATTGCTTCCCACCCGGGATTCCTGTCGGCACCTAACGATGAATTTGCCGACGGCATTCGTTCCGGTGAAGTAATTGCCGGCATCGGCGGTGTATGGAATGCGGTACAGGTCAAAGCTGTCTGGGGAGATGATTACGGAGCATGCAAGCTGCCTACCTACACCTGCGCCGGCAAACAGGTACAAATGTCCTCCTTTACCGGATATAAAATGATGGGAGTCAATGCCTATTCAAAGCAGACGGAATGGGCTCACAAATTGGCAGAATGGCTCACAAATGAGGAAAATCAGGCACTGCGTTTTGTAGAAAGAAGCCAGGGACCTTCCAACAAAAACGCTGCCTCCTCCGATGCCGTAAGTAAGGTACCCGCAATTGCCGCCGTTATCGACCAGTCTCAGTACGGAACACTTCAGCGTGTCGGAAACAGCTTTTGGAATGCCTGCTCCTCCTATGCAAAAGTGCTTATAGACGGCAACCCGAACAATATACCTCTGCAGGAGCTTGTTGATACACTCACAAACGGCATAGCAGCTTCAACGGTACAGTAAGGGGGAAAGAAATCATGAAGCAGAAAAAACGCATCAGTATAAAGTTACTCATTTTAGTCCCGGTATTCATCCTTGGATTTTTAGCTATCTTTTCAAATGTGGAAGCAATTAAAAATCTGGGAAATGTAAATGCCACGGCTGTAACCATAGCGGACGAGCATATGAAGAATATTTCCGAGCTCAGCGACATCCAGAACAAAACGCAGTCCATACACAGACTGGCTCTGTCACACATTATTGCGACAGATCTTGATACTCTGATTAGCATTGTGGATTCCGTACGTGCTGAACAGGCCGAACTGGATGAATACCTTGCGCAGTGCGGCCCCAGCCTTGAAAAATTTGACTCAGATGCATACAGCCGGCTTCTCGCAAGCTATGACAGCATGAAATATGAAATAGCAAATCTAATGGCATACAGCGGAAATAACAATAAGGAAGCCGCTTTTGCGCTGGCAAACGGTGCCATCAAGGAATACGGTGATGATATTCAGACACAGATTGACATCATGGTTGATAAAGCAAACCAAAGCGCCGAGCAGGCAAGCAAAGAGTTGAACGATACCTACACTCTGGCAGTTTTCAAAAATGCTGTTGCCGTTGCACTCAGCATCCTGTCTGTATTGGCAGCCTTCTATTGCGTATTTATGCTTGTTATCAAAAAGCTGAACGCAATTAACCACGAGGTACACGACATCATCACCGGCATCGACAGGAAAGAGGGCGACCTTACCAGACGAATCACGATTCGTTCCAACGACGAGATTGCCGACCTCGGCAATGGCATCAACACTTTTCTGGAAAAACTTCAGGGTATCATGAAACTCATTATTGCAAATTCACTGGAATTGAAAAATGTGGTGAATGAAGTGCAGGATAACGTAAAAACTTCAAACGACAGTGCTTCCGATTTGTCCGCTGTCACCGAAGAGCTTTCTGCCACCATGCAGGAGATTGAGAACTCTGCCGGAAGGATTAATGAGAATGCCTCTTCTGTTCGCGGTGAGGTTGAAGAGATTGCCTCTAAATCCAACAGCATCAACAGCTATTCCAAGCAGATGAAGGAAAATGCCGATAACATGGAGTCAAATGCAAGGACAACCATGGAAAACACCAGCAGCAAGGTACAGGATATTCTCTCTGTTCTTAACAGTGCTATCCAGGAAAGCAGCAGTGTGGAACAGATAAACGGACTGACAGATGATATCTTAAGCATTTCAAGTCAGACAAACCTCCTCGCCCTAAACGCTTCCATCGAAGCCGCACGCGCCGGAGAGGCCGGAAGGGGCTTCGCCGTTGTGGCTGATGAAATCAGACAGCTTGCCGATTCCAGCCGCGCCACGGCAAACAGCATTCAGGAGTTAAACGGCGTTGTAACAAATGCAGTTCACAATCTTGCCGGAAACGCCACTAACCTTGTGGACTATGTAAACCAGGCAATCCTGCCCGAGTTTGAAAAATTTGTGCAAAGCGGTGTTGAGTACCGTGAAAATGCTACCTACATCGAAAATGTGATGAATGAATTCTCCGTAAAAACCGACGACCTCAAGCATGCGGTGGATGAAATTGCAGTCTCCATTAACACCATCACCTCCGCCATTGAGGAGGGTGCCAAGGGCGTTACAGGCGCTGCCGAAAGCACTCAGGGACTTGTTGAAAACATTGAAAGCATCAGCAACCGAATGGACGAGAACCAGCAAATTGCCGAAAAGCTCCAGAACGAGACAAATGTATTTACAAACTTCTAATAACAGCTGCAACAAAGAAGGAGACGGTGTCAACAAGCCGTCTCCTTTTTTGCTGTACTTTATATCTATCATACAGCATAGTATTCTTTAAACCACAGATGTATTTTCTTCTCTGCGCACATACTGAATGAGTTCATAGTCGCTCTCCCGGCTGCGTTCCACCATGCACCGGTACACCCTGTCCCGCAGTTCCTGCTGTCTCTCCTTAGGCTTCAGGCTCTCATCCGGGTAAAATGGGCCGTCAATGTAAGTTACAATGTCCACCTTGCCATGCTTTCCCTTCCGCTCATGATAAGTATTCGTAAGCGCATAGACCGGACAGTTCAGTTTGACCGGATATTGAAAGGACACCGCTTTGAAGGGCCTGATTTTTGTATAATATGGCCAGATATGCGCCTCCGGATAAATGGTAACGGAAAATTTTCGTTTGATTTTATCCTCCACAGCTTTCACAAAATGCTTCATTCCGCCTATGTCGCAGGGAATGGGAATCGCTCCCAGCATCTCCACCAGCACATGCAGCCCCGGCATAGACACATTCTCCGGGTTTACAATGAAAAAATTCCTGTGCGGATAATTTGCCACACTGGGAATAAAGGTATCCGCAAAGGGCTGTGTATGATTTCCATAAATAAAATAACCCCTGTTTTTGCATTCCTTCAGTTTTTCTTTTCCGACATATCTTAAATGAAACTTTAACTTTTGGTAAATTACTTTTATGGGCATACTAAGCACATTCTGTATCACCAGCGAACATAAATCCCAGATTCTATTATGAAAATAAGGGAAATCCTTGTCTATGACTCTGGGCGTAATCTGCGCCTCAGAAAATTCCTCATTCAATTCATCGGTATAATAAATAACCTTTTTCTCTTCCATACCCTTCCTGTTCCGTCGTCTCTGCATTTTTGAATGTTCTCTTCGGCTGCAAAACGGAAGGCATCAGCCTTCCGTCTGTTCCGTGGTATAATTTAAGGGAATTCCGTAAAATTCTTCATAAATCCGCTTCCACACATCGTAATTCTCATCCCGCATGGCAGTGACCTGTTCTCTCTCGGCAAGTCCTGCCTTCGGATAAATCGGTTTTTCAACAAAAACCGTGTACTCCTGCACGGGAAATCCATCTTCTCCGATACGGTCCCCATCCTCCATTGTGATAAAAATCGGCAATACCGGAACCTGATTCTTTGCCGCAAATTTAAATGCACCATTCTTCAGGGGCTTGGGTTTACGATAATTCCACCACATGCTCTGCTCCGGGTAAATCAGAATAAAGTCGCCGCGCCTTAAAATGGTGTCCACGGCCTGCAGGAAATTATACATTGTCTTTTTATTCTGACTCAATGGCAGTGTATTACAGTTCCGAAACAGGAAGCCGTAAAACCCGGGAAAATTGGTATAATTTCCCTCCCTGATTACCTTAAACAGCTGTTTCTTTCCCTTATGTTCGGAAATACGGAACAAGTGCTCCACCGTAAAACAGTCAAAAGGATTGAAATGGTTGCAGGTAATAACCGCACCGGATTTCAAATGATTCAGGTTTTCCATTCCGTAAATCTTTTTCAGCACCAGCTTGCCGTCCTTCAAAAGTCCGTCCACAAACTTATTTGCAACGGCATAGGACAGCTTCACCTTCGCCTTACTGGATGGCTTCACCCGCAAATAATCGATTTCCTCCGGCATCAGCGGCAGCGTGGGCGGATCCTCCTCCGCATCCACATCAAATTTCCCCTCCCTTTCCAGCTTCGCAATCCGCTCAAGCACCGCAAGCCTGTCAGGAGATTTCTGCGGTACATGCACTTCTTCCACCACAGTACGCGCATTCTCTTTTTGAGACACATTGTCCTTCTTTTTCATCTTTCCCCCTCAAAAACACTCGTTATTTTTCCATGTTTTCTTCTATTTTCTGTATTTTCTGTCATCTCCCACGCAGTCAGACTCTTTTCTCGCCAGCTTCATCAGTTTTTCATGGGACTGCTCGCCTCTGATACGGTCTTCCTCCGTGAAATTCTCCTTAATCTGCTGTATCACATCAAAATACTCTGTCTCCTGCGCATACATCCAGAAAAACTCCTTGTACAGGATATCCTCAAAATGCCAGGGCTTAAAGGCCAGATTATAGTGAACCAGCTTCACATCCTCTGTCTTGATTTTGGGGTCGGCAATCGGCATTCTGTTCCAGACTCTGTCAATCAGCTTGACGCGTCCCTTACACATTCTGTTCAGATAGTCCTGATCCTGCGCCACCGCGAAGGTAATTCTGTCCAACAGGAACAGGAACTTCTCCTGAAACCGAAACTTGCGCAGTTCATCCAAATTCATCAACAGGATGCCGGCATTAAAATATCTGCGGTAATCGGCCACACCTACCACCTTTTCCACGTACACCTGAAATACCTCATTGAACTGAATGACGTCATCGGGTGCCGCCGCCACCAGATTATCCCCCATATCGGTATTGTAAAGCTTTGCAATGTCATCCAGAATCACAATGTCACTGTCCAGATACAGCACCTTGTCATACTGGGGATACAGGTTGGGCAGAAACAGTCTGAAGTAGGTTGTCTTGGAATAATAGTCTCTCGTGTAGAGCTTATCCTTTACCTTCTGGATATAGTAATTCAAATCGACAAACTCTATGTCTACATTTTCTCTCTCATATTTTGCGATTTTCTTTTTGTTTTCCGCGCTGATATCCGTATTCAGCACCTTAATCAGATACGTATTTTCGGGGGATGAATTGTCTATGAGTGACTGAATTGCCACTGCAAGGAAAGGACAGTATCCATCATCTACCGCAAAAAAAACAGGAATTTCTCTTGAAATTGTCTTGGCCATTTTTCTTTCTCCTCTTATGCTTTTCTCTATTATATAATCAACGTACTGTCTTTTTAAACAGTACTGCTTTCAAACTCCCGCTTTCTTGCAAGATATTCTTCCAGGTCTGCATCAAAGGTATAGCAATGCAGATATTTATGTATTTCCTCCACCTGCCACTGCTTGTAATTCTCCGTGTGCGGATAGGGACGGAACATGAGCCGCTTGCAGAAATGGCACACGATTGTGTCTTTCCTGTCAAACTTGGACTGTTCATTATAGATTCTGGAAATCAGCTTTTTCTTTGTAGTAGACTTAAAAATTGCCGACTGATCTGCAAATAGCAGCTTCTTTGTGCGAATCAGTTCTCTGGCCCTGACCAAAAGTCCCGTCTCGCGAATCTTTTTCATATTCATAAGAAGCATTCCCGCATTGAAATAATCCGGTCGTATCAGCCAGCAGCCATACTTCTCCTTCACCGCAGCATACTCATACTCCGTCACATCAATATCCCAGAGTTGTTTGATATCCCCCGCTATCATGATGTCAATATCCAGATAAAGCAGTTTATCGGGAATCTCCGGTATCATATCCGCCAAAAGTCTGAGCAGCGTATATGGCGTACAGTAAGCCGTCTCATTGACGCACTCGTGAAACTCCTGTTCATAGCATTCTGTCACATCCAGCTTCTCGACAAGATTCTCCGGATTCTTCTCCTGAATCACACGGTTTAAAAATGCAATCTGCTCATCTGTAATCGGAAGAAAATCCTCCCGAACTCTCTCCAGATTCATCGTCATGATAAACACACGGATGGTTTCCTTTGTCCTGTTTGTCATGGAAATCAATTGAGTCAGCGCACCGTCAAAAACCCTTCTGTTCCCGCACAGTAATATGTTAATCATCTTTTTCCTCTTACTACATCTTATAATCCGGATAATTGCTCAACTGTCCCCGGTCCGTAATCTGCATCATTCATCCATAATGGAATAGGACATCCACTCATAGAGGAGCTTTGTGCCCTCCATAATCTCCGGCGGAAGAAGCGCTCTCGCCACCAGCTTCAATTCATCCGATTCCTCATCAATGCGCTTTAAATGTGCATAATCGCCATCTATATCTACTACAATATATTCAAACCGATTCATAATATATCCTCCGCTCCCACTGCAAACAACGCGGGCAGAAACATAAAGTTCTCACCCTTTCCCTCCGGCATATGGATAAAATGCGATTCCGGGTTTACCGCCAGCCAGTCTTTTATCACCTCTGACTCTCTGGAATCATCATTTCTGACATTTACCATCGTTTTCGGTTCCTCAAAGTAAGAAAACAAAATATTCTCATGGAGCGCAATGGACTGATATTTATCTCCGGTCAGCAATCCCTCATCCACAATCGCCTTATGAAAATACGTATAACTGAACAGCTTGTCGTCACGCAGGAAGGCAATTCGGCCTCTACGCTTCTCCGGGATAGCAGTTCTGCGCCAGTTTTCTACAGACTCCGGCAGGTTATGGTAATAAATATGATACATATGTACCCATAATCTGTCATCCCCTTGCCCCGGCCAGACCTGTAAATATGGATTCAGTGCTGCCAAAAGCTCATCAGGATACGGGCACGTGGACTGCACATCTTCTCCTGACTCCAGTACAGGTTTTCGTGTGTCCGGTATCTGTGCAGTCTGCTCCTGACTCCCCGGTATTTGTGCAGTTTGTTTCTGACTGTCCGATGTTTGTATAGTTTGCTCCGGTTGTTCTGTTGTCCGCAGATTTTGTTTCTTCGGATTTTGCTCTTTTGCAAGTGAAATCGGCTCCATGACGGCAAGCGGTTCCCCCAGAGCCTCATAATAGAAAAACAGCATCCTGTCATACCGATAAAGCGCAGCAGTCAGGACTTTCCTCAGTCTCTGCGCCTGCCGCACATTGGCAATGCACTGCTCTGTTGCTTCCTTCAGTGCTTTTTCGGAAACACCTTCCTTCAATTGTCCTCGATAATGCAGGCGGTAGATTCTCTCACTCACGGTCACATCTCCTTCTTCAATGCGCTTATTATAGCATATCCTACAGCAAACATAAAGAAGTGTTTTGTCATCCATCAGATACATTACATGGTTTAGATTACTATGTCAAGTGGTTTTAACATTTTATTCGCATTATTTCGACAGGATAGAAGAAATTCTTTGCTAATTGATTTTGAAGGTGAAAATTGAAGTTTAGAGAGTCATGCACAGGCGGAAATAAAGAGACTCGTCGAGAG
>JBJEJG010000084.1:0-2881 GCA_051877795.1 Acetatifactor sp.
TCTCCAGATTTTCAGGAACCACATTTGCTGTAAGAGCAATAATGGGAATGTTTGCCCGGATTCGATTCGGCAGTTCTCGAATCCTGATCGTGGCCTCATACCCATCCATCACTGACATTTCAATATCCATCACTATAAAATGATAGTAGCCGGGTTCATTTGCCTTCACGGCAGCAACAGCTTCGCTTCCATTACCGGCTTCCTCAACCACCAGGCCGTGACATACAAGAACTTCCTTCATGATCTCACGGTTAAGTTCATTGTCATCTACAAGGAGAACTCTCTTTCCCACTAACGCTTCAATGTTCGCAGACTCTTCAAATCCCTGCTCATCATTCATCGATTCACCAAGAGCATAAGCTATTGTTAATTCCACATTGGTCAGAACCATCTGAATCTTCTCCAGATATTCTTCTGCTCTGGATCCATGTCTCCTGCCAAGCTCTGTATATCCAACTGCGCTGTTCAGTTCTGTGCGTAAATCCTTCAATGTTTTTTTATGAAACTCTGCTGCCTTCCTCTCTGCCCCCAATTCCTTTTCCAGCAAATCCATTCTTTCAAGAAGCATCTCATAACTTGCCTGCGAACTTCGGACTTTACCGTCCGGATACTGAAGGTTAAACTCGATCTTTACCCCCAATACATCAAGGCAATGCTGAAACTCTTCCAAAGTCATGCTTTCTCTTGCAAGCTTTCTATATAAAGAGGATGGATGCATCCCCATTCTTTTTGCAAGCTCCGCTTTTGTGATGCCAAGTTCAGCGCAAACAGCATTGATTGTGTCCGCTGTCTTCATATTATTACTCCCTCCTTCCTTAGGTACCGTATAGTCTATTCCATTTATGTTACTATAACATAAAAGACATATAATTGCAACATACTTTACCAAATTGTGGTATTTATTAACCTCTGGATAAAATGCCGTGAAAAAACCTGCCTGGAAATTAACTCCCGGCAGGCTTTTTATCTTCAATCTTTTGTTTTTGAATTATATTTTTGAAAGTACATATCCAATATGTTCATTGATGCAGACAGAGCGATTCTCAATTTCCTTCGGCGCGCAGGCCTCTTTGAAATTCACACATGCATAGACAGCGTCTGGGTTTTCCAACGTATATTTCCAGAACGGATACTTGATAATGACGGGGGTGTTGTTTCCAACGCCCAGCTCCAGATACAGCACCTTTCCATGCCTGTGCCGCCGCACAAAGTCTGAATACCGGATTTGGGCAGCATACCAGCCCTCATCTTGAACAAAGGTATCGTCGCACCGCAGATTCATGGTCATGGGTGCACCGCATACCGGGCACCGGGGAATCAATTCTGTCGGAATTCTCATATCCCGCTGTTCGGCGACCATCTGCCGGACAATATTTTCGTTATCATAGGTTTTGAAATGACAGGCTTTGGAACATTGCCACAAACCGTAATCCCCCTGCGTGTAAAATAACCGCTTTTTATCAAATCCTGTTCGCTGAAATTGATGGTCCACATTGGTGGTCAGTACAAAAAAGTCTTTATCCTCCATCAGGTTCAGCAGTTCCTGATAAACCGGAACAGGAGCATCCACATAACGATTATAGAAAATATGGCGGCTCCACCACGCCCAGTATTCTTCCAGCGTATCATATGGATAAAACCCGCCGGAATACATATCAGTAATCCCATACCTCTGATGGAAGTCTGAAAAATAGCGTTCAAAACGCTCTCCGCTATAAGTAAGTCCAGCAGAGGCAGACAGACCCGCACCGGCGCCGATCAGGACAGCATCCGCCGTGTCCAATACGCGTTTCAATTTCTCAATCTGCCCGGAGCAGCTTCCTGTAAATTCGTTCGTCCTGTTCCTTAAAAACATTGAATATCACCTCGATCTTACTTCCGGTTTCTCTCTTGTACTCCTGCACTGTCCGCACAGCAATCTCCGCCGCTTTATCATTCGGAAACATGAATACACCCGTAGAGATACAGCAGAATGCAATGCTGCCAGCATTGTTTTCATCTGCCAGCTTAAGACAGGAACGGTAACAGGATTTCAGCAGTTCACAGTGTCGATGTGTCAATTCTCCCTGTACAATAGGGCCAACAGTATGGATCACATAATCACAGGGGAGATTATAGGCGGGGGTGATTTTGGCCTGTCCGGCAGGTTCCTCATAGCCTTGCCGTTCCATAATCCCGGCGCATTTCAAACGGAGCTGAACACCTGCATAGGTATGAATGCAGTTATCAATACAGTTGTGGCAGGGCCGGTAGCAGCCGGTCATACCGCTGTTTGCCGCATTGACGATGGCTCCACATTCCAGTGTGGTAATATCTCCACGCCAGAGATAGATTCCTTCTCGCACCGGGGAGAGTTCGGACAAGTGGATAATCTTTTTTGCTGCCAATTCTTTTTGCAAATAGGCATCCTGCACTTCCAGAAATTTTCGGCTGATGGCTGCTGGATGGCGGACATTCATCAATGAGCGCAGCAGCACCTTCTGGCGGTCGGCATCTGCCGGAATCTCCTGATGGCGGCAGGAAGGACGCTCCCGCAGCAATTCCTTAATTAAAAATCTTCTTCTTTCTTCCTGATTCATGGCATTACCCCTGTTTCACAGCTTGCATCCGATGCAGGAGTCTGTATTTCTCTGATGAGTTTGAGAGGGTTCTTCTCAAAACTCGTAAGGAGGATTGCCGGAGAAGTCGGCAATCACGCCGTGAGGATCATCCAGATAGAACACCTCAAAGATGGGATTGTCGGCGGTCTGATACTGCCCCTTGACGATGGGATTGTTCATACAGCCTTCCTTGACTGCCATGTTGTTCTCAAACACCGCCTTGCCGTGCAGCCGAATCCAGGCGTAGCTGGGGCTGGAGACGGACACCTCCACATAGGGAT
>JBJEJG010000085.1:0-2817 GCA_051877795.1 Acetatifactor sp.
CCAAACAAAAACCACGCCAACACCACCGTAAATCGATAATTGTATGCCATCTGTACCGTATAATTTCCAAAAATGCGGCTCGACGCCATCCCACACGCCAGTACTCCGATGACCGCCACAAGCAAACATTGCTTTCTGCGTGTCCGCTGCCTTCCATATGCTTTCTGAGCAATCACTTCCGCAGAAGATGTTTTCTCCCAAGCTGCAAACAGATAACCACATATATAATAGAAGAAATAAATTCCGCCGTCAGGCAGCACCCACATCCATTCCAATCCCAACAGCTTCTTCGCAAAGGGAAGAATACTGCTGCCCAAAAGCAGTGCCAAAAGCACGGCATACACCGCCCAAAGGGGCAGCTTTTTCAGCAGGCACCTGATTGCAGGTGTCAGGAAGTACAAAAGAAGAATCATGTAAAGATACCACAAATGAGACCAGCTTTCCCCACGAAGCACCATAAAAATACCCTTAAACAGCATTCCCGGGCGAAGCGTTTTTTCCAGAGCCATCATTTCCAGACATGCGTAAGGCACCCCAAAAAGAAACAGCGCAAGAAGAATTCTCCTGCAGTATTTCGTCAGCATTTGCCTGAGAGAGATTTCTCTCAACGGGTTTAAAAACAGATAGCCGGAAATCAGTACAAAAACAGGAACACACCAGCACACCAAATCCAGCACCACCAGAAAAACCCGTTTTTCTAAAGGATACGAGCTCATATCCGTGGTATCCATTATGCCGGTCACCGTATGAAGCAGCACCACCGCGCAGGTAGCCGCCACTCTCAATATATCCAGGACAATTTCCCGCTTCTTTTCACTCATTTCTCCAATTCCTCAATTCAAAGACAGCTTGCATCTCTACCATCTGCAATATAATCAGTATACCCAACCCTGCCTGCCCGTGCAAGAACTTTCGGAAATCCAGAAGACAATCTTAAAGAACCTTAGCCTTCAATTCTTAACGCATTCTTAACACCCTTTTGTTGCACCGCGACCGCCATTTATTATATAATAGAGCCAGAAAAACACCCGAAGAAAGGCACTTACATGCTCAAAAAAATACCCACCCTGCCCAAATATAAACAGCATCTCTACAGCCTGTTCATCTCCGTCGCAGGTATGGCGGCTGCCGTAGGCATCTCCTCTGCCTACTATTATCTTGCTGCTGAGAATTCTGCCAATATTGCATTGGTGTTCATTCTTTTTCTGATTCTGATTTCCTGCTATACTGTAGGATACCTTTATGGCATCATCTGCTCCCTGTTCACGATATTATGGTTCAATTACATGTTTACCTATCCGTTTTTCAAGCTGAACTTTACTCTCAGCGGCTATCCCGTCACATTTCTGTGTATGACAGCCATTACTGTTCTAATCAGCACGCTGACCTCACACTTGACGATGCAGTCCAATCTCGCCGCTGAAAGAGAACGACAGCTGGCAGAGGCTGAAATGGAGAAAATGCGTGCCAATCTGCTGCGTGCCATTTCCCACGATTTGCGCACTCCTCTTACCGGAATCATCGGCAACAGTCTGACTTACCTCGAAAATCAGGAACATCTGACAGAGGATGAGAAAACCGATGTCGTCAAGAATATTTATGAAGACTCCTCCTGGCTTATCAACATGGTGGAAAATCTACTGACTATCACCAGAATAGACGGCAATAATCTTGCAATTACCACTAACGAGGAATCTCTGGAGGAAGTTGTTTCAGAAGCCCTGCAAAAGACAGAAAAACGTCATCCCGGCTGTGTCATTCACGCAAAAATACCGGATGACTTCATCATGCTTCCCATGGATGCCGTACTCATTGAGCAGGTCACCATCAATTTGCTGGAAAATGCCTTACTCCATTCCGGCAGTACGGAACCCATCGACTTTATTGTGGAAAACAGGCCGGAGGAGGTTGCCTTTACCGTCAGGGATTACGGTCACGGTATTCCAAAGCATATGTTGAACAATCTTTTCAGCGGTACATCCTGCAACACCTCCGAAGCCGATGGGCAAAAGGGGATGGGAATCGGTCTTGTCATTTGTAAAACGATTATAGATGCACATCGCGGAACCATAACAGGCCGTAATCACGAGCGTGGTGCAGAATTTACGTTTACGCTTCCGAAGAAAAAAGAAGAAAGGCTGTCCGGGGAGGACAGAGGGTGACTTTATGACCGCAAAAACACAGATATTGCTGATTGAAGACGACAAAAGTATTGCCTCCTTTATCACCACCTCTTTAAACGGAAACGGCTACAGAGTCATACATGCCCTGGACGGCAGGGAGGGCTTAAGCCTCGCCGCTTCCAACTGCCCCAGTGTCATTCTGTTGGATCTGGGACTGCCGGATATGGACGGCTGCGAAGTTCTCCGCAAGCTCCGCACCTGGTGCACTGTCCCCGTTATCGTCATATCGGCACGTACCAGAGAACAGGATAAAGTAACCGCTCTGGACCTGGGCGCCGATGATTATATCGCCAAACCCTTCGGAACCGCAGAGCTTATGGCACGCATACGCACCTCCCTGCGTCACAGCCATATCGCTCCGCCCGAAAAAATCTATCGTGCACAGGGACTGGAGATATATTTTGATAAACGTCTCATTCTGTTAAACGGTGAAGAAATCCATCTGACGCAGATTGAATATCAGCTGCTGACCCTATTGGCAGAAAACTCCGGCAAGGTTCTCACCTACAACTTTATCATGAACGCTATCTGGGGCCCGTATATGGACAGCAACAACCAGATTCTTCGGGTCAATATGGCAAATATCAGAAGAAAAATTGAGGCAAACCCTGCTCAGCCTAAATATGTTTTTACC
>JBJEJG010000086.1:0-5853 GCA_051877795.1 Acetatifactor sp.
ATATCATATAGGCTTCATCGTACATTTCACGGAACTCCGGATGTCTCTCTATAAAGCCAACAAGCCGTTCCGGATCATCCTCGGAAAAGAACGTAAGCCATGCATCTCGTCTGTCTTCCTCTTTATTGTGCTGGCTTTTCCGGAAGATGTCAAGAGGGATGAATAGGTATTTCTGCAACAGTTCCAAACTGATACTCGTGTCCGAGGTCTGTTCGAAATAATGATACCATACATCCGGAAATTTCTTAAACTCCTTCGGACTTTTTTCAAATATGACTATAGTATATACATTTTTAATATCCAGATAACTGAATTTCTTTTTCTTCTCACTTCTTACCCTCTTATACTGCCTCAGGAGCAGATCTGCCGAATAGCAGGCGCTTCTCTGTCCGGGGAAAAGATACCCTACCCGCTGCATCTCCAGATTTGCTATGCTCCCGTCCTCCAGTTGAACCACTATATCCATAATGACCAGGGAACTCTCGTCCGCTATCCTGGTGGAATCCGCCGGCAGCTCGTGGAGCACCTTTATCTTCTGTCTCAGCATGCAGGAAAGGAAGTCATTCATTCTGTCAGCATGTCTGTCAGGATTCATCAATTCCTTGAAAAAGCCGTCCCTGAGCATTTTTAGGCCCTTCACTCCCGTACATCTGTTTAAAAATTCCTCCTGCTGTTCTACCGTCCAACTGTCAAATTTCTCTTCCAGTTCCTTTCTCTTTTTGATTTCTGAAAGTATTTCATTTCTTTCCCATACCAATGGGAAAAACTGTTTTAAGTTTTTTGCCATAGGCTGATACACTCCTTCTTCTTTTGCTTGCCAAATATATTATGGTTTGAGAGAAAATCCGGCAGAATCTGCCTGAATGTGCGGAATGCACACTGTTTTGATTTTTCTGATGGATTTATTATAGATATGTTTCTAAATTTTGTCAACAGCCGGGAAAATCCCGGCTGATTCGTTCAATTATTACCAATCTGATACTTATATACTGTATCATAAGTCAGCACATAGAGAGCATCGTCATAGATTACTGCATAGGGTATCTCCAGTGTTGTATAATCGTTCCCCGGTGTAGGGGTATTCAAATAGTTCGAGAAATCATAAGCACCTACGTTATGCGCAGACAGGTATTCCTCTCTCCTGTCTGTTCCTCTCCCCGGTTAATCTTCATACATCCATATGACTTCTTCCCCAATACAAAGCTGCAGATAAACCAATCTGTCTTCTGCTTCTTCAGCAACCAAAAAAGCACTGGCGCCATATCCGTCATCCATCTCAATGTCTATACTGTACTGGCTGTCACAGGACCATGTGAATCCGATTTTCTCGCCATAATAATCCATGTCGCCCGTTTTGTCAGCATGAATTGTTATAGAAACATTTGACTCTTCTCCGTCAGCATCTGTCCTGGGAAGATAAAAAGAATTACCGTTTTCGGGAATTCCTGCATAAACTCCGGTCCAGGATGTCCCTGCCACCGTCTGTTCGTTAAAAGGCTGCGTCTTCATCTGCGTATAATAGGAATAAGACTCCTGTTCTTCACCACCCTGATTTTCAGAAGTAATCTCATTATCCCCGACATCTGTTTCCTCCTCGGGATTTGTCAGAACACGCCACCACTGGGTTATACTTTCTCTGTAATTCTCCCCATCACCAAGGAATCCCTGATATTCCAGATTCTGTACCTCTTTTCCATCTGTTGTATATAGTTTGGAATGGGTATCGAACACATACAGCTCATCCGCACCGTATTCCATATTGAGGTAGTCTCCTGTCGATGTATGAAGAAATGTCGGACGTATAGCAGTATGATCGTATATTTTTCCATAAAAATCTCGATAGTCGGAAATCCAGTCCAGATTAACCCATGCTGTGTCTGCCGGGATCTCGATTCCATAGTACTCAGGCGTCTGCGTGTATTCTTCCTTTACAAGCCCCGGCGCACTGTCAAAGGAAATAGTGGCCGTCATAGGATACCAGGAAATTTGCTGTGCCTGAAAATAAAAGGTAATGCTGTCGTACTCAAGAGTCCACTCAAAACTCTCCCACGCATCATTTCCCTCCTCAAAGCAGTCCTTCAGATCCACATAATCATATGATTGATCCCTCCAATCCGGATAACAGTCATCCAGTCTCTTCTCGATTAGCGCAGGTATGGCGCTCACGTCGTTTACCACATCTTTCAGAGAGAGCCTCTCTCCTGTCTCGGTATCAAAAGAAGCTGACCGGCAATAGCGGAACTCCGTATTTCGAATGTAGGACAGATATCCACTGCCCTCGAACAGAAGGCTGACTGCACGCTCATCTCCCCGCCTTACCCGCACATCCTCCCATACAAAACAGCTTCCCATCTCATCCACAGATACGCCGTCATTGAGCCCTTCACGCACTCCTTCCAGTGCCTCCTCAAAGACGGAAAGACGCTCCATATACTGCTCTGCAGTCAAATCTTCAAAGGCGCTCTGCAGTCCTGGATAAAGTTCCTTTTCGTCATCGGCAAGGCTGATAAGTGGGACACGAAAACTTCCCAGACATACATACTCTCCGTCTATCTCTTCCTCTCCCCACTGAAGAGCTTCCCCGGAAAGAAGGTGAAGCGTTTTTACCGGGCTGTCCATTTCAGATTGTTCCACAGAGGGGATTTCCTCCAGGTTCGTCCCTCTGTTCCCGCAGGCGGCCAGAGATAAAACCATCATGAGAGCCCATAACGCTGCTGAAATCTTTTTGATTTTCATTGTATTTTTCTCCCTCTTTTCATGAAACAAGTTATTGTTTGACCAGTGTGATCGTTTCCTCCGTTTCATCTTTCAGCCGAACCGTCAGATGCAGGGTTCCGCAACCCTCACCGGCCTCATGGAAGAGTGAATCAACTTCCGCAAAAGCAGGTTCTCCACCATTGCTACATGCCCGGGCACCCAGAGTGAGTTCCGTATGACTGTAGGGATTCGGCATTAAATAGACATAGTCGACAGAAGTCTCCAGCACACACGAGCCATCCGCTTCCAAGATCATGCGAATGTCGGACACCTCGCCGAAGATCCTCATACACCAATGTCCATCGGCGCTGTACCAATTTCCTGCAATCACGTTATACAGCGCCTGTTTATCATGATAGGTCCTGTCACCGTCCGTCATAAATATATTGCCCGGGTCGTACCCATTCTCCGAATCTGTACGATATAAAGCGACCTGCCGTCTGATCCCGTTTTCCTGCTTATATTTGTCGAATTTTATATCCAGATACATCATGCCATCCTCCGTATAGAGTTCCTCAATAACCCCTGAGAAATCCTTATTCTCACTCTCAAACCTGTCCTGCTCCGGGTACAATTGCATTTTTTTGTTGATATCCTCCCCCGGAGAATAGGAAAAGCTGAAGGAACCCTGATATATCATCTCGTCTGAGAAAAATATTTCCATTTGATAACCGTCTATCGTCACCCGCCATCCGCACGGTTCCTCCCAATCGGTGCTCAGATAATCCAACATAGGTCCCGCCGGGTTTTCCATGCCGGTTCCCCCGTCCATGATCCGATCTGTGATAAAGTGCCGATACAAAAACTTAATCCCCGCAAACAGCACTACGGTTGTCGCGATACCAATCAGAATTTTCATCACTTGTCTCCTCATTTCTATCCTCCGCTTTCAATGCATTTGCCGCATCAGCAGCTCTAAAGCTTCCCGCCACTGCCCATAAATTAATGGCATACAAATAGATATATCCATTAGCTTCCGTGGCATAGATTCTCCAGATGCGGGTATCCTCATTCTCTCCTGTCATAATATGCACGATATAGACAGGATAGCCGGCCGGGCTTAAGTTATGGATATATATTTCATTTTTTTATATCGAAATCCCTTGTCTCGTAGTCTGCTTCGGTTGTATCCCCTTCTCTGAGCACAAAACCAAAACACTCCCGGTCTGCCTCCCGCACTATAAGAGAACCATCCCTGCCGCTTACCTCTATGGCAAAACGCCGCATATCCCCATTTTCATCTTTATACTGAAAGCCGTATTGGGGAAGATCACCCGCAAAAGAAAGCTCTACTACAAGAGGTCTCTTGAGTCGGCCATCGAGCGAGGGTGTCTCTGTATATGCCTCAAACTCTATATCTCCGGATTCACTCACATCTGCCACAGTAAGAGAAAGTACACCAAACTCCTCCACCGGCTGTTCCGGTATAAAAACGATATAAGAAAGCGCATCCTCCCCGGAAGCAATGGAACATTCATCATACTCAGTCAGATTCTCTGCTTCCTTAAGCCACCGGACTGATACACCCGTCTGCTCCGAACTGAAAGCGGAAAATGGGGTCAATACCAGGGCACCTGCCGGCAATTCCCTCATCCAAAACTCTTCCACAGACATATCCGCATCCTCAGATTCCGCAGGGTCCCAGCTCCCTGTAGCATTATAATAAACTCGGATGTCGCCGGAATCCTCATCAAGATGAGTGAAAAGAAACTCCTGACATTCTAAGGCCGTCCCGTCCTGTGTGATAGAGAATTTTCCGATACAGCTTTCTGACGCACTGCTTGAGCCGGAGTTATAGAAAATTCCATTGCCACAATAAGAATAGTAGTTGCGGTACCACCCCTCAAAGACAAATTGGGGCTTGCCATCCACTAGTGTATAGACTGCATTCACCATTCCGCCATACTCTGGCTGCGTACCTATTATCAATTCCGGAACGCTGTCGCCGCTGATATCTTCGATGATGTATCCTATGGCATCCAGTGCATTGCCCTCTAAGTTTCCGGCCACCTCCAATACGCCCATCTCCCCCGGTGTATCTTCATATTCCTCATAGGGATCGGAAATGATCGTGTAAAATTGCTCCAGTATCTCATCATAAGCCGATACATCCGTCTGCACTGTTTCCTTTGGTTCTGTTTCCTCCGGTTTCTCCATAAGCGCACCCGGAGAATCCGCCATATCTGAAACCACATCCTCCTGCTTTGGCTCCACATCTTCCGGAACAGGTTCCGATTGGTCCGCTCCACATCCGGATGCCGCAAGAACAAAAAGCAGGACAATACACCCTACAACCATTTTTCTATACCTTCTTTTCATGTCAAGTCCTCCTTTTTCTCAATACATAAGATGTCTGTTTTCTTCCTGCCGGTTTTTCTCATCCAAATGTCTGCGTGAGCACTGTCACATCTCCGGTCTCACCCTCGAAGAGCGGATTACCGCCTAATTCTGTCACATACAGCAAAGTGACCGGTACCTCCCCGCTGTAATCGGATTCCGCATACAGCGCAATCGCTCCCCGGTATACGGAACCATTGCTGTGTATTCCGCTTCCCACATAACAGTAGACCGCCCCCTGCTCTGTCATGCCCAGATAGGTAAGATAACCGTCGATGCCTGTGCGATATTCCTCGCCGGGCACATTATACATCAATTCGAATGAAAGAAGCCCTTCACTTTCGTTTTTCAGAAAAAGTTCCGGGTTATTCTCCACTCCACCACTTATTGTTTCCCAGCTACAGTCCACAAGATCATATGCTATGTTTCTTCCATCGCACCTTATAGATTCATCCAGGTCAATTCTTTCCCCGTCCTTGGTAACGGCGTAGATTGTCTGGTAGCCTGCCTCACTTTCATCTGTTCCCGTTCTATCCTTCTCGAAATCTGTCACATCAGCAACGCCTAATAGCGGCCCGCTGGCGCAAAAACATCCTGCGTTCAGACACTCCATAACATTGATGTACTCTACACGCCCTTCCTCCGTCAGCAGAAATACATATGGCAATTCATATGACGCCCCCGGTTCACCAATACCCCCGCAGAAAACGCGGGTATAGTCACCGTAGAGTCCATTCACTTCCACCTCTCTCCCATAAG
>JBJEJG010000086.1:5953-14320 GCA_051877795.1 Acetatifactor sp.
CCGGTGTTATCGGAATAAAGAGGCAAATCCCGGGTGATATTCCGTTCCGAAACCGTAAATGCCCGACGTTCCTGATAAGCACCTGCAGAACACCACTCGCCCATCTCATTCCACTGGTCAAAATAAAGATTGTCATAGTATTTTGCCGCAGCGCGACGCAGGGCAGCCAGGTATTCCTCCCCGGTCAGATTCTTCTTTTCAAGAAGCTCCTCGTTCTCTAGCTGCACTCCCTCCCTCGTATCATAATTGTATGTACCATACTCTTCATATCCTCCAAAATACTCAGTGCACAGCAATACCAGGGAAAAAATATCCCCGCTCTGATAAGTCTCGTAGGTGATGCCGGCACAACCTGTCAGATCCCCTTTTTCAATCTCTTTCAGGCTCTTCTCCACAAGTCCACCGTATATAGTAGCGATTTCTCTGTTGATTGCCACAGCACCCGATGTATCATCGTCAATCTGCGGTACATGATAGGAATATTCGACCTCATAACCAGATTCTTCGTTTACCATCTTGTCATCGATGCTGTACAGCTCGGTAACGGTCATATCCCGACTAGTGTATGCGGTATTTTCGCCACTTTCACTTTCCGCCTGCTTTTGGAAACTCTCCGGTACGGATGAAGGTTTCTTCTCTCCTGTATTCTCCGTCCGTGAGCCTGCCTGATGCCCACAGGCTGTCATGACCACCAGCAGCATAGCGACCGCCGACAGTACGGAAACTGCCCGTTTTATCGTTCTCCTTGATTTCTTTCCCATATTCCTCATTTCCTCATGACATTATTCAAAATCGACAAGCGCAGCTGTATTACTTGAAGCTCCGTTGTTAAATTCACAGAAAAACTCTCCTTTCCGTTTGGAGATTGATATCGCATTAATCTCTCGGGTAAAATACGTCGGTATCCTGAATGCTTAAAACATCCCAGCTGTCTTCGGCGTAGGTAATTTTAAACCAGATTTCCCCGTAATCATCTATGTAGTCGATGGTATTGGCATCCTCGAACCACCATTCGCCCTCGATCAGTTCTCCATCCCTTTCAAAGCTGTACGTTCCATCCTCATGGAACGTAATGTTCCATTGATCTCCCGCCTCACAATAAAACGTAGCGGATGTGAGTGATGCTATGGCCTCATCGTAGTCTGCCCGCATATACCACCGGCCCTCTATCATGTCATAGCAGGTCAGGTTATCGGTAAACACGAAGTCGATAGCCGGTCCATCTTCCTGAAAGTTGACAATGTGTCCATCCTCCACCTTGACAGAGTAATCGTCCTTTATATCGCCGTCACACACATACAGATAATCCCCGTCAAACATCAGGTAGTAGTCGGATAGCTTATCTCCGTCGGGATACCAGTGTTGTACTTCATCGCTGCCAGGAGCATCATACCCCCATTGGATCTCATCAGGATCCACCAGATGATTCAGATCCGGCAGGAGTGCTGCTTCCGGTTCCGATTCTTCCTCTGCCGGCTCCGTATCCGCATCCGTTTCTGTCTGTTCCGTTTCTGTCAATTCCACGGTTTCTGCGGTGTTTTCCTGCACGGAATCCGCCGTTTTATTTTCTTTTCCGTTTTTTCCACAGGCCGTCAATACCAGCGCAACACAGAAAACCATAAACAAACTGATAATTCTCTCACTTATCCCTTTTATTCTCTTAATCAATTTATATTCCTCCTATCTACTAAGTATTTAATGCTCCTCCACAGTATTCACAGATCCCCGTTGCGTTCGGCATTGTGCTTGCGCCACAGCATGGGCAGATGACAGCAGCTTTCGGGGTGTTGGCCTCCATCGCGGTGTCTCTGGCTTCCTGACGCACCTGAAGCAGTACGTCCCGGATTTCCTCTCCCATCTGCTCATACTTCTGATACTCCACACTACCACGAACCTCTTCAGCGTTGGATGTGAGATTGACGCCCATTGCACCTCTCACAGCGGAACGGGCGGGCATACCGGGTCGTATATCGCCCACTGCTGGTCGGACGGCGCCGGGACGCATACTACCTCCTGCCGGCCGGACAGCACCGGGCCGGTTCACGCCGCTCCTTGAGCGGGGCATAGCCTGAGGACCGTCCAACAAAGTTTCCTCATCGTTATCTACCGCGGTATCGTTGAGTTGAAAGCGTATTTCGTTAAAGTACGGATTATTTACATGAATCACGATATAAAAATCATAAGAGTAGGCATAGCGCTTGGGATTAAAGCTCTGGCGCTCTCCCTCCCTGTCCTTGTACTGGATTTCCGTTCTACTCTCGTCAATATCCAGATTACAACCGGTGACGTCAGAAAAAGCCAGCACATCCGGATTGACACTCTGCCAGTTTCTGGCGGAGGTGACCATAAAAGTCCCCGCATCCTCATCCAGAATCACCTTCACTTTCTCACCCAGGGTACGGGTTGCATGGAAAGCAGCTACCTTCTCCTGATTGGCCTCCCTGTACTCTAACTGTGACCTGATGTCCTCCACTGTACTTTGCCGCCGTTCACTGAACCAGGGAGAAAGCTTGGCAGCACACTCCTTACAGCAGTTGCCATCCTCCAGCTTGCGGTTACCCATAAGACCAATATCACCGCCACAAAGATCACATTGCTTTTTTTCAAATAGTTTACCAAATAGTGCCATATTCAAATCCTCCATTCTTTTACTATATTGTAGTTTATTCTGTTACTCTGTCCATTGAAGTCTGCCGGGCATATGCTGTACTTCCTTATTACCTCATCAATCAAGCAAACCCGGACTGGTCTCCACCGATTGTAATATTTCGATTCCGGCGGAGTAGTCCGTCACTTCAAATACTAAAGTGGCATACTCCCCACTCTCAATGGACCACTGATAGACATGGGTCTTGCCTGTCTCCCACCTGGGATCATCAATCAGGGGCTTACCGTGGATATAGTTGCCCATGGAATTATAAAGGCTGTCGTATGGGGCAGAGCCAATCTGGGAATCGGCGTAGAAGCCGATTCGATCCGCCAGCTCATCCCGCGTCAACGGAACAACACCGGTGGCGCTGGCTTTTGACAAGCCGTAGTCACCGTAAACGGGTGCCTGCCAAGTGCCGTCTATCGCGGAAGCATTGGGATCATACCTCTCTCCACTCTGCCCCTCCATCTGGTCATCAGACACTTCCCCGGGCGCAAGACTGTCGTAATCTCCTCCAATCACATCAGGCATATCGCTTCCGGCCTCGATGGCCGGCAGATACCAGTCATAGTAATGATCCGGTAGGTTAGCAGGCTGATCTGTCTCTATATCCGTCCAATCCAGACCCCAGGGGCGCAGATAAATCTTATAATCATAGCCGCTGAAGAAATCATCAGGATCCTTATAACTGCCCTCGATGCAGATGAGGTTTTCATAGCCAAGGCCGTCCGGATCCACCAGCCAGTCAGCGTCTCCGACATCGCCATCTGAGAACAAACCTTCCACACTCTTAAGACGCCCCTGTTCAAAACCACCGTCGGAGACAGAGACATATACACCGGCCCGCGGTTCGTCCACGGAAGTGGCCTCATCCCATAGGATTAAACCGCCTTCGCCGTTTTCATCTATCTCAATTTTGGCCATACAGTCAATATAGAAGCCATCCAGCGAAGTATAATCGTTGGTGCCGTTGCTGTAAGATGTAAAGCCGTACCAGTCTCCGTTCCAGTATTCCTGGAAAGGTGTCTGTGCTTCCGTTTCATCGTCTTCCGTTTCCAATCCGCCGGAGACCATGGAGGCACCCGCAGCTCCTGTTTTTGTAAATACCATGACATCCCCGGTTGTCTCCCGAAGCGTGATTGTTCCGTCCTGATACTCATAAGTGTAGGCCGCGCCGCTTAAGTCAACGGTAATCTTCCCGTCTTTCCATGTAACAGAACTCTCGTCTCCGTCCAGTTTCAATATTCCGGTGCCGTCCGCCGCCAGATTCAGGGTATACAGGCTGTCCATCCCCACAGATTCCAGGAAAGCATTATCAAAAGTTTCTTCCTCGAAAGTCATCTCATAGAGCTTATAGCTTCCGACTTCCTCCGGGCCTCCTTCCACAGAACCGCTTTCCTCCCCGCTCGAACCGGACATTTTGATAGTCTGGGTATATTCATGGTCATCAGAATCAGAGAATACAATGACCACATCGTCCGTTGTGTTGACCAGTGAAAGGGCCACCGCCACTTCCAACGTCTCACCCTTCTTAATCTTCTCTTCATAATTCCTGGTTATCTGGTTGTCGTTTTCATCATACATTGGGGATCCCAACTCTTCGCCGGCCTGTGTCGCCACAAAAAGGAACGCCCAGGCAAAGGACTGCTCATCCTTGCTCCCATTGGTATAGTCATAGGTCAGGACTATCGCATCGTTGCCATCCTCGTCTTTGGTAAGCGTATACCCCTTGAATACGGCAGTATATTTACCCAGAGTAATGGTCTCCAGCTGTTTCCCGTCAGTCTCATCCGCAACCTTGTCCTTGCCTCCGCAGGCGGTAAGCGAAATGAGCATTGCAATGGCCAATATGGCCGCTATCCACTTTTTCATATTCATGTCCTCCTTTTACATGCCCTCCTTGCCGGGCATATAGACATCCCTTACAGCATAATCGTTGTTGAAAGCAAGATGCATGTATGGTTTGCCGTTTTCCATTCTATTGTCGATGGAGGAATTCCCATCAACAAGTTCTGTTCTATGATAATGCCTGTCTTACGCCAAATCTCCATCGTCAAAGGGATCTCCACACTCCGGACAGAACTTGGGGGGATGAGTCGGATCCTCCGGTTCCCAGCCGCACTTATCGCATTTATACTGCGGAACACCTGCAGGCTTCTTTTTACCGCAGTTCTGACAGAATTTTCCTTTATTTACCGTACCGCAGGAGCAGGTCCAGCCATCGCTGTCTTCAGGTTTCGGAGAACCGCACTCCGAACAGAACTTTCCGGTGACTGTCGTTCCGCATTTACACTTCCATGCGCCGGTCTGCTGTGCAGAGGTCTGATTCGTTGCCTGCTGTTGTCCCATGGCAAACAGATTCTGCGCATTCATGCCGCCACCTGCATTCATTGCCATGCCCATCCCCATAAATCCTGTCATAGCTCCCGAAGTGTTTGATGCTGCTGCTTTCATCGCGTCTGCCTGTGCCCCTACCAGAGTCGCCCCTGCCATATTGGGATTCTGTAAAACCGCCGTGCGCTGAAGCTGTTTGATCATCTCCGCATCCTCCGGTGGAAGTGTGACACTTCCTAACGCTATGCTGACGACCTTCAGTCCTCGCAGTTCACCCCACTTAGACGAAAGCGCCTGATTCATCGCCTCTTCCAGTTCTGTGTTGTGAGATACGATTTGATTCGGACGAAGTTCCAGATCCGACAGCCTTCCAAAAGCCGGCTGCAACGCACTGATAAACTCTGTCTTTAACTGACTGTCCAGTTCATCGCGGGTGTATTCCTGCTCCACATTGCCGCATACATTGGTGTAGAACAACAGCGGATCTGCTATTTTATACGAATAGACACCGGAACATCTCACTGACGCATCTACATCCAGACCGATTTTGGAGTCCACCACACGGAAGGGAATAGGTGTGGGCGTTCCGAATTTGTTGTCGACCAGCTCCTTGGTATTAAAATAATACACACGCTGATCCTTACCGGTATCTCCACCATATGTAAAACGTTTTCCAATATTCTTAAAAGTAGCAATAATACTCTCACCGAGATTACCTGCAAAAATACTTGGCTCTGTTGATGTGTCATATGTAAACTCGCCGGGTTCCGCACACACCTCCACGATTTTTCCCTGTTCTACAATAATCATGCACTGACCGTCTGCAACAGCGATTCCTGAGCCATTGGAAATAATGTTATCACTGCCTTTGGTATTGGAGGAACGTCCGCTGACACGTTTCTGTCCTTTTGTCACCATGACTTCCTTATCCATGGCTTCACAATAGAAAAACTCCTTCCACTGATCGGCAACTGTTCCTCCAAATGCTCCGATTCCTGCCTTAATAAGTCCCATATCAGATTCTCCTTTCACTTTTTTGATTTTGTATAACTGCTTATAAAACCACTCAAAAGAATATTATAGGAATTTCTGAAATCGACGCATCCCCCACATGGGGGGATTTTTACAAATTCCCTGTTAATTTGCTAAAAAAAAACAACCCTATTCTTTAGAATAAGGTTGTCCTTTCAGTATTGCAGACATCGCCACAACACAATCCGTAAACTTATTATGCAAACCCACTTATTTTGCCGGCTTTTCCGGAAGATGTCAAGAAGGAGGAACAGGTAATCCCGGCTGTTTTATAATACAATATTTACACTGAAGCCTACTTCATTCCCTCTGAAATTCCCAGAAGCAAAATACCGGCTATCAGTATCGCCAGGCAGGCGTACTGCTTTTTCTGCAGCTTTTCTTTTAACAGCATACGCGCTGCCAAAATAGTTACAATACAGTAAGATGATGTAATAGGCGTTACCAGAACCGGATTGATGGCAACGGCATAGGTATAACACACATTACCAAACAACTCTATTATCCCGCCTGCAATTGATTGCCAAAGATGCTAATGCAAAAAAACTGAAGTGAAAAATTTCAAACTTATTGTATGTAAATGATTGCCGTCTTTTTTAACGCCACACCTATTCTCGCCACTGCTGAAATAATTAATCCAAAGCACAGCAGGTATAGCATAACGTCTTCTGAATTATTATAAATTATACACATAATTGCTACTGTCACTTTTACGATTCCAAGCATAAGCTTCCACTTCCAGAATCCGGCTTCTGCTTTACGGGATTCATAAGCTCTGAAAATAATAATAATGCCGGCAAAAAGGTAGTAAATTATGAAATAAACCATCATATATCTTGGGCCTATTCCTCCTATTGATAAAATAAAAAAGCTCAGATCCATGGTTATCAGCGCCCGATAAAGAATCATCTTCCCACCAATCATATGTATTCCCATACTGAAGAAATAAATGAACTGTTTTATTCCATTTATGAGTAAAACTACCCCAAGTATTAAAGTTGCCATATAATATCCTGTACTTGGAACCGCTAACATATAAACACTTATGACAATTACTGCTATTCCTATTATGATATTTTTTATCCTATCGAATTTACTCATCTACAATCTCTCATTTCATTCTTTGCTCACATTTCGTGCCATGATCTTGAAATCCTTAATGCCTTTGAATCCATTTTTCCAATAATCAACGGAAAAACCGGCAAGCATATTTCCGGATTTAAAAATAGCATTTGTTACCATGCTTTTCTGACGCATTGCTGCAATAATAAATCTTCCGAAAGCAGTATCGTCTTTGAACTCCTGCGAAGCATTACCATACTCATTCTGATATTTATGGATATCAAAAGGAATGATTTCACATCCGGATAATTCCTCTCCGAACGCTTTCCAATCCTCAGAAGCAATAAGCTGACGTTTCCTTAATATCGTATTAATTCGTTCCTCCCACGTAGAAATAGCATCAAAATCATAAGTTTCTTTTTCGAAGGTTTCACCTTCTCCCCGAAGATATTTCATTGCATATATCATTTGACAAAATGCCTTTTTATACTCTTCGGGGTTATTCTTATCAATCACATCATAATTTCCCCAGGCAGGCTGATATTTGTAATGTATAAAACTGTAATCAGGCAAATGTCCCGCACGTCCATGCCCAAGATTCATAACTGAATTCTCACTACCATTATTAAAGCTGTTGATATAAATTCCCTTTTCCGGATTATCAGTACCCACAGGATTATGATGAAAAACAACGTGCCTTTCAGAAAAGGAATCATTGTCTTCGCTCATCACTTCATAAAACTCAAAATCCGTATTATTAATCACCTGCGACGGTGTGCCCGCAAAATATGCATGTGCCCAGGTATCCGCCAGAACGTGCATAGCTATTCCTACACTTTCCAAATCTCTGTTCTTTGCAAGATTCACTGTTCTGACAATAAGATCCCCATTTGGCTTACAAATCAGTCTGTATTTGCATCTGTATGTAATGGAAAGTGCTTTGACAGGAGCATATAAATCATAAGGCAGAAAGTGAAAGGAAGACCATATTCTGGTAATATCCTGCAAGCCAATCAGGTCCGTTCTCGCTTCCATCATTTCACTTTGAAGCTGTGTAGTGGCTGCTGATAACGGTGCATGATTTTTCTTTAGTAAAGTAATCGTACAGCAGTCAACAAATTGTGCACTATATGCAATTTCCAAGCTTTCTTCATGTGAGTACCCTGCAATGTACGCTGCACAATACGTCGCATAATAATGAAAATCTTCCTGCATAATTCTCACCTCATCTTTTTCAGCAATAAAGAAAAGACAATTACTTCTATCAGGATTATGTTAGACGTTAAATC
>JBJEJG010000087.1:0-2754 GCA_051877795.1 Acetatifactor sp.
CAGTTTCAGGAAAATATGATAATCGGAGCAGCTGACAAGAATACCTGTCTCCTTCATCCCGATTTCCTTCACCAGCTTAAAGTCCTCCTTGCTGGCACGAATCCAGCTGGTAACTTCAGGGAATTCATACCCCCGCTCCATGCATTTATATACAGCGTCCCTGTCCTTCTTGCTGTACAAAAAGAACTCACTGGCACGAATCATACCGTTCGGTCCGCCCAATTTGTGCAGATAGTCAAAGATAGTCACAATCTGCTCCGTCGTATAGGGTGCACGTGACTGCTGTCCGTCACGGAATGTAGTATCCGTAATCCAGATATTTCTGGGCATATTATGCGGCACAATCCTGTCATTGAAGGGAATCTTCGGTATCTCGGAATAAGGAAACATATTTCGGAATACATTGGGCTTTTCCACATCATCCAATATATACATATGTTCCTCAATCTCCAACAGATTGTTCTTTTGATTCATTGTAACCGGACGATTCTGGAACGTTTCATTATCTCTCATAAGATACACTCCTCCCTCAGGAAAATCCTTTATGCTTGTATAAGTGTATACAATCATACGAACCCTGTCAATGTTTTTCTGAAAAAAGTATAAAAAACATCAATAATAACGGGCGGTTTATTCCAAAAGGCGCCTCACATTTACCATGCCCCAACCCTGCTGATTCCAGGGAATACCGAGGTCTGTGGCTGTATATTGGAGTTTTTGCCTGCACTCTTCATTTGTCATGGCAGGATATTTTTGTAATGCAAGAGCCGCTGCTCCCGAAACAATTGGCGTCGCCATAGAGGTACCGCTCTTTGCAATATAGGCATTTTTGACATGTTCATGCAGTTGAAAGCAGTTCACATTGCAGGAAACAATATCTGTTCCGGGAGCCACAATATCCGGTTTTCTCATTTCTGCCCCCTCAAATCCCCTGCCGGAATAGGTCGCACAACGCCCCGGATTATCCTTTTGATAGTTCCCGTCATGACATCCTACCGTCACTACCCTGTTGCTTCCCCCGACAGAAGAAATGGAACCGTTTGCCGGGCCTTTGTTTCCCGCCGCACAAACCACAAGGATTCCGCTGTCCCAGACCAGATTGATTTTTTCCTGAAGTGCCTGCTCCTTCTGACTCTCCTCCAGACTTCCGATACCCACCGAAATATTCAGAATGCGGATTCCGTATTTCTCTTTTACAGACAAAACCCAGTCCAATCCCATCAGCATATGCTCTGCAGAGCCGTCTCCCTTCTCATCAAGCACCTTGCCAACGACAAGTCTGGCCCCGGGTGCCATTCCTCTGTATCTGCCCCGCGACAGCCGTCCGTCCCCGCACAAAATGCCGCAGACATGTGTCCCATGTCCATTATTGTCGTACATCAAATTACGTTTTTCCAGAAAATCTCTGAAACAAACAGTTCTGCCAAATAAATCGGGATGCCTTCCGATTCCTGTATCGAGTACCGCAATGGTAATACCGGTTCCACCTGTCAGCCGGTCACCAAAAATATCCTCCACCTGTTCTCTTACTCTCTGCATACAAAAAAGTCCCGGCGCATACTTACCCTTATCATATGCCGGGACTTTTCTTTTGTTATAAGATATATTTCGTCTCTATCCTCTTTCTGTGCCCTGAAAAGCACAGAATACTTCCTGTTATAAGCAATGCTCCTCCTATCAGACATCTGATGAAAAGTACATCCTTACCACTCTCTGCAGGCGGTGCTGCAGACGACTGCATGGAAACCGTAATTTCCTGCAGTTCTTCGCCTCCGGCCTCGCCCACACTGTAAATTCCAAACAAGGAAAGATATGTAGTCTGAATACACAGTGCCTCGTTTCCGTCCAACAGGACGCGCTGCGCCGGAACCGCTTCCAACTGCCCGTTTCGGTCTGTCATCACTGCCCTAAGCTCCTGCCCGGTCAGATTATCGGGAACCGGAAGCGTTACCGTCAAAGTCTGATGTCCAAGCTTCGTCAATGGAATTCCACTGCTGTCAGTCAATTTCAGCTCATATACTGCCATGTCAGCCGGCAGTTCATCCCCTGTGGCTCTGTTCCATGCCTCTTGCATGCCTTCGTTATCCTCTGCCTTCCGTACTGTCAGTTCATAGTGCCTCGCCGCACCTTCCAGGCTGGCACAGGCTCCTTCCGGACCGACAACTGTCACTCCGACCTCTGCATCCTCCTCCGCAAGACCTCTGTACGCTTCATTCGACAGGCGTGTGGCAGAGGATTCATAGCTTTCGTCAGGTATATCACCCTCAAATTCTGCTGCTACGCCCTCAAAAGCCTGCAATCCCAGTTCCTTCACCGACGCAGGAACAGAAATATCTGCACTGACATCCCCGCAAAAAGCCCTGTCCTTAATCTGTTCAAGACCCTGATTCAACTGGACCTCTTTCAGCCCGCTGCAATCCTCAAAGGCAGCCTCGCCGATAACTCTTACACTATCCGGCAGGATAAGGCTCTCTATCTCATCATGTCCCTGAAAAGCCTCCGCCGCAATCACGCGAACCCCCTCCGGCAGAATTACATCTGCACTGTTTCCCCGATAAGCCACCAGGACACCGCCACTCACGAGAAAATCTCCCGCTGAAGTCTCCTGCAAAAAATTTTCCACCCAGCCGGTTTTTGCGAAGGCCTTGGGTTCCACATTTCTAACAGTCTCAGGAAGTGTCACCTCTGTCAGGGAATCACAGTGATAAAAAGCGCCATAAGCAATATCTGTTACACCATCCGGCACCTGAATCC
>JBJEJG010000088.1:0-2746 GCA_051877795.1 Acetatifactor sp.
GCATAAGGTCGAACATTCTTGAGAATAAAGTGTAAACCAATATTGACAATATCACTTCCGGGCGCATCCGACCCGTTCCTTCCGGGCGCATCCGACCCGTTCCTTCCGGGCGCATACGACAAACGCTTTGCGTTCGTCGTATGTCCGGCTTTCGCCGGATGTCAATCAAAAATAACACAATCATTTGTGAGCAAGCTCACATGATTGTGTTATTTCCGCTTGTCGCCCGGACTCAATGCTCCAGCATATTTTCAATAAAAATCCCATAACCTCTGGTGCTGTCCTGTACCAATACATGGGTTACTGCCCCGATGAATTTGCCGTTCTGTATGATGGGGCTGCCCGACATACCCTGGACGATTCCTCCCGTCAGTTCCAAAAGCTCCGGATCTGTCACGGTCAGTTCTATGCCCCGGTTCACATTATCGTGATCCAGATGCACAGCCGTAATTTCCACATCGTAATACTTGGCAGCATCCTTCACGGTACATAGAATCTGTGCAGGTCCCTCCTCAATTTCCTGCTTCAGCCCAATCGGCAAAGGCTCTCTGCAGGCCAACTCCAAAGCCTTGGAATTGCATTCTCCGAAAATTCCTCTGGCACTGTTATCCGTAATTTCTCCCAGAATCCTGTCATTGGAATAGATTATCATTCCCGTCATTTCACCCGGCTTTCCAACAGTTCCCTTCTTTATATCCACAATATCCGTCTGGTAGAGTGTTCCATCCTCCATGTGCATCAAAGTGCTTGTGTCAACATCATTGATACCATGTCCCAGAGCGCCGAAATTTCCGTTCGCATCAATATAGGTCATAGTTCCTACCCCCTGTGCGTTATCTCTGACCCATGCTCCGATTTTATAGTCTCCGTTTGTATCCATGACAGGCTTCACACAAAGCTCTGTGAGTGTACCATCCCTCTCTACTGTCAAAACAATCTCTTCACTCCCGTTTTTCTTCACTCTCGCAATAAAATCGTCCTTCTCCTCCACCGGCTCACCGTTCATCTCTCTGATATAATCGCCGGACTTCAGGATATGCTTGCTGGGAGAATAGGATAATCCGTCTGCCCCCTGAAATTCTCCTGTTCCCACTACCAGAACGCCGTCTGTTTTTACATAAATACCAATGGGCATGCCGACAGGTATCAGTTCCTGATCCTCGATTACCTGAATCCCCACCTGCTTGATAGGCAGAAAACCGAACAGTTTTACCTGCATCAGATAACTGGATTCTTGGGCTGCGCGCATAGTGACAGTCTTACTCAGGTCAATTTCCACCGCACCCTCAGGAATATTACTGGTTCCCTGCTCACTGACACCTATAATCTCCGCTTTTGCAGGAACTCCCAGCTGAAAGGACTGCTCCTGTCCGGCACGCACATTGATAACGGAGGGGATACTGCTGTCGATGGCATAGTAAAACATACCGGTCAAAACCGTGCAGCTGATTGCCAGTGCCGCAAAAAGGCAGCTTCGATATATCCTGTATCGTTTTGCTCTTCGCTTCCAGCACTGGAGAAGAACCACCATCTCCTCTCCTGCCTGCTCCTGTATCCTTTCTCCCCTGTCCTTCTCGCTCTTCATACTTACCTCCATCTGTGCGCTCATGTCCGCATATCCCGACAAAAAAGACTCCTTTCGGAGTCTTTTCATAAACAAGCTCAGATGTAGTATGTGAGCATTCTCATTTTTTATTCTTATGTTCCTCTGCCTGTGTGCGCATCTCACGTGCATTGAAAAGCGCAGCTTCGGTAAGGGTATCACTGCCCAGAAGTCTTGCCAGTTCTCCGAGGCTTTCCTCTCCCTCCAAAACATGAATATCAGTAATCGTATTATCCGAGGTGGCACTTTTTTCAATACAAAAATGCCTGTCGGCCATAGCCGCAATCTGAGGAAGATGTGTAATACAGATAACCTGATGGGAATGCCCCACCAAATCCAGCTGCTCTGCCACCTTCCACGCCGTCCTTCCGCTGATTCCCGCATCAATCTCATCAAAGATCAGCGTATCAATGTCATCTCTGCCTGCCAGCACAGTCTTGATTGCCAGCATAATTCTGGACAGTTCACCGCCGCTGGCCACCTGACTCAATGGCTGAAGCGGTTCTCCGGGATTTGTAGAAATCAGAAACTCCACATCATCATAGCCTCTGGCTGTGATGTTTTGCGACCGGCGGACAGCAATTTCAAATTCCACCGTCAAAAAGTTTAAATTTACAAGAGCGTCTTTCAGCTGCTCCGCCAAGACAGCCGCATGCTTTTTTCTGATAGAGGAAAGCACCTCGCACGCCTTCTCCAACCGCTCCTGGGCTGCCGAAAGCTCCTGCTCCAGTCTTTCCATATAGGCATCATAATCGGAAAGCTTTTCCAACAGCTTCTGCCGTCCCTCTCCATAGGCAATCACCGCTTCGATAGAGTTTCCGTATTTCTCCTTTAAGCGGTTCAGCGTATTCAGACGCTCCTCTACAGCCGAAAAGTCCTCTCCGTTGAACTCACAGTCATTCATGTATTCAGAAACATCACGGTTAAAGTCAGCAAGCAGGTTGTCAATCTCTGCCAGCTGCCCCTCCAGCTCCTCCAGACGACTGTCATAGCCCGTAATGCTTCGAAGCGCCCTCAATGCACGGCTGAGCGCTCCGCCCGCCCCAGATTCAAATTCATTTCCCGTATATCGGTAACTCTCCGACAGGCTTTCCAGAATCTTTTTGCTGTTTACCATAAGACGGTAGCGCTGTTCCAGTTCCT
>JBJEJG010000089.1:0-14091 GCA_051877795.1 Acetatifactor sp.
GTCTGACGTCCTTTTCTTACTAACTGGTTAAATGTTGGCATTCTGTTTCACCTCTTTCTGAAATTTGATTGTTTTTGCCATATTTGGCTTAATGCACGCGAAAAAGAAAGCATCCGCGCACATGCTATATTAGTATAGCCGTTCACGAATGCCTTGTCAATCACTTTTTTATTGAATTTACAGGAAAAAATGCAATTTCTTATATAAATTTTTCTTCCTTTAAAGCAGCAATATATCTCTTCAGGGCGTCACGCCAGTCAGGCAGGGGAACAAAACCGTTCTCCTTCAGTTTCTTTTTCTCCAGACGGCTGTTAAAGGGTCTTGCCGCTTTGGAAAGACCGTATTCCTCCGTGGTGACCGGAATCACCTGTGTATCCATTCCCGCTTCCCGGAAAATGGCACAGGCGAAATCGTACCAGGAAATGTATCCGCCCTCATTAGTCGCATGGTAATAGCCATAGTGCTCTGTCTGAATCATGTCCACCAAAAGTCTCGCAAGATCGTAGGTATAGGTCGGCGTACCAATCTGATCCTTCACCACCCGCACCGTATCATGGGTCTTTCCCACGTTGAGCATTGTCCTGATGAAATTCTTTCCATTTAAACCGAATACCCAGGCAATTCGGACGATAAAATATTTATCCAGCGTCCCGGCCACGGCAAGCTCACCCTCCAGCTTAGTCTGCCCATACACATTCATCGGCTTATATTCGCGGCAGTCAGGCTCCCATGGTTTTGTTCCCTGTCCGTCAAAAACATAGTCCGTGCTGATGTACATCATCCGACAGTCCAGTTCCTTACAGACCTCGGCAATATATTTGGTTCCCCCGGCATTTACAGCTCTTACCTTTTCCACCTTATCATCATCCTCAGCCAGATCTACCGCAGTCCACGCCGCACAGTGAATCACTGCATCCGGCTGCACCTCGTGCAGAACCGCAGACACAGCTTCTCCGTCCGTAATATCCAACTGCCTGTAGGGCATTGTGCAAACTGCGGAGCCGTCCTGTACGCCGCCATACTCCGGTGCAATATCAGAGCCGATACCCTCTATTCCACGCTTTTCCAGTTCATTCATCACGTCATGTCCAAGCTGACCGTTCACACCCGTCACTAAAATTTTCATTTTCTGTCTTACCTCCGCCCGAAAGTCTGTTTCTTCTTTTTAAACACCCAGCATCTCTGTATCTGATAGCTGCATAAAAACAAAATACTATCCACTATTATTTTCAAAACAGTAGCATTTATATCCGTCAAACGGAACAATAAAGTTACGCCTCCGCCGGAAAGGCACATCTGCACAGCACACAGACAATAATATTTTATCAGCGCTTTTCCCGTATCCGCATTGCTTTTGAAAACCACTGTCCTGTTCATGCTGAAATTGTACAGCGAAGAAACAATTCTTGCTCCCACCGTCGCAATCCAGATGGCCGCATTTTCACCGATATTCCGGGCAAACAGTCTCTGTAGCAGCCAGAACAGGAAAATATCAATCAGAAAAGAAGACAAAGAGGAAAAAATATATTTCAAAAAGCCCGCATAGATTCTCAGAGAATCCGCAACCGGTCTGAAATGTGTCTCCCTGTTCCCGTCCAGATATACCGTCTGTATCTCCACCTCCCGGAAAGAGATTCCCGCCTCCGCAGCATCCAGAAGCATATAGGTCTCATACTCAAAGCCTTCCCCTTTGGTTCTCATAAACCTTCGAACCAGTTCGGTCGAATATCCCCTTAAGCCTGTCTGGCTGTCCGTAACGGAAATGCCACAGAAAAATTTCAGGACTGTTCTTGTGATTCTGTTTCCAAAGCTGCTTTTCCATGGCACTTCGTCTGATGCAAAATTTCTGCATCCCAAAATCAGCTTGTCCTGTTCCTTCTGCAGTGCCAACGCACACTTTTCTACATCCGCCACCAAATGCTGTCCGTCAGAGTCCATCGTAATGACACCGCTGTCCTCACGGGTACATACACCCAGATAGTAGTTAAATGCCGTCTTCAGGGCTCTTCCCTTTCCCTGATTTACATGATGATGTAAAACGGCACAGCCACCTTTTTCCTCCAGAGCCTCAAACACAGGAAGGCATTCCTCACAGCTTCCGTCATTTACTATAATAATATGTTCAAACCCCTGCTTCTTCAGTTCTTCCACCAATGGAAGCAGTCTGTCTCCGGGATTCAGAGACGGAATGACAATATATGGTTTATTCATGCTCCTTTTTTCTCCATCTCACAGTAAATTCCGCACTGTACTCCGACCTGCCGTCTCCTGTAATATAAACAAGCCGGTATCTGCACTCATCCATATCTTCATAATGAATATCCACAGACAGCTCCCACTCTGCCTCTCTGGGAATGGTATCGCAGATAATCCATGTCTCCCCCTCCAGCATCTGCAGGTAGCCTACCTTGGGCACCTTGGATATCATCCATTTTATCGTTACAGCCTCGCCCTGAATGCCTTCCGCATCTGCGGGCTGCTTCAAAAAGCGGAAGGGATCTATGGCCTGATATGTCATTTCTGCCAGCACCACTTTATCCGTATCCAAAAATTCCATTCTGTCCACTTTCAATCCGTTTACAGTGGTCTTTACTTCCTTTTCAAAATGCTCCTCTTCATTCGCATGCAATATGATGCGGATTCGATATTTTCCATTTCCAAAAATAAAGTCTCTGTCAAGCTCATGCTCCTCACCATCGTACCAGCTTACCCTTGAAATTTTGTACTTGACTTCGTTTGGAATTGCCACATCAAAGCAGGGCTGCTTTCCTTTTACAGGGCGCACCACCTCTGCTATCTCAATTTTACTGATGTAGCGTCTGTGCCAGAAGGAACGCACATAAACCAGAAAAAGCACTGTCGCAATCAGGGCCGCAAGGCTGATACAAAGTCCTTCCCACAGATATGGGTAATGCAGTGTAATAACTGTTTCCCCCTGATTTACATAGGTCAGATGATTTTTACAATAAATTCCGGTATTTTCATCAAATATATCGTGATATGCCACAGCGGTATTGACATTGTCGTATTCAGAGCGGATGGTAATTCTATCCTTTTCATATTCCACCTGCAGCGGCACAATCGTTCTCTCCGGCAGGTCGCTTCCCGAGATTGTCATGGCATGTGAAAGAAGTTTTCCCACTCCTTCGTCCAGAGTCAGACTGTAGTAATAGGAAAGATTTAAGCCAATCATGACGATATTCTCATTCTTGACTGTTCCATAGAACATCAATTCCTCATCCAGCTCCTGAATTTTCCCCCAGCATTCATCCAGCCCGTTGAGATACATCGCTTTCCAGCTCGTATATTCCGCCGGAAACAGGTCACAGTCCAGAATGCCGTCTATCGTATCCAGCAAAGGATAGCCGTTGGAAAAAACGACAGGCTGACACACCACATCCAGAAAGCTCTGAATTCCCGTGTGCTCGTCCATAGGAATGCCATCTGCCTCAATCACCACTCTGACACCGTATTCCGAAAGCTGTGTCAACAATTCCTCAGCCTTCGTTTTGTTATCATAAGTAAATCCATTCAAAAAGACAAGCTTATAATTTTTCAGTTCCTCAAAGCTGTAATCATTCAGATTATCAGAATCCCCGTGCTCCATGGAAGGATAGTCCAGTGTCACTGTTTCTGCCGCCTTGCCGATGCCGATTGCCTGATAACGGCTGATTGTGCCAAACTGCTCAAAGGTATCCAGATGGTACAGCTGGTAGTTATCATTTTCCTCCACCAGGCGATAGCCCACCGTCTCCGCAGCCTCCCTGACCTTATCTACATCCCTATATCCCTGATTCAGATGACTGATTTGAATGATAACAGAATCACTGCCAAGCTCCAGACATCTGTCAAACAGATAGTAATAGCGGCCTGTCTCCAGAGCCTCATTCAATAGCACAATATTGCCTGCCGTATTCGCAGACTGCCAGCCCGCACCATAGGTAGCAGCTATGGAATTTCCGTAATCGGAAGTAAGAAATGCTCCCGTTGCCTCCAGTGAACTCAAGTCCATAAGTGCAAGCCTTTGCGTGGTTATCTCCTTAGCGCTTGCCAACAGGGAATACTCTTCTGTTTCATCCATACGTTCTTCCACCGGCTTTCCGGACAAATCACCATAGACCAGAGGCAGGGAGGGCAGGACATCCAGAATCAGAAGTGCACAGAAAAAGAGCAGCCATTGTCTTTTTAAGGTGTTCCAGAGTGTCAATCCAAACAGAATCATACACAGGGCAATAGAAATAAACCGCAGCATCCACAGATACTGGCTGCCCGGGAGATGACTCAAAACAGGATACATTGCAGTAGTCGTACATATGAAAGTTATCAGTGCGCAGCCGAAAAAAGCTGAAGACTTAGCTTTTCCAAAAAATACTCCCAGAACCGCCACCAAAAAAGCTGCAAGGCCAAAATAGAACGCCACCGACACTCCATACTTTACGCGGTAAAAGGGATTCAGGGACACGATAGCTTTCTGGAAAAAGGTCTTCATGACCTGAGAACTGTCCGTAGCGGTAATTCCTCCCTGAAGGGACGGATATACCCACAGGCCAAGAATCAGGATAGCAAGCACCAGTCCAATCAGAACATGAATGCACTTCCTTAAGCCTCTGAATCGAATGGAATAAATGACCAGAAACAGCAGAAGTGCCAACAGAATCATTCCGGCATATCCCAGATGGCAGAGTGTAATGGGAAGAAAGCATCCAATGATACCCAGCATATTCCGCCAACGCTTCTCTGCCAGATACTGATAAATCTGTTCCAGGAGCCAGGGCAGAAAAACCATGCACAATGACCTTGGCAGATTTCCCTCTACAAACAACGCATACAGGTTATTGGGCATAAAAAACCACAGAGCACCGATAAATGCTCCGAGCCCCATCCTGCCATGCCTGTTTCCAATCCAGAGCCAGACTACAGCACCGAAAAAGAATATGCTGCCTACAAATAAAAGATATCCGTAAAACAGATTTCCACCGGTCAATGCCTCACAGAGTGCCAGAACATACACCGGTAGCGGCGCCCAATACCGCATCATTTCCACGCCATTGTACCACATTGGGTCAATCAAAGGATAGAAATTTCCCTTTAGGATTTCCTTATAAAGAATATCTCCTTTGTAAAGATGGCACATAGTGTCCGCCCCATCGGGATAGATTCCGTTGCGATATATTATCCATACCAGTAAGCAGGCAAGTATTCCATATAAACATACAGTTAGAATGTTTCCCAGCTTTCTTTTCATAGTTATCTGATTTTTCTTCCTATATATTTTCCAGCATTCTGTCCATCACTCTGGATACTGCCTGCTGTGAGAACTGCTGTACATTTTCCAGATAAAGCGAATCACCCTCATACGAAACAATATAGCTTCTGGTAGGCGTTTCACTTCCTTCAATCTGCATCAGTTCTCCTCCTACGGCACGAATAATGCCTCGAAGCTGCTCTCCGAAGTAGTCCACCATATTTTCCAGCGTGGGCATAAGCGTATCAAAAGGTTTGACTCCGTTTAAGGTCTGATTCTGATATTTTTCAAAGAACAGGTTAATCGCTTTTTCAAAAACCTTAAATTCCACGAACTCCTCTTTCTGCATCATTATCTTTAATCCAAACTCCCAGGTATGAGGATGTACCTGGCCCTGATGCCCGTCAATCAGGATACTGTGTCCACCGTTCAGATAAAATTTGAACTGATATAAGCGAGCCAGTTTACTTTCCATCTTTTTTCTCTCCCTTTTTGTACAGCTTTTTCAGTGCCTGTTCCAGTGACAGCTTACTCTCACCGTCTACGCATTCTGTGGCAACCAGATGAATTTCCTGATACAGCAGCCATTCTATCGCCTTGAAAGCCTCTTCCCCATCGTAGCCTACAGCTACCAACACGAGCCGTTTTTTCTTCTCATCGCGGAAACGCAACACTCTTCTGTCCATCATCAGATAGCCGTCCTCCAGGAAAAAGGACGCTGCTCTCTCCGTGTCGTATTCCAACAGCATCAAAGTAACAGGCAGACATCCCTTACTCTCCAGCTTTTCGAAAAGCATTGGAAGAGATTCTGTCTGAAACACCGCAAGCCTCGCGTCATACAGACTGCTTAGAGATAATTCCTCGTTCAGTTTTTCCACCATTTTGGAAAGCAAAATACTGTTTTCCTTCTCCTGCGCCAGCTGATGTGATTTTTTATTATTGCTTCCCGCCAGTGCAATTACCGTGATCAGAAAGACGCACAGGAGTGAGCCAATCATCACGGAAAGATTGATTTTTGCTCCCAGATAAGCATTGTGATCCAGCACGGCATCCGGGTTCGTCAGAAGACATATCTGATAATCGACACCCTGATAAACAAACACCACACCGGATGCAATATAGCTTTTCCCATCTATTTGAATCAGACTATGTGTTACCCTATTTATTGACAATCCTTCAATAAACTCTTTCGCACTGTCAGAAATATAGTAGGTCTCTGTTGTAAAGCCTTTATAGCGGTTTGTCTCTGTGATATCCTTCACGAAAATAATCGTCGCATCATTCGCCAACGTCCAATACTTATTATTGGAGGCGTCCAGAGTTCCGATGATGTCAACAATCACGCTTTCGTCCTTCTGCTCACGATTCAGGTTAATCTGATCCAGCACAAGCTGCACATAGGCATCCTGCTGTGTGGCATATATCTCAATAACGCCCTCTTCGTAATGCGCAATCTGCAGCCACGCAAATAAGGCTCCCGTTATTGCCATCAGAAAAGCAAAAGCAACCCAGAGACTTAAACTGTTTATAAAGGTTTTTTCTCTCTTTTTCTTCGACATGTATAACTCTATCTACCTCACTGAATCATTCCTAAAAAATTTTCTTTATAGTAATCAGAAGCCTTTAGAGTCTCCTGCGTCACCCAGTCAAAGCCTTTACTCTCCGCCAGAGTATCCTCCTCCGAAAACAGGTTTGTGCCAAGTCCCAGTCGATTTCCCTCCACCTCATAGCCCATAGCTGAGAGTATGGTGGGAAACATATCCATCGTGGTAAAGGTGCGATACGTCTCCCTTATTTCCTGCCGGGGTGCAGCATTGATAAAGCAGTTGTACACCGTTCTGTCATAATAGGAAACTCCTGCTACAAGGGAGGTGTCCATTCGGGGATGGTCCCCCGAAATAATGATTACAGTGTCCTCGTAAAAATCCTGTTCCTTACACCACTCAATAAACTCCGATACCTGCCTGTCCGCACAGGAGACCACATTTGCAGTCTGGTTGTCATAGGTATCCTCACAAAGCTCGCACACATAGCCGTCCACATGATGCGTATCCACCGTCAGCATCGTAAAATTGAACGGTTCCTCTCCGTCTGCCAGCCGCAGGACTTCATCCTTTGCTATCTCATAAAGTATCTTGTCCTCAAAGCCCCACCACACATAATAGTCGTCCTCTATATAGCCCTTCTCTCTGGCTGTATACAGGTCAAACACCTCATAATTGCCATGCTGTTCAAAATAGCTTTTGCGTCCAGCAAAGTCTCCGTCAGAACCGCACAAAAATTCCTGCCGATACCCCATTCTGTTCAGGATATCGCCGAGAGAGATAATTCCGGGGGCTATTTTCTCTCCTTCTCCCATAGAAGTTATCTCTGTAGCATAAGGAACTCCTGTAGTGCTTGCCCAAAGAGCCGCCATGGTAATTCCCGTATTGGAGGCGCAATGAAAGCCTCCCAGTTTATCCGATTCCGAAAAAGAAACATTTTCCTCTGCCAGTGCCGTAAGGCCGGGAATATAGTTGATTTCCTGTCTGCCGCCTGCTGCTGTAGAGGCATAAGTCGATTCCATGCTCTCCATATAGATATAGATTAAATTCTTTCCGCCTGTTTCCGAAGTAATGGCAACATCCCGGGGATCTACATAATATTGCTCGTAAATCATCGTCTGTCCTGATTTGCTTGCGACATATCCCACCACATCATATGTCGCATTGATATACAGGCAACTGACGATGAGTGAAACAGCTGCTCCCGCCGCCAAAATCCGTTCTGCCCGGAGGAAATGTTTCCTGCGACGGCAAAACCTGGCTACCGCCACATACAGTAAGGTTCCCGCCAGAAGCAGCGGAACACATACCTTCATAACCTCTGCAATCGTCGCATTTCCGGTTCCTTTTGTCGGAGACAGCAGAGTTGCAACCAACTCCCCAAAACCGATTCCAAAGGTCTCCTTGACCCAGTACCCTAGTGCGCCGAGCAATGCAGCCGCCAAATAGAGCACTCCGATTCCCGCATACCACAGTTTCCCTTTTCTGCTTGGAAGCTTCTCTATATCCGGATCTTCATTAAACCATCCGTCTGCTCTCTTTATCAGTCTCTGAAGCTTTGAAAAGTCGTTTCTGACCTGTTTTGAGATAATGCCGCGTTCCTCGGTAAAGGTCTTGGTTTTCCACGCGCTGTCCGTCCCGATGGTATTGATAACACCGGCCATTCGGATAAAGAATACGATAAAATTAAAAAACGGCAGAAGGACAATGACCCACCACTGTTTTCTGTAATATCTCTTTAATTCTTTAAATTCGGACAAAAAGCCCATGATTGCAAAAAAATAAAAATAACCGCACACGATATACATGACCATAATTGCCGCCATGGATAATCCAATCGTTTTGCCCGAAAAACCCATAAAGCCCAAACAGACTAAAGCCAAATACCAAATCAGTCTGGGGAAGGCAAATGTATGGTCATACATCAGGGTTCTGACATTGACATCCTTCAGCATTTTTGCGGGATTCAGACTATTCGCGCCAAATAACTTGGCAACCTCCAGACTTCCTCTCTGCCAACGCTGCCGCTGCGTGTAAAGTTTATCAAAGCCCTCAATCGGCTCTACAAAAAAGATTGATTTTTCGCTGATTTTGACCTGTTCCTTCTGAATATACTTCATCTGGAAGGTAATCTGTGTATCCTCACATATGGTATCCGTACTGTATAGCCAGGATTTCAGAATTGACATTTTGCGGAAACCTGAAAAAGCGCCGGACAATGTATAAATTGAATTGGTTTCCGACGCATAATTGCGCCCGGCCAAAAAGGCCTGCGCATATTCCATAAATTCCAGTTTTCGAAACAATCTGGATAGTCCATGCGGATACTGCTCTATCAAGTCGGGATTTGTGCAAATTGCTCCCGTCATGACATTTATGGAAGTGTCGCTCTCAAAGCGCTCCACCATATGCCGAATTGCCGAAGGCTCCAACGCTCCGTCACTGTCGATATGAATAATGTACTTACCGCTGCTGTTATACAGAGCCAGGTTCAGCGCCTTGGATTTTCCCTGCTCCGCATTCATCCATCGCATCATCAGAGTCGGAAACTTTTTCTGGCACTGAGTGTATACATAAAAGCTGTCATCCGTACTTTGGTTATTTACAAGAAAAACATTAATACAGTTGTCAGGGTAATCACTTTCAACGATAGAGCGAAGGCATGATTCCAACGTCTGTGCGGAATTATAAACCGGAATGATAATGGTTATCTCCGGATAAATTACAGGTTTCCTATCCTGAGCGGGAAACACCTTTCTCTTCTGCAGGATGAACATGCTTCCCACAGCCGGTGCAATCTCCATAATGAGTGGGATAATAATCCAGGCCGCCCAGAACACAAAGGAATTTAGTATTCTGCTAATGATGTCCATATGTAAACTTTCCTACTTTGGTTCGAATTATCTGAGGTTTTGTAAATACATAAAAGTACAACAATACCGACAGGGTGTAAAACAGCAGTCTTCCGACAATTGAATGCGCAATATAATACACCCTTGTTCCACCAAAATATATCATCATGCAAATAACAATAATTCTCAGCACATTTGACAGAATAATTCCGATTGTTCCCAGAACGCCGACAAACAATTTCTCATTACGGTCATACACATCAAAAAAGGCCAGCAGAGAAATGTATGCCATAATTTCAATAATTCCGGAGCACTCAAAATCAATCTGCAGAGTAATCGTACTGTCACTTCCATGAATAAACAGAATGCCATATTTAAAAAAGGCTGTAAATGTTCCTGTCAGATTTCCAAAGCCTCCTGCGATGGCAGCCACACACCGTGCCAGTGGCTTTACCATCACCGGACGCAGAAAAATCATCATAAATGCAAACAGCCCCAGACTTCCCAGAAAGAAATGCCATGCCGGGAGTTTACATCGTTTCAATACAGAAAGCAGATACAGCCATATTATTACAGCAACAATGCCAACCAGATACTTCATGCTGTTTTCCCGGCTTCCGAACGTTTCTTACGAATGACGCTGCAGGCCACCACTGACATGCAGAGTGCCAATCCCACCACAGGACCTGTTGAGGTACCTGCTGTTGTCACCCACTGCTGCCCGATTCTGCCATATTGTGCGGACAGAGTCTGTACATTTCCCGCCTCCATGTTGAATTTCTGTGCAAGAGTAGGTATGTCAATCCAATATTCCATGTCATGCTTGGAGGGTCCAATCGTAATCATCATTTTTCCGTATACAGCATTTGTACCGTAAATATACGGTTCCATAGGATCTGTCCACTGGGAGATATTTGTCGCATTCTTCCATCCCTGTGAATCAATAAGGTAAAATTCATATGTACCCTGCGCTAACCCCGTCAGTTGCGGCGAGTAATTGATATTACCGCTCCCATCAACCGCAACCAGCTGCGGATAAAAGCTGGTATTCCAATCATTGTTTATCTGGATGGTAATGCCGGAGGTATATTCTCCGCCTCCTTCATCCAAATGAGCCTGCATATAAGTCACGACATGACCGAACAGAATGCCGTCAACAGAATACAATGCAGCCTGTGCATCCGGAACATTTTCCTGAGTTCCGGCGGTTGCATATTGGATTACCTCATGTGGATAATACAGCCAGTCATCATAATTTCCGTCATAAACAATGCCGTCAAAGCTGCCGGTGGGTTCAGAAGGAATACTGCCGCCTCCGGTCTCTCCGCTTTCCCCTGTTTCTTCAACACCGCCCGGTTCTTCACCGGTTTCACTACTGTCTCCGCCCGTAGAGCCGCCGGAGATATTTGCCACATCTGTTACATACATGCCCTCTGCGAGATAATGTCCAAAGGAAACCGTCTGATTATAGGCACCGAGGTTGCTGGCAGGAATTGCTATTTCCCAGTAATAACCCGGCAGCCCCCAGGTAGTATCACTATGCACGCACAAGGCTCCGTCTACTCCTGCCACGCTTCCGCCATTTTCCTGCGTCAGCTGAAACAGCGTCTGGTATCCGAGGTCGGTCTCCAGAGCAAACTTACCGTTGGAATTCGGTCCGGACCATGTTGCGCTGAACGCCTGAGTCGGTTCATCAATATAAACATATAAATAATCTCCGTCAAACACGAAGGCAACCTCATTGACACCAAAACCACCGGAATATTTCTGCACCCCTGCCCAATCCGAGAAGTCTCCGTCAATTGTAATACCATAATATGGGGAGCTTTCTGCCGCATGAGCCGTCTGTGGCAGCAACATACATCCCAAAAATGTCAATCCCCAAAACATTAATACAGAAAAAAGCTTCTTTTTCAACTTTTGCGCCCCCTTTTCTCCTTAGTTTGTAAACACATTATAACATAAGTAAAATTTTTTTCAACCATTCTACGGGTTATTCCCGGTATTTTACAGTTCTTCCATCGTCAAAAAGCCCCATCGGCTTACACCGACAGGGCCTTGTTTGAGCAATTTATTCTTCTGTCACAGATACTGGCTCTTCCGCGGAAGTTTCCTCAGTATTCTCATCAAAGCTGACTTCATCTTCCATGCCGAACTCTTCAAAGGAAATATCCTCCACCTCATCAGTGCTCAGCTTGGTATTGCGGTATCTCTTCATACCTGTACCAACAGGAATCAGTTTACCGATGATAACGTTCTCTTTCAGACCAATCAGGTTATCTACCTTACCCTTGATTGCCGCCTCAGTCAGAACCTTTGTCGTCTCCTGGAAGGATGCTGCCGACAGGAAGGAATTGGTAGCCAGAGCCGCCTTAGTGATACCCAGCAGTACCTGCTTTCCTTCCGCAGGCTCCTTACCTTCTGCAATCAGCTGCTCATTCATATCCTCATATTCAAGGACATCAACCAGCGTACCCGGCAGGAAGTCTGTGTCACCGTTGTTTTCAATACGAACCTTCTTCAGCATCTGGCGGACAATCACCTCAATGTGCTTATCTGCAATATCAACACCCTGCAGACGGTAAACTCTCTGAACCTCGCGGAGCATATAATCCTGCACGGAACGAATGCCCTTAATCTTTAGCAGGTCATGAGGATTTACACTACCCTCCGTCAGCTCGTCACCTGCCTCCAGCACCTGTCCGTCCATCACCTTGATACGGGAACCGTAGGGAATCAGATAAGCCTTGGAGTCGCCGGTTTCCTCATTGGTGACAACAACCTCGCGCTTCTTTTTGGTGTCTCTGATTTCAGCCTTGCCGCCGAACTCTGCAATAATCGCAAGTCCCTTGGGCTTTCTCGCCTCGAAAAGCTCCTCGACACGGGGAAGACCCTGGGTAATATCATCACCTGCCACACCGCCGGTATGGAAGGTTCTCATGGTCAGCTGTGTACCGGGCTCACCGATGGACTGTGCAGCGATAATTCCGACTGCTTCACCTACCTGTACTGCCTCACCGGTAGCCATATTTGCACCGTAGCACTTTGCGCAGATACCTACATGAGAACGACAGGTCAATATGGTACGAATCTTCACAGCCTCAATGGGTTCACCCTTATCATTTACGCCGACGCTTAAGATTTTAGCTGCACGGCTGGGGGTAATCATGTGGTTGTGCTTCACAATCATATTACCGTCTTTATCATAAATATCCTCACAGGAGTATCTTCCTGTGATTCTGTCCTTCAGGCTTTCAATGGTTTCCTTACCGTCCATAAACGCCTTTACCACGATACCGGGAATTTCCGTCTTACCCTCGCAGCAGTCGGTCTCACGGATGGAAAGCTCCTGAGATACATCAACCATTCGTCTTGTCAGGTAACCGGAGTCTGCAGTACGAAGTGCAGTATCGGACAGACCCTTACGGGCACCGTGTGCAGACATGAAGTACTCCAGTACATCCAGACCCTCACGGAAGTTAGACTTAATGGGCAGTTCAATCGTTCTACCGGTTGTATCCGCCATCAGACCACGCATACCTGCCAGCTGCTTAATCTGCTGGTTGGAACCACGGGCACCGGAGTCAGCCATCATATAGATGTTGTTGTACTTATCCAGACCTGCCAGCAGCACATCGGTCAGTTCCTTATCCGTCTCATTCCAGGTCTCTACCACTGCACGGTAACGCTCTTCCTCGGTAATCAGGCCACGACGGAAGTTAGCGGAAATCTTATCAACGGTTGCCTGAGCCTCAGCCAGCATCTGGGGCTTCTGCGCAGGCACGGTCATATCGGAAATAGATACGGTCATAGCAGCTCTTGTGGAGTATTTATAACCGATGGACTTTACATCATCCAACACCTCTGCAGTCTTTACTGCTCCGTGTGTATTGATAACCTTTTCCAGAATCTGCTTCAGCTGCTTCTTGCCCACATGGAAATCCACTTCCAGCTTCAGGAAGTTTTCAGGCTTGCTTCTGTCCACAAATCCAAGATCCTGAGGCAGAATCTCATTGAAAATGAAACGTCCCAATGTGGATTCTACATTTCCGGTAATCACTTCACCGTCAGCATCTTTCTTGGATACGCGCACGGTAATTCTGGAATGCAGTGTACATGCCTTATTTTCATAAGCAAGGATTGCTTCGTTTACACTCTTAAAGAATTTACCCTCACCAACTGCGCCGGGTCTTTCCTGCGTCAGATAGTAAATACCGAGCACCATGTCCTGAGAAGGCACGGCAACAGGGCCGCCATCGGAGGGCTTCAGCAGGTTATTGGGAGACAAAAGCAGGAATCTGCACTCAGCCTGTGCCTCTACGGACAGAGGAAGGTGCACTGCCATCTGGTCTCCGTCGAAGTCTGCGTTGAACGCGGTACATACCAGAGGATGCAGTTTGATTGCCTTACCTTCTACAAGGATAGGCTCAAATGCCTGAATACCAAGTCT
>JBJEJG010000090.1:0-2734 GCA_051877795.1 Acetatifactor sp.
TACCATTCCCGTCCAGATGAAGAAGAACCGTCCGGGCATTCTTCTGACCTGCATCTGCAGACCGGAGGACAAGGATAAATTTACCGGGCTGTTTTTCCTGCACACCTCCACCCGGGGCGTGCGCTATCAGACCTTTCCCCGGGCAAAGTTAGAGTCCACCTTTGAGACCCGCCCCACCGCCTACGGTGACATCCGCATCAAAAAGAGTTCGGGCTACGGAATCGAGAAGGAAAAGCCGGAATTTGAGGATCTGAAATCCGTCGTACTGAAAAATGGCTGTTCCCTTTCTCTGGCCGAGGTCACAAAAGCCCTTCTGCATTGATTACGCGAAGGGTGAATGTAATTTGGCACCGATTCTTTGTCTTTTGAACATACGAACACCCCGCACCAGGCGATCCGCCTGGTGCGGGGTGTCGTATTGTCAAAGCAAGTATTATCACATTTACTCCGCTCTGTTCATAGCCTCCACATAGTCCTTTGTGCCAACCCAGATCTCATTCTTGTACGGGTTCTTCTTCTGTTCAATGGAACGCTTGATAATAACAGAAATGCAGATGACATTGACAACAAGCGCAAGAATTGCCGCAACTCCCTGTACGGTTGTATTAGGCGCAATACCTGCCATCTGCTCTGCCGTATAATCACACAACTCCAATGCATAGGTAGCACCGGTATTCTCATAGAGAACCGGAAGAACAGAGAATCTCTCGCCAATCTGGAACAGTGGGAACACCTGTGCAAACATACACCAGGTTGCCAGTGTATTGGCACGGTTCTGAATCCATCCGCCCTTATTCCACAGTGCATTTGCGAATGTGGGGGCAAGCAGAAGCGCAAGACCGCAATACCAGGAGTGGGTCGGCAGATTGTTGTATGTATAGGTGAAGTTCCACAGATCATATGCCACAATAAACCACACGGTCATATCCGGCCATAACATATCCTGATGATTCTTGTCCTTGGAAGAATAAATTCCCCACCAGCCGGTCATACAGAAAATGTTAAGAATACCTGCGATACCATTCACCCAGTTCCACCAGCCGCCGTTGAGCCATACCTTCTCGTTTGAAAACCACCAGCCGTTCACAGCCTCAGCGCCCTTGATTGCAGACTCAAAATCAGAGCCGACTGCAATCAGAATGTTGATTGCCACGATTACAAACGGGAATGCCTTAAACCACTGAGTGGCGCCGACTCCCTTTTTGTACTTTAAGAGCATGAAACCGATACAACCTGCAACCGCTGCATACAGCTTCGCATAGTGGAACCAGCCATTCATGTACTCATAGGTCTGGCTGTTCATTGCCCAGGATGCCCCTGTCTTAACGCCAATCTGGATTGCAACAAAGTACACCGTAAGAATTGCAAGAATCACGCCGAAAAACATGATTCCGCCCGCTTTTGTGCGGCGCTGGATCTCATTTGAGATCACTAATCCGGCAAATACAAGTACCCAGCCAAGTAACTGCCACATACTGTCAATTTGGAATAACATAATCTTCTCCTCCTCTTAATTGATTAATTATTTATGATACTCCCGAACTGGTATGACCAGTTCACCAATAATTTTAATACTTTTTTTATATTTTTTCAAGATGTAAGTTTTTTGATTTTCAAGCCCCTTTTCCAAAGAAAAAAAGATTTTATACAAATTTCACAAAGCAAAAAAAGCTGTGGTATGTCCACGCATACCACAGCTTTTTCCACATACGATGGTTCCATTCATGTCATAGAGCTCTGCTTAAAGCCCTATACTTCGTCCTCGATTACCAGCGTTCCCGGATTCACATTCAGCGACACACTGGCAGGATCTGCCTTATACATGGCAAGCAACTGTTCCCACAGGGTCTTAATCTGCGCCGCCAGAACACCGGACACCGGAACCGCATACGGCATTAATGTATGAAGGTTAAATACCCGGACTGCAAGCGGAGGCAGAAAGACCAGATTCGTGGTAGCCACCCGCGCTCCCGCTGTCTTTATCATCTCATAGGTAATCATCACAAAATCTTTTCCTTTATAATTGCAGGAATAGCACACATAGCATTCATCCACCGTCCAGGAGATTCCATCCTCCTTCTCCACCGGCTTCTCCTCCACCGGGTTATGTTCTGTCGTCTGTACCTCCAGATTCCAGTGCAGCTTTCCCTCCCTGGTTGCCTTCGTCATGTCCACAAGTTCATGAAATAATTCTTCCGGTTTCTTCATCTCTGTTCTCCGTTCCGCCGCAGCGTTCCTTTCTCTAATATACATGCTGGTCAATCCGCACCGCATGAACCACAAACCGTTCTCCTTCATTGGAACAGGTGGAAAGCGTCACGACCTTATCATTCTTTGTCACCGCAATATCCGGATCAATATAAGAACCCTTCCTCATATCATAGATAAATTGCTGCCAGGTATCGTCCGGTGCGAAACCAATACTGTAAACATCATCCGTCTCCGGCACATCCTGATAGGCAAAAATCTCATAACGGTATGCCATTTCGTTGGTATAAATGGTAAAGTACTCGTGCCCCTCATAAAATCCTTCTGTCTTATACTGGCTTAACATCCCGAACATGCTGGAATTTTTCATATTATGTCCGTAAATAATCGTATGATAGTCCTCAAAATCCGGCTGATTCAGCCCCTCTAAAAAAATACATCCCGCCGTCGTGCTCTGACCATAGATATCCGTCCGCAGATAGGTCGTGTCATCCCCGGAATAAAGGATCGGATAATTAATGATATC
>JBJEJG010000091.1:0-2730 GCA_051877795.1 Acetatifactor sp.
TGGTCAACCACTCTGTGGCGATTGCCTTTTTACAATTATATTATAGCAAAAATCGGAAGTATTACAAGATATTTTTGCAATTGCTTTTTTACATCACCGGCACCTACTCGCAGAGCCGCCATCTCGCAAAGCTGCTTCGCAGCTTCGCTCGCCGTCGGTGCTGTCGCACAATAAAAACAGAGCCACAAGCATTCACGCAAGTAAACTTGCATCATGCTTCTGACTCTGTTTTTGCTCTGCTCGTAGCTAAACCTCCAGTTTGTACCCCATGCCCCAAATCGTCTTTATCAAATCTCCCTTCTCTCCCATCTTGCTGCGGAGTTTCTTGACGTGGGTATCGATGGTGCGGGCATCTCCAAAGTAGTCATAGTTCCATACATTGTTCAAAATCTTTTCACGGGACAGGGCAATTCCCTGATTTTCCATAAAATAGGTCAGCAGTTCGAACTCCTTATAGCTCAAATCGACAGGCTTCCCGTCAATCGTAACCTGATGTGCCGCCTTGTCCAGTTCAATGCCGCCGCAGCTGATGATTTCCGCGCTTCCATGCTGATTGGTACGACGCAGAATTGCCTCGATACGCGCCACAAGAATTTTAGGGCTGAAAGGCTTGGAAATATACTCGTCCACACCAAGCTGAAAGCCCTGCAGTTCATCCCTCTCATCTGCCCTTGCGGTCAGCATGATAATGGGAACCTTGGAATAGTTTCTCACCTCACGGCAAACCTGCCAGCCGTCCATCTTCGGCATCATCACATCCAGTACGATCAACGCAATATCCTTCTGCTGGAAAAAGAGGTCAACCGCTTCTTCCCCGTCTCCCGCTTCCATCACATCATAGCCGGCCTTTACCAGGAAATCCCGAACCAGCTTACGCATTCTGCTCTCGTCATCGACAACTAAAATTTTTAGCTTTTCCATTGCCATCACATGCCTTTCCGCAATAAACTATTTTTATCATACCCCGTAAATATGTCTATTCTGTGAAAAACAGTTCCTTTTCTTTTTCTCTCACAGCCTGTTCTCTTTCCGTCAGTTCCTGTTCCCACGCAGCATACTGATTCTTGATGTTTTTCTCATAATTCAAAATATTGGGATTATTACTGTTCAGCGAAATGGAAAACATGGCACATATAGCAAGCACCAGAAGGATATTCAGGATAACTGAAACCGCAAAATAGGGATGCTCCTTCTTTGCAGGGCTGGGCTGGATTCTGGTCTTTGCCGGACTGGACTGCTCCCGGATTTCCCCGTCAAAATTGCTGTACAGAGGAATATCCATCACCTTATCCGGGTCAATTTCTTCCTGCTCCAGCAAGAATTTTCTCAACCCCTTCAAATATTCAAGTCCCACAGGTGTTTTGAAAATACGCTCATGTATTGCCTTTTCATAGACATGCAGAATGCTCTCCGGTCTGGAGTAGTCAATGCGGGCTTCCAGATATTCTATTTTCTTTTCTTCCGCTCTTGCCAGCTGTGCATCCTTCTCCGTAAAAAAAACGTAGCCCCCCACAGACCGCTCCTGATTCTCTCCCATGGCTTTCCTCCCAAAATAAATTCTGATGTCATTTTATCATTTTAAAGGCGCTATTTCAACAAGAACGCACATGGACAGGCGTTGCTCTTATGGTATTTTACTGTCACATATTACCATTTGCTGTCATATTCTAAAAGAAAAAGGAGATAATACCATGCCGGATGATTTAGAACGCTTCAGACGACGCATCTGTCCACCTTGTCCTCCATGCCGATGTGACCGCAGGGATGATAGACGGGATGACCGCAGAGATGACAGGCGGGATGACCGCAGAGACGACAGACGGGACGACCGTGACAGGCGAGACCGCGATGACCGCCGTCGCTATTGACTATACAAAAGGGGCTGCTCCGGCAGCCCCCCTATACAAAAACTGTTTACATATTTCTTGTTCTTTATCACAATTTTGTGGTGTCTTCCCTTATAAAAAACATCTCTTGTCCATATACTATGATTATGAGTCGATTAAAGAGTTACACCATCAAAGGAATTATTTTTGTCATTATTACCGGAACAATTTCCCACTTTGTTTATGAATGGTCCGGCAACAACCCTGTTATCGGATTTTTTTTTCCCATTAACGAATCCACCTGGGAGCATATGAAATTAATCTTCTTCCCAATGCTCTTATACTCATTTTATATGAACCGGAACCTCAAAGAAGGGGTTCCCTGCGTTACTTCTGCACTATTCTCCGGTGTATTGCTGGGCACTCTGTTAATTCCTGTCATTTTTTACACATACACCGGCATTTTGGGGAAAAATACCCTTCCGTTAGACATTGCCACTTTTATCATAAGTGTAGTATTTGCTTTTACCGCTGCTTACAGGCTTACTCTGTCCTGTAGGGCGTCGTCCTCTCTGTTTTTCTTGAAGCTGTCGGTATTCATCCTGTTTGTCTGCTTCCTTTTGTTTACCTACCGTCCCCTTCCTTTCGGTATCTTTGTCTCCCCCGGAAACGAATAGCAATATATAATTGCGTTCCTTATACTTTCAGCGCAGAATCCGTTCAATCTTCTCTTTAAATGCCAAAAAAAGCAGTCGCCAAACGACTGCCTTCTTTTCGTGGATGGAGTAGACGGGAGTCAGAACCCAACGGGTTCGACTGCCTCGTTACTTTGGAAGTGGAGTAGACGGGAGTCGAACCCGTGTCCAAAAGCCCATTCCCTGTCCTTCTACTATCATAGTCCGTT
>JBJEJG010000092.1:0-1057 GCA_051877795.1 Acetatifactor sp.
GAAATTCTCACAGGCTTTGACCGGCTGACGCCTCTCACGATTCCCATGGCGCAGATAGAAGCCACCGTTACGGATCCTGAAGGAATTACGGTGCTGGCAACCAGAACACTTCCCTATACCCTGACAGATACGGAGGACTTTGCTGCCATTCATTCCAACCCGCCCGGCGTTTATACGGACGAGCCCTGTCTGATCCTGAAAGACACAGGAAAGAACAGGATTATCTGGTCTGCAGCTCCCATCGAAATGTCAAAGCCCTACATGAGCCGGCAGGTATTTTTGCGCATCATCCGTTCCCTGATAGGAGAGCCTGCATTTACTTCTAACGCCCCAAAATTTGTGGAGGTGTTATCCTGGGAAAAGGACGAAAAACAGTATTTTGCCATCATCAATGAACAGGAGGAATCCCCCGTGGTTCCCATGTACGACATTACCATTGATGTGAAAAAGCCAGATAAAAAGGCGATTCTTCTTCCGGAAGGAAACGAACTTCCCTGCGAGATCGTGAACGGAGATACCCTGAGAATTCATCTGCCCAAACTGGAGATCTTCCAGATGATAGAGCTTATCTGACAAAAAGGAGGTAACAACTTATGAAATATGGAATTTATTTTGCTTATTGGGAGCAGGAATGGAACGTAGACCAGAAGAAATATATCTCCAAGGTGAAAGACCTTGGCTTTGATGTCCTTGAGATTTCCTGCGCCATGCTGAAGAATATCAGCAGGGAAGAACTGCTTTCCATGAAACAGATGGCAAAGGATGCCGGCATCACTCTGACTGCAGGCTATGGCCCCGGCGCATCGGAAAATCTGGCAAGCAGTGATCCCGCCATCGTGAAAAATGCTATTGCTTTCTACACCGATATCCTACAGAAGCTGGAGCTTCTTGATATCCATACCATCGGCGGCGGCATCTATTCCTACTGGCCGGTGGACTACTCCAAACCCATCGACAAGAAAGGGGACTGGGCGCGAAGTGTGGCCAACGTGAGAACTGTGGGAAAAATTGCCGGAGAGTGCGGTGTGGAGTACTGTCTGGAGGTATTGAACCGCTT
>JBJEJG010000092.1:1157-2726 GCA_051877795.1 Acetatifactor sp.
GATGAAAAATTATCCTGCAATCGGCATTCGTCCCATTGTGGACTCCAGACGCATGGGAATCAGGGATGCGCTGGAAGGTAAAGTGCGCGAAATGGCGGAAAGCGCAAAAAAATTAATCGAAGAAAATGTGTTTTATGCAGATGGAACTCCGGTGAATGTGGTGATATTTCCGGGCAGTATCGCCGGCGGAGAGGAAGCAGCCAGATGTGCCGCTTACTTCGAAACACGTGGCGTGGTGGCGACTTTAAGTGTGACCCCAAGCTGGTGTTATCCTCTGGAAACCATAGACCTAAATCCTCTCACGCTGAAAGCCATCTGGGGCTTTAACGGAACAGAACGCCCCGGCGCCGTTTATCTGGCATCCGCGCTGGCTGCCCACAATCAGATGAAGCTGCCCTGCTACTCCATTTACGGAAGAGATGTACAGGACATGGAGGAAACAAAGATCCCTGAAGATGTGCGGGAAAAGATCCTGCGTTTTGCCAGATGTGCAGCAGTCGTGGGACAGATGAAAAACAAGTCCTATGTGGGTATCGGTGCTGTTTCCATGGGTATCATGGGTTCTTTTCTCGATCCCCTGTTTTATATTCAGTATCTCGGCATGCGTCCGGAGTGGGTGGATATGACAGAGATCTTAAGAAGAATGGATCTTGGTATCTATGAGAAAGAAAAGTTTGAGGAGGCCCTCGCCTGGGTTAAGAAATACTGCAGAGAAGGACACGATCCCAACCCGGAAAGCCGCGCCCATTCAAGGCAACAGAAGGAGGAAGAGTGGGAGTTCGTGGTTAAGATGACTCTCATTGTCAAGGATATCATGCAGGGCAATGAAAAGCTTTCTGAAATGGGCTTTGTGGAGGAATCTCTCGGCAGAAATGCCCTTTTTGCAGGCTTCCAGGGACAGCGTATGTGGACAGATTACAGACCAAACGCCGACTTCACCGAGGCGATCCTGAACTCCACCTTCGACTGGGACGGAAAGAGACCGCCATTTGTATTTGCCACAGAAAATGACAACTTAAACGGTCTTTCCATGATATTCGGCAATCTCCTGACCGGAAAAGCCAGCGGTTTTTCCGATGTCAGATGCTACTGGAGCCCGGAAGCGGTAGAGCGTGTCACCGGCTGGAAACCGGAGGGTTCCGCAAAGGAAGGCTTTATCCATCTGATCAATTCCGGTTCCACCTGTCTGGATGCCACGGGAAAGAGCAGGGATAAGGACGGTAATCCCGTGATGAAGCCCTGGTGGGATATGACGGAAGATGACATCGAGGCCTGCTTAAATGCCACTGACTGGTGCCCTGCAGAGCTCTGTCAGTTCCGTGGCGGCGGCTATTCCTCCCATTTTAAGACGGATGCGGAAATGCCACTGACTATGGTAAGGGTAAATCTGGTCGAGGGAGTCGGCCCCGTACTTCAGATCGCAGAGGGAAAAAGCATTGTTCTCCCTGAGGAAGTTCATAACAAGCTTGATGAGAGAACGGATCCCACCTGGCCCACCACCTGGTTTGTTCCGAGAACCACAGGAGAAGGAGCCTTCCGCGATGTCTACAGCGTAATGGCTAACTGGGG
>JBJEJG010000093.1:0-2722 GCA_051877795.1 Acetatifactor sp.
AACCGAATGAATGACCTATTCATCCTATCTCTGTACAGATAATATAGGTTATAATACATAACCTGATATCCTAAAGCCGCAACCGATACAAAATACAGTGTATTCAGCAAGATATTCACTTCTATCGGCACAACGCCTGCATAACTGATTGTAACGGCTGTTGTCACATCCAGAAACGTTGCAATTAGTCCAAACCAAGTAAGTTTCCGAAATTCTCTATTCACCCTTGATTGTGTATCGTACTGCAATCTTATATAAAAAAGCAGAGCAATCAAAAAGATAGTAGAAGCTACTTCATAGCTAATATTATATTTTAATGACATAAGCTGGCCTCCAATTTACAAACTTCCTCCACATGTTTATACAGTTTCATTGAAAGGATTATCTTAAACACAATTCCTTTTTTGTGTCAGCTACTTTTTTTATATTCTAGCAAATGGAATTCTTTTGTCAACAGATTCTGATGATAATTCACCCTGGACACAGTTCCTGATGATAATCCACCCTGGAGCGACACGCGAATTGGACAATAAACACTACCCATTCGAAACTTATTATACGTCATCTTATTGTCAGTTACTAAAGTTTTCTCAGAAAGGACGATACATACATCAAAGCCACCCAAACAGAGATGTACAGTGCATCAAAGCTACCACAAAAAAAAGACGGGCAGAGACAAATGTCGAGGTGCGTACACGCACCTTACGCTCCATCGCGGTGTCGTTTGCATTCTTACAGAATAAAAAGAAGAGCCGGAATCTCTTGCAAGCAAGATTCTGACTCTCCATTTTTATTCTGCACTCATAGCTTATTCGTTCATCTTTGCCAGCTTCGCCGCCTGGTCGGCTGCGATACATGCGTCGATGATTTCCTCAATGTCGCCGTTCATAACCTTGTCCAGCTTGTAGATGGTCAGGCCGATACGGTGGTCGGTGACACGTCCCTGAGGGAAGTTGTAGGTACGAATTTTCTCGGAACGGTCGCCCGTACCAATCTGGCTCCTTCTCATCTCCGCCTCAGCGTCATGCCTTTGCTGCTGCTCAATGTCGTACAGCTTTGCCTTCAGCAGGGCAAATGCCTTCGCCTTGTTCTGAATCTGGGACTTCTCCGTCTGGCTGTAAACCACAATACCTGTGGGATAATGAGTCAGACGAACCGCAGAGTCCGTGGTATTAACGCACTGTCCGCCGTTACCCGACGCACGCATAACATCAATACGGATATCCTTCTCATCAATGACAATATCAATATCCTCATCCACCTCCGGCATCACCGCTACGCTGATGGTGGAGGTGTGGATTCTTCCGCCGCTCTCTGTCTCCGGCACACGCTGTACACGGTGCACGCCGCTCTCGTATTTCATCTTGGAATAAGCACCCTGTCCGGTAATCATGAACTGTACTTCCTTCATGCCGCCAATGCCGATTTCGTCCGCATTCAGCGTCTCTACCTTCCAGCGCTGACTCTCCGCATAATGCACATACATACGGTAAATCTCGGCAGCAAAGAGAGCTGCCTCATCTCCGCCCGCACCTGCACGGATTTCCACGATAACGTTTTTGTCATCGTTAGGATCCTTGGGCAGAAGCAGAATCTTCATCTCCTGTTCCAGCTCCTCCACACGCTTTTTGCTGTCGTTTAAAGTCTCCTTAATCATTTCGCGCATCTCTTCATCGCTTTCCTCCTCCAGCATTGCCAGAGAATCGTCGATGTCCTGCCTGCACTTCTTATACTCCGTATAGGCTTCCACAATGGGGGTCAGATCGCTCTGCTCCTTCATCAGCTTGCGGAAGCGCTCCTGATTGTTGGTCACTGTGGGCTCATGAAGCTCTCCCATAATTTCCTCAAATCGAATCAATAAATCTTCCAGTTTATCAAACATCGTTTTCACCTTTCTTTTATTCAGCCCTTTCGCTAAACTGTAATTCCGAATCCCAGAGTTCCTGCCACTACTCTGTCAAGGCCCGCATAATCCCTGATTACATGAACCTCCAGATACCCCGCCTGCTCCATGAGCTTTTTCACGGCCTCTCCCTGGTCATATCCTATTTCAAAAAACAGCATACCGCCTCTTTTCAGATACTTCACACTGTCCTCGATAATCCTTCTGTAAAAAAGCAGACCGTCCGCGCTTCCGTCCAGTGCCTGCCTGGGCTCGTGCTCACGCACCTCCGGCATCAGCGTCTCAATCACGTCCGTACAGATATAGGGCGGATTGGACACAATCATGTCAAACTGCCCTTCCACCCTTTCAAAAAGGTCGCTCTGTACAAAGATAATGGAGCCATCCGCAAGCAGCTTCTTCGCATTCCGTCTTGCAACCTGCAACGCCTCCTCGGAAATATCGGCTCCCACGCCGGTACAGTCATTGGAATAACGAAGCAGACTGATTAAAATACAACCGGAGCCGGTGCACATATCCAGCACACGCATCCCATCGTGAAGCTCCTGCAAAGCCTCTTCCACCAAAATTTCCGTATCCTGACGGGGAATCAGCACATGCTCATTCACCTCAAATTCCAGTCCCATGAAATCCTGTGTCCCTGTCAGATGCTGCAAGGGAATGCGCTGCGCACGCTTTCCGGTCAGTTCCCGATAAGCTGCCGTTTCTTCATCTGTCACCGGTCTGTCATCATGTACCAGCAGTGTATTCCGGTTCGTTCCACATACAAACTCCAGAAGCAGTCTGGCATCCAGCTCCGCCTCTTCTATTCCGGCAGCC
>JBJEJG010000094.1:0-2696 GCA_051877795.1 Acetatifactor sp.
CAACCATGACAGAGGAACAGAAGGAACTGTTTACCAAGTATGCAGACTGTGTCAGGGAATATCAGGTTATGGCCGAGTGCCTGCTGTTCCAGAATAGCTTCCGCCTGGGCGGCAGAATGATGCTGGAAGTGATGAGAGGCGGTATGGGTGATGAATGAGTATATTGAGGCTCTGAAATTCTATGTGTCACAAAATCCGCCGGTTTATACCAGAGATGCGAACTCTATCTTGGAACTGCTATATTACTACTACCGTGAACGCAAGGCTGAAGATCCGGAGGCAATTAAAGAGGACTTTGATGATTTGTACCGTCAGATGCACGGTATGCCCCTCCGGGAGATGGATCGGATCGTAGATGATGTCTGTACCCTCTGCCGAGAACACGAGAAGGCCGGATTTTTAGAGGGGCTTAAAGTAGGAACTATGATAGAAAGTTATCAACAAACAAAACAGTTAAGAACATAAAACATGATGTTGTTTTGTAGATGTCGAAAGATATCATGCATTAATTCGATGTTTTTCTCATTGACTTTTTCAAATGAGGTGAATAGCAAAAGCACGTTATAACCACTGCAAAATAGTTTTTATATTTGATTTTCTAAAAATATTTTTGCAAATCAGCATAAAACAATTGATTTTTGGAAATCATACCGGTATAATGAAGCTACGGAAGGAGGAATGGATATGATTTGTCAGTTTTCCTTTAAGAATTTCAAGTCCTACCGGGATGAAACGGTGTTTGATCTCCAGGCCACAGCACTGCCGGAATTTGCAGACACCTTGATTGAAAGCCCCAAGGCAAGCGATCTCTTGCCTGTTAGTGTTATCTATGGCCCCAACGGAGGCGGCAAGACCAATCTCCTACAGGCACTGGCTTGCCTGATTTCCACAGTGGTTCGTCCTGTTGTAAATCTGAAGACAACTCGCTCCGCTATCATTTTGCATCAGAGCGTAGATGCCGTCCCCTATTTGCTCGACCATACTTCGAAAGAGGAACCCACGGAGTTCCTGATTTATTTCCGCACAGAGGCAAACGAGTTCCGTTACTATCTGTCCATAGCTGGAGATGAGATCGTGTCTGAGTCTCTGACCCGGAAGGGGCTGGGCAGCAAGAAGCCTGCTCTGATTTTTGAGAGGGACAACGGTGCCATCAAGCTGGGTTCCAGCATTAACAAGCGATCCATCAACACTGCTGTCAACGGAAAGATGCCGTATCTTTCTTTTTTGGCAATCAATTATGATATTCCGGTAATTGCTGAAGTTCAGAAGTGGTTTGAGTCTGTGATTGTTCGCAATTATGCTAATCCCCACGCCGAGCATCAGATCATGCTTAGCGAAGATGCTGATATTCAGAAGCGGATCCTTAGATTCCTGAATGATATGGATATCGATATTTCAGGTTATCGCTATGACGAGGAGGACGAGCAACTTTATATTATTCGCAACATCCACGGGGAAAATTTCGAATTGCCATTTTCTGAAGAATCTGAGGGAACAAAGAAGCTGATTGCAGCACTGCCAGTGATTCTGGTTGCATTACTGGAGGGCCGCCCGGTTATTATTGATGAACTGGATGCGAAGCTCCATCCGAAGCTATTGCGCTATATTATTTCCCTCTTTAAGAACAAGCAAGTCAACCAAAAGGGTGCACAGCTGATTTTTACCTCCCACGATATGACTACGCTGAAGAATACCGTTTTCCGTAGGGACGAGATATGGTTTGCCGCTCTCAATGATACGCATTCCAGCGAGATCTACTCCTTGTATGAGATTCGAAGGGAGGATAATGAGCGAGTCAATAACACTGCTGCCTATGATAAGCAGTATTTGGAAGGCAGATATGGCGCTGATCCATATCTGCAGAATATGCTGACAGGAGGCGAGTGGAAGTGAGCCTGAAACCGCCTAAAAAGTCAGACCGTAACAAAGCGTGGATGCAGCCCAGACGGGATAAAGCAAAAAAACTACAGCCTGAGTACCACTTGATCGTGACTGAGGGGACGGACACAGAGCCAGCCTATTTTGGCGCAATCCGTGATAGGATCAACGCTCGCTACCAAGGGCGGATCCAGCTTGAGATATACGGAGAGGGCGATAATACACTGAGTTTGCTGAACAAGGCACGCAATCGTGCGTTTGCAAACCCTAATGGCTATAGACACGTTTGGGTCGTCTACGATACTGACGATTTCCCGGCAGAACATATCGATCAGACCGCACAGCTGTGCGAAGCATGGAGCACCGAAGATACCACTTACCATGCGATTTGGTCAAACCAGTGCATTGAATTGTGGTTCTTGCTGCATTTTAGCTATATGCATTCCGATTTGCACCGCAGCGAATACTGGCCAAAGCTTTCTGCATACCTGTGCTCCCTGGGGAAGGGCGAGTATAGTAAAAATCGACAGGATATGTATGAAATCCTTCATCCAATGATGGATTATGCAATTGCAAATGCCAAGCGGCTGGACACCGAAAACGAGGATAAACTGCCTTCTCAGTCAGCCCCCGGCACAAAGGTACATGAGTTGGTTGAGGCATTGAAACCGTATTTATCGGAATAGGTTGAGCAAGAGATACGCTACAGTCAAAGGTTCTTTTGAAAAAACAGACCCAGGTCAGCAGGATTGTCCCTGCCAGCCTGGGCCTGTTTCTGTAATATTTCATAGCCTTGTTACGATTTCCTTCCCGTCCTT
>JBJEJG010000095.1:0-2688 GCA_051877795.1 Acetatifactor sp.
GCATTCACTTTCACACGTTAATATAACAAGGTCTTTCCTATGAAATGAAAAAATCCACCGCAATGGTCAGACCATTCACGATGGATTTGAGATTTTATCCACTTATATATTTTCAATCTTCCTGACCGGGATCTGTATCTCCGTCAGCCATTCCTCTTCTGTTTCCTTGTTCCACACTCCGTCAATGTAAGACTCTCTGATATTTCCGCAGATCTCATACCCATTTTCTTCAATATAATGAAGCAGCACTGCATAGGATATGTGAAGCGTATTATAGGAGCCCCTATGAAAGATGCAGGCTGCCTCCGGGACCTCCGGGAACACCTGAAACTTCACCTTACCGGAATCCGGCTTCTTCTCCGTCACTGCCTCACAGATCTCAACCAGAATATCTTCTTCCTTGTATCCCGGCTCCAGATAATGCGTAAAGCAATACTCCGGTTCCGCGCATACGCAGCCAAGCTGTTCCATCTGTTCTCCCATTTCCGGCATAAGCCAAAACAGGGCATCGTAGGATTCGATTCTCTGTTCCATCGTACAGACAATCACCTCCGGTATTTTCTTGATGAGAACCGGAGCTGATAAATCCATATTTTCCTCTGCCAGATAGCTTTCCACCTCCGCAAGTCTTGCGGTCAGTGCGGCAATTTTCTTTAATATTTCCTGCTTCTTTCCCAAAAGCAGAGACTTTTCTTCCGCTCCGTTTAGAATCCTCCTCGTGTCGTCTATGGAAAATCCCATATTCTTTAAAGCAATGATCCGGTGCAAATCTGCCATCTGAGCTGCCTCATAGTAGCGGTAACCATTTTCCTCATCCACATATACCGGCGTCAGCAGTTTCTGCTCGTCATAATAGCGGAGCGTCTTGATTGTAACACGGTTCATATTTGCAAACATGCCGATTTTGTATAAATGCGATTTCTGCTTCTCCTCAAAGGGTGAATGCTGCTGATACATTTTCATCTCTTTTATTTTCGCCTCCTGCTATCCACTTATTCCCATCGGAATGTCTTTACCGAAATCACACTGCAAATCAGAGTAATACCCACAAGGAGTACGACAATCTTCCAGACGGAATCCATTTCCAGTCCCATAGAAACAGCCTTCATCAGTTTAATTCCCTGCGTCAGGGGCAATACATTCGCTACCTTCTGTAATCCGGACGGAAACAGCTCATATGGTATCGTTGCACCAGACAAAAACAGCATCGGGAAATACACCAGAGAGGTCACGGCATTCACAGATTTTATCGTCCTGCACAGGCTCGCCATCAGCAGACCGATGCTGAACATGGATGCAAGAGTCAAAAGCCATGCGCCGATAAATGCCAGAATATTTCCCTTCATCTCATATCCCAGAAAAATGACCGAAACCAGTGAGACCGATACCGCAGACAACAGGGCCATTCCCGCACCGCAAAGCACATCACTTCCTAGCAGCCACATAGGACTGCACGGTGTCGTAAAAAAATGCTTTAAAATTTTCTTATCCCGATAGTCCGCTATCGTGAGCGGAATTCCCATAAATGCGGACGCACATATTCCTACTGCAATGAGTGAGGCAAAGGAACTCTCCAGGTAGGTATATCCCTCTCCTGCCATTTTATTACCGGCGATTATGGTAATCAGTATCATAATCCCCACCGGCATTGCCACGCCAAACAACAGCATATCACCGGAACGAAGGGATAATTTCTGTTCAATCAGATATAATTTCAAAAAACGTTTCATTCTGCTACCTCCTCTCCCATATACCAAAGATACGCTTCCTCCAGATTATCATAGGGACTGCTTTCCATTACCTCGCTTACCGTCCCCTCGATTATCTTTTTTCCATCTTTGATCAGGAGAATTCGGTCACACAGACTCTCTGCCTCCTCCATATAATGCGTTGTCAGGAAAATAGTGGTTCCCTGATTCTTTAATTCCTTTAAGTGCCTCCATACATCTCGTCTTGCCGCCGTATCCAGTCCGGTCGTCAGTTCATCCAGAAAAATAATTTCCGGCTTGTTAATCAGCGCCAGTGCAACGGATAATCTCTGTTTCTCTCCGCCGGAGAGCTTGTTCACCTGCGCTTTTTCAAACTTCTCCAGGGAAAAGAACCGTAACAGCGTATGGTAATCCTCCGGATTCTCATATAATGCAGACATTTGTCTGCAGATTTCATCCACACGGATATTGCTCTGGTAGTTCGATGACTGCAACTGCACGCCAACCCGTTCAAATACTGCCCTGCGATTACTCCGGGGTTCCACTCCGAAAATTGTTCCGGTTCCCTTATCCGGTTTCTTCAAGCCGAGCAGCAAATCGATTGTTGTACTTTTTCCTGCCCCGTTGTGCCCAAGAAGTCCAAATACTTCCCCTGTCTCCACGCAAAAGGAAAGTTCGTTCACAACCGTTCTTCCGTGAAATGACTTCGTTAAGCCGTTTACTTCAATACACGTACTCATACATAGCCTCCTTTTCGTTCGTAAGGCTATGCTATACCCTCCCCTAAGGGATGAGTCAAGCGTCTACATGAAATTAAAAAACAGCTTTTGAACTCTCAGCAGCTTTTCCCGTGTGCTTCTCTTATAAGTAGCTCTCCAGTATCTTTAATCCTTCCTCTACGTTTGTCCCTAATATTTCCTGCTTCTTTTTGAAATCATAGGTTTCATGAAGCTTATTATGCACCTCAAAGAACTTCTCT
>JBJEJG010000096.1:0-8742 GCA_051877795.1 Acetatifactor sp.
ATTATTCTTATATGATTGATGTACTTTTGATGTACTGCTATGCATTTTGATGTACTGGAATGTCCCAAAGGACTCTCCAATACAATAAACTAATGCCCCATTACCGACTGGATTACTTTCAGATTCGTTTCATTCTCACAAGTCATTCATTATTCTGTTCTTCATCCAGCCATTCCTTCAGCTTTTTCTGCAGCAGTTTTTTATCCGGTAAATACAATTTGTACTCTTTTGCATAAATATTAGCATCTTCCGGAAGCGTCAAATCTACAAGAGCCTCATCACTTTTTTTGCAAAGCAGAATACCAATAGTCGGGTTTTCCCCTTCTACTCTCTCATAACGATCAAAATAATTTACATACATCTGCATTTGACCTAAATCCTGATGTGTAAGCTCATCAATTTTAAAATCAATAAGGACATAACATTTCAACAGCCTATTATATAGCACCATATCCACATAAAAATTTTTATCATTAAATGTAAATCTTTTTTGCCTCTGTTCAAAGAGAAAGCCTTTGCCCAATTCCAATAAGAACTTCTGCATTTTTCCTAATACTGCCGATTCAAGGTCACTTTCATGGTATGATGCCTTATCTTCCAGTCCTGCAAATTCTAACACATAAGGTGTATGTAGAATATCTTCTGGCTTTTGCGGAACTGCACCCTCATTTGCCAAGCGCATCACATCATTCTTATCCCGGCTTAATGCAAGTCTTTCATATAAGCTGGAATGAAACTGTCTTTTCAATGTGCTTACATTCCAATTAGAATGTATTGCTTCTTTTTCGTAAAACTCTCTCTCATCCTTATCTTCTATGCGCATAAGTATCTGGTAATGTGTCCAACTGAGCTTAAATGGCATTTTCTGGTACGCCGTCTCCAATTGTCCAATTCCCGATTGGACAATTCCAAAAGCCTGTTCAAATTGTCCAATTCCTGATTGGATAATTTCATCTTCCCTGTCCTTATAAGCAATATAGAACTGCCGCATTCCTGCAACATTGCTTCTTGAAAATCCTCTGCCATATTCTTCTGTCAGGTATGCTGACAAGGAATCTAAAACTCTGGCTCCATATTTTGCTCTTTCAACTCCCTGTTGCTCCTGCTCAACAATGTATCTTCCCAACAAAAAACTTGTGAGAACTGTGATTGCATTTGCCATTTGCCCCATATTGCTTCTGGCGCCATCAATAAGTTTCTTTGATTTTTCAAATAAATTTTGAAATTCTTTATTATCTATCATTTCCAATTTCTCATGATCCATGCTGCTACCTCTCTTATAATACCTTTCAAAAATGGAACACACTGTGTTCCATTTTTAATCCTCAAACAGCCTTCGTTTCCGCTCTATCATCTCGTCGATTCTTTCAATGAAAGAAGCCACATCCTTCACGTTTTCGCACCTTTCCAGCCTTCCGTCCGGGAACACCCGCTTGGTAATTGAACCTGCTCCGCAAGCCACGATAGTCTGTTTCTCCTCCATAATGAGAATATTATAAAGCCCCAGCTTTCCCTCTCTCGCATAGCCTACATTCTCAAAATTGCCCGACATATTCTTTTGTCTGTAGAGGTAATAGGGCACAAGACCCAGTTTCTCCGCTCCCTTTGCCGCAATCTTCATTGTCTCATCCGTATTGCGCAGCATGGAAACACCGTTTTCCTGAATCCACTGGTTCAGCCTGGAAGCCCGCTTGATGGCAAGAGAATGCACCGTCAAACTGTCAGGCGCAAGCTCCACCACCCGGTCAACGGTTCGCTGCACATCCTCTTCCGTCTCCCCGGGAAGCCCCAGAATCAAATCCATATTGATGTTGTCGAAGCCTATCCTTCGCGCCAGGGCAAAAGCCTCCTCCACCTGTACCACAGTGGCCTTTCTGCCGATCAGGTCAAGTGTCTCCTGCTTCATGGTCTGCGGATTGACAGAAATACGGGTAACTCCATGACGATATAGCACTCGCAGTTTCTCCTCGGTGATACTGTCCGCCCTGCCTGCTTCCACCGTAAACTCTTTCACGTTGGAAAAATCAAACAGCTCTTTTAGTCTGGAAATCATTCTGTCCAGCTGTTCCGGCTCCAGGGTTGTGGGTGTCCCTCCGCCGACATAGACGCTGTCCAGAATTTTATCCCGATACCTGTCTGCCACGAACTCCATTTCCTTGATTACACAGTCCACATAAGCGTCCACCTGTTTCCGATAACCACCTATAGGATAGGAAGTGAAGGAGCAGTAAAGGCATGTGGTGGGGCAAAAGGGAATCCCTACATAAAGGCTGTAACCGCCCTGATAATGGACATCCGCCAGAAGCGCTCTCTCCCGCTGGGCAATATCCACCGCAAGTTCCGCTTTCTCCGTACTGGTATAGTGCTCTCTGCGATAATGCTCCACGATTTCCTCTCTCGACTTTCCTTCCTCCAAAAGCCCGTAAGCAATTTTGGTGGGACGAATACCGATCAGATTTCCCCAAGGCAGTTCCTTCCCCGTTTCCTGACACAGCACCTTGTACAGGAATCGCTTCAGGCTGCCCTTGTAATCTTCCCCTTCCGGCTGTTCAAAGTGGTAGTCTCTGCCGTCCACGCTGAGAGTGGCTCCGTTCTCCTCTATATTGAGCCGAATCCGAACCTTGTCCTCCAGTTCGGCCCGCTTATCCGCTCTGCTCTCAGGAATCAGCACTGCCACCTGTTCCTCAGGATAAAAGGACTTTACAAGAGCCTGTATGTCATACTCATAATTTTCCCTGTTAATCTCTATCGCAAACACTCGCTTCTCCTCATTTCAAAAGAAAAGGCAACAGCCGGGACGACAGCCATCACCTTTCCTAAGTCTCTGTATTTTCTCAATGTAATCAACCCAAAAAAGGATTGTACTTTTTTTCATGTCCGATTGTGGTGCTTTCACCGTGTCCGGGATAAACCTTTGTCTCTTCAGGCAGCACAAACAGCTTTTCCTGAATAGAACGCACCAGAGTACTCATGCTTCCCGTGGGAAAATCCGTTCTTCCCACAGATTCCGCAAAAAGGGTATCTCCTGCTATCAGAAAGCCCGCCTCCTCAAAGTAATAGCAACAGCCTCCCGCCGTATGTCCCGGTGTGGCAATTACCTTACAGGTCATCCCAGCCAGAGTAATCTCCTGTCCATCCTTTACATATACATCCGCATAGGTAGTACAAGGTCTTCCCGCCTGCTCCGACACATTTTTATGGGCATCCCGTAGCAGTTCCTTCTCCGCCTCATGGGCATACACCTTTACAGGCTCAAGCCCATCGGACTCTGCGGCGGCATTCGCCGCATCCCTGAGATCATCCAGTCCCCAGATATGGTCGAAATGTCCGTGAGTCAGAAGAATCCCGGCCACACGAAAACCGTTTTTTTGCAGAGCACTGTAAATATTTGCTCCTTTATCTGCCGGATCAACGACGATTGCCTCCTGTTCGCCGTCCCTGTACAGAAAATAGCAGTTGGTCTGGCACACGCCCATCACCATACGCCCGATTTTGATTTCTCCCATACTTGCATTCCTTTCTACATATCGTCCCAAACCGGGAAGAATCCGCTTTCGTATTTCTTTGGCGACGTGTTTTGTCGCCTTAGAAATTCTTTTCGTCCTTAGCCCGTGGTTCTCTCAATATCCAGCACGCTTTCAATACCACGAATTTTGTCGATGACACGATTCAGTTCGTCCCTGCTTCCGATTTCAAAGGTAGTCTGCAGGGTCGCAAGCCCCTGCTTGCTTGTTCTGGTATTCATGGACAGAATATTGATATTCTTCTCCGTCAATGCCTTGGAAATATCAGCAAGCAGACCATTTCTGTTATTTGCAAAAATCTTTATCTCAGCCACATATTTCTCGGCTGTATTCTCCGGTGCTTCCCACTCCGCATCAATGAGTCTCGCCCTCTCAATCTCCGGCAGGTTCATCATATTGACGCAATCTGTCCTGTGGATAGAAATACCACGGCCTCTTGTGACAAAACCGACGATTTCATCCCCCGGCACAGGAGAACAGCATTTGGAAAAGCGCACAGACAAATCGGCAATTCCCTTTACCACAATACCGCTCTTTGCCTTCATCTGCACAGGCTTCTGGGCTGCTGCCGCCCCCGCCTCCGCGATATTTGCCAGAACCTCCTCGTTCGTCAGTTCTTTCTTGTGGTCTCTCTCATAAAGCTCCTGCATCCTGCCCACAATCTGACCTTCTTTGAGAGCGCCATGGCCGATTGCCGCAATCACTGCATCCCATTCCCGGAAGCCGTACTTGCGCATGATAGCGTCCATGTACTCCGGCTTCAATAGCTCAGAGAGATTGATAGACTTGGTCTTACAATAGGCTGCAAGCAAATCCTTGCCCTTTATGACATTGTCTTCCTTCAGTTCTGCCTTAAACCACTGATTAATCTTGTTCTTTGCCTGTGTACTCTTGACAATGTTCAGCCAGTCACGGCTGGGCCCCTTTGAATTCTGGGAGGTAATAATTTCGATGCGGTCGCCATTCTTAATCTCGTAATCAATCGTCACCAGCTTACCGTTGACTCTGGCACCCACCATCTTGTTGCCCACAGCGGAATGAATGCTGTATGCAAAGTCAATCGGTGTGGAACCCGCCGGAAGATTTTTCACCTCTCCGGTAGGCGTAAAGCAATATACATTGTCGGAAAACAGATCCAGATCATTTTTCAACAGGTTCATGAACTCCCTGTTGTCGGACATATCCCGCTGCCACTCCAGAATCTGGCGCAGCCAGACAAGCTTCTCCTCTTCCTGGGTCTCTACCTTTTTGCCGTCGGAGGCCTCCTTATATTTCCAGTGAGCAGCGATACCATACTCTGCTGCCTTGTGCATCTCAAAGGTACGAATCTGAATCTCAAAGGGCTGTCCCGTACTGCCTATCAGCGTCGTATGCAGTGACTGGTACATATTCGCCTTGGGCATGGCAATATAGTCCTTAAATCTGCCGGGGATGGGCTTATACATCTCATGGATGACTCCCAGTGCCGCATAACAGTCCTTCACCGTATCTACGATAATACGTACGGCAAACAAATCATATATCTGATCCAGCGTCTTATTCTGGTTCTTCATCTTTTTATAGATACTGAAAAAGTGTTTTACCCGGCCGTCTACCTTTGCCTTGATGCCCGCTTTGGCAATGTGCTTGCTGACCTCATCCACGATACTCTGAATATATTGCTCCCTGACGCTTTTACGCATGGCAATCTGATTTACCAGGTCGTAATAAACCTCCGGCTCCAGATATTTTAAAGACAGGTCATCCAACTCTACCTTCAGTTTGCTGATGCCAAGTCTCTGCGCAATAGGACAGTAAATCTCCAGTGTCTCCTTGGCAATTCTCTTCTGGCTCTCGGGCGTCTTATATTTCAGGGTACGCATATTGTGAAGCCTGTCGGCCAGCTTAATCATGATAACGCGGATATCCTTTGCCATAGCCAGAAACATCTTCCGTAGATTCTCTGCCTGCATTTCCAGCTTTTCATCGGGCTGATTTTCTCCTGATGACAAGGGAATCTTTTCCAGCTTTGTAACGCCGTCTACCAGAAGCGCCACATCCTCACCGAACTCCCTTTTTAAATCGTCATCCGTCATGATAGTATCTTCTACCACATCATGTAGAATTCCGGCAACAATGGTCTCCTTGTCCAGCTCTAAATCTGCCAGAATTATTGCCACATTTAGGGGATGAATAATATACGGCTCCCCCGATTTGCGGAACTGATTCTTATGCGCTTCTCTGGCGACACGGTACGCCTTCTCAATCATGGAGATGTCGTCGCTGGGATGATATTTTCGCACACGCTGAATAAGCTCCTGATATAAATCGTCAGGATTTACGAACTCATGGGATTCACTTATTTTTCCGTCGTCAAAAATGACCTCGTTTTTCTCTTCTGCCATAAATACTCCATGCTCCCTGCCGTAATCTTATGCGGAACACCCTCCGGGCTGTTTTCCGGTTTATTTTCCCGGATAGCAGATAGCGGATTCCAGGCGGTAGCCGGCAAGCTTCTCGCGTCCCTTTAAGCCCGCAAGCTCAATCAATACAACAATACCTACCACTTCTCCGCCAAGCTGCTCAATCAGCTTAATCATGGCCTCTGTAGTGCCTCCCGTGGCAATCAGGTCATCCACAATCAACACCTTCTGTCCCGGTCTGATGCTGTCCTTGTGCATCTCAATGGTCGCCTGCCCGTATTCCAGATCATAGGAAACAGACACTGTCTCTCTGGGCAGCTTGCCCGCTTTTCTGATCAATACAAAAGGCTTCTTATTATTATAGGCAATCGGTGTTCCAAATATAAATCCTCTGGACTCCGGCCCCACAACCACATCATAATCCAAATCCCGGATTTTCTCCTGCATGGTGTCAACAGCCAGCTGCAAGCCCTCTGCATCCTGCAGTACACTTGTCACATCGCGGAAAATAATCCCCTTCTCCGGGAAATCAGGAATGCTTACCACATACTCTTCCAGTTTCTTCATTCTTCCTACCTCACTTGTATTTTTCCTCATTTTATATCAGTTAAACAGAAAAGTCAAAGAACGTCAGTCCTGCTTTCTGTCACAGAAATACTTGATAATGTCGCTTCTGGTGATGATGCCGATAAAAACGCTTCTGTCATCTATGACCGGAACAAAATTCTGGTGCTTTGCCCTCTCCAGCAGCTCCTCCATCGCCGTATCAATGCAGACCGCTCCTACCTTTCCCCCCTGAAGAATATCCCTGACCGTCATATGCTCCAGACTTCTCCGGGTGATACCGTCCAGAGATTCGTTGTGGGAAATGATATTCCACAGGAAATCGCCCTCGCTGATGACTCCCACATACCTGTCCTCTATATCCACCACAGGCACTGCCGTAAACCCGCTTCTGCGCAGCTTCTCCAATCCCTGTCTCAAAGTCATATCGTCACGCAGGAAGGTTACCTCCGCCTTTGGCAATAAAAATGATGCTATGTTCACCGCTCTGCTCCTTTGTTCTCAACCGCTTCATCATTTGCTGCAGAATCCTCCGCTCCGGATTTTTCTGCGCCCGTCACTTCCTCAAAGGTACTGTCTACCGCCTGGAGACCTGCCAGATACTTTTTGATTTTCCGGGCGAAATAACAGGTGGTAAAACAGTCCGTCACACCACTGAAAATCAGTCCGATTCCTATGAGTCTGAACAGCAGGTTTGCCGACTGAAACGGATTGCACATCAGCAGAATGCCCAGTACTACATTGACTACCGCAAACACCAGCATCACAATCCAGTTGCCGTACTCCATGCGCTTCATATCAATTACATCCTGCAGCTTGCTGCATCCGCTCACTAATACCAGAATGCCCAGCAAAAAAGGAATCAGGGCAATGATGAAATCCACCTTGAAAAGGACGAGAATACCTGCCCCTATGCCGAGAAGACCATACAGGAAATCATTATGATAATAATTCTGGTGGGCATCCCGCAGCAGATAGCCAATCATGGAAACTGCACCTGCCAGAATCAATACCACAGCCAGAAGATAACCGAGTGTTCTCTCCATTGTCTCCGGAATGACAAGCGCCACAATTCCCAGAAGTATGTAAAGTATCCCCGTCAACAGCGCATCCCATTTCAATTCCCTGAAAAATTTCATATGCCTTCATCCCTCTCTGTTTCTAATTTCAAAAGGACTCTTTCCGAAAAAAGAGTCCTTTATTTTGTTTTCTCTATTTACTTTTTGCCGCAGCACTTTTTATATTTCTTGCCGCTTCCGCAGGGGCAGGGGTCATTGGGATATACCTTTGCCTCCTTCACAATGGTAGTGGAGGATTTCTGCTCCTTGTACAGAGCCTTTCTTGTATCTTCGTCAAAAATATCCTTCCACTCCTCCAGGTTATAGAGCCAGTCAGCTTCTGCCGCCACCATGTTTTTGTACAGCAGCGCCTTGTCAAATCCCAGATTTACCTCGGTGTCCTCTTCCATTTCTTCAATAGGATTCTGTTCCTTCAGGCTGTCGTTGATACCGTCCAGAAAACCGGTCATGGTCATAATGGACACACCGTATTTCTCTGCAAGCTCCTTTACGGTTCCCCGTACCACTTCGTCGGGGTTCTTTAAAAGCTGTGCATAAATATCCTTCTCCTCCTGGAAGTAAGCAGCCCAAAGCTGCTGCAGCTTCTGCTGTCCTGCCTCCTCATTGTATGCCATCTCTCTCCACTGTTCCAATAATGCCATATGATATACCACCTTTTTTCTTGTCATATTTCAATACATCTTGTCCTTAAGTATATAACAAATCCACTCTGAAAACAATATAAAATTTTTTTGCAGGAAATGCACAAATTTTCTGCCGAAAATGTATAAAACTGTTTTTTACGGCAAAACTGATAATTGTCAAGGAACCCCCTCCTTTGATTAATCCTCCCCTTATAAAGATTCCCGGACTTGAGCTTACTCAGGCCCGGGAATTTTTTGCGTATTCAGGCCTGGATTTTTGTTATGTGACCCGGTTTGGTTTTTTGTTATGTGGCCTGGTTTGGTTTTTTTGTTATGTGGCCTGGTTTGGTTTTTTGTTGTCAAAAAGGCATAGAAATGATATTATGAATGCAAAATTGAGGCTTCTTTTCTGTTTTGAGCCCAATCACAATACTGCACTCTCCATTCCGATGCAGTAACGGGGTATGAAAAACAGTTTTCCCCTGATATACCCAATCAAAATCCTGTGTGTGGGTATAGGCGGCAGTTTTCCCTTGTCATACCCATTCAA
>JBJEJG010000096.1:8842-13795 GCA_051877795.1 Acetatifactor sp.
AAATCCTGTGTGTGGGTATAGGCGGCAGTTTTCCCTTGTCATACCCATTCAAAATCCTGTGTGTGGGTATAGGCGGCAGTTTTCCCTTGTCATACCCATTCAAAATGCTATACAGTGGGTATAGGAAACAGTTTTTACCTGCTATACCCAATCACAGGCATAAACATGGGTATAGGAAACAGTTTTTACCTGTCATACCCATTCAAAGGCATAAACATGGGTATAGGAAACAGTTTTTACCTGTCATACCCATTCAAAATGCAGAGCATGCATTGAATATAACCCGAAGTGGAATATAACCCGAGAACGAAAGACTGACAAGCCGCCTAGTGCGGCAGAATGAGAGGAAACATGGGCGACAATACGAAAAATAAAGTGAATGAAATGAACGGAGGCGGTTCCGAAAAGGCTGTCACAGAGCCGAAAAGAAAAGTAACTTCAAAACAAGTCGTTGCCATCATCGGCATCGTTCTGCTGGTTCTTATGTATATCGCAACGCTGATTGCTGCTGTCTTTGACAGCTCCGCCTCGGGCAGACTTTTCTGGATGTGTCTGTTTGCCACCATAGCCATCCCTCTGCTCATCTGGATTTATACCTGGATGTACGGCAAGCTGTCAGGAAAGCATACTATGGCTGACTTTGATTTGGACGGCACAGAGAAAGAAGCACGGGACGGCACAGAAGAAGCACGGGACGGCACAGAAGAAGCACGGGACGGCATAGAAGAAGCACGGGACGACACAGAAGCAGGGGCAAAATAGCCCCTGTCTCATTTTTCTTCGTCGTACGGCAGAATCAGCCACTCCCCCGTTTCTGTGACCCGATAGTACTTATCCTGCTCTGTGTCAACTTTTATTACCGGAATCAGCTTCCTTTTTGACATTTTCTACCTCATGCCTTCCTATAACTGTCTTTTTCCTATGATAGCATCAGAAAAGCCTGCTTTTTCCACCTTTTTTTTCATTATGTCATACAAAATATCATTTGTATATACAAAAACGGAGCTGTTGCTTCGTGGCTTTTTCTCGCCCGTGAAGCAGCAGCTCCGTTAACAGTCATATCTGTTTTTATTTTACTCCCAGCTTCCGCAGTTCTTCCTCTGCCTGCTCCTTTGTCTCAAACACGATTCCCTCGAAGCCGGACTGCCTTGCCGCCTCCACGTTTTCGGCGGTATCGTCCAGAAAGACGCATTCCTCCGCTTTCAGTCCATATCTGGAAAGCAGCAGGTCGTAAATCTCCTTTCCCGGCTTAATCACCTTATCCCGATAGGACAGGATGCCTCCGTCCGTATAAGGGATGAAATCAAGTGCATCCGCACAGTCCACGTAAGCCTTATAGGAAAAATTGGACAGATAATAAACGCCGTAGCCCTTACCCTTCAGCTCCTGAATCCACGGAATCGCATAGTCTCTCTTCGTCACCATGCCCTTGATATCATCATAGGCCAGATGCAGTTCCTTTTCAATTTCGGGATCAAGCTTAATAAACTCCTGCATCAGCTTTTCCGTGTCCCACTCGCCCCTGTCAAACTCCTTCCAGAAAGGACTCATAACGGAAGCTTTTGCAATTCTTCCTATCATGACTTCGTCAAATCCCTTATCCCGCAAAAACTCCTTCCATCGAAAATCTGTCAGTACATTTCCGATGTCAAAAATAATATTACGAATCATACTTAACCTCACATTCTGCCGCGGGCAACGGCTTTACATTCCGATTTCCATAATCTCCAGCAGCCTTCTTGCCGCTTCCGGCAAAGTCTGCCTATTGCTCCTCACCACGCTGAACGCACGCTTCGGTATCATCTTGTTAAACCGCAGTTCAAACAGCATACCCGAATCCAGATATTCTGCCGCAAAGTCTCTGACAACGCATCCTACCCCCAGATTCCGCAGTGCAAACTGCACAATCATATCGCTGGTGGCAAGCTCAAATTCCGGCCTCAGAATGATTCCCTCCTGTGCAAGATATTCGTCCATATAGCTTCTGGTACTGGTGTTATTCTCCAGAGAAATCATTGGCAGCTTTTCCAATTCCTGAAAATCCAGCATCTTATTTTTATAAGACATAAAACGTCTTCCCGCCACGAAAACATCTTCAATCTCCCGCACGGGAGAAGCCGCGACATTCTCTCCTGCCTCAAAGGGGGTGCTCACAACTCCGAAGTCAATCTTTCCGGCTCGTAAAAGTGCCAGCGTCTCCGGCGTTGGCGCATTGGTGACAATGACTTTGATGTCAGGATATGCCTCGTGAAACTTCTCCAAAAAGGGCAACAGATAAAAACGCAGCGTCATATCACTGGCCCCGATGTGTACCTCTCCCAGCTCCAGATTCTGCATCTGCCGAATTTTTTCCACACCGCTCTCAATCTGTTCATAGCCTTTTTCCACATAAGAATAGAGAAGCTGACCTTCTCTGGTCAGCTTCACTCCTCTGGAAGCCCGTTCAAACAGGGTGACGCCCAGACTCTTCTCCAGTGTCTTAAGCGACTGGCTGACCGCAGGTTGGGAAATTGCCAGTTTTTCCGCCGCCCTGGTGACGCTTCCGTATTTTGCCGTGTAATAAAAAACCTTAAAATATTCCAGATTGCCTATCATTTGGATAATGCGCTCTCTCTGTAAATGATGTCATCTCTGCTGGGTCCGTTGCTCACCATTGTGATGGGATAACCTATCTGACTCTCAATAAACTCAATATAATCCCTGCACTCCTTCGGCAGCTCTTCGTACTTCCTGATGCCGCGAATCTCGCACTTCCAGCCGGGCATTTTTTTCAGAACAGGCTTTGCCTTCTCCAGCTTTGCGGTAACAGGGAAATCTGTTGTAACCTCTCCGTCAATGTCATAGCCAACGCAGACGGGAATCTCGTCAAGGTAACCCAGAACATCCAGAACGGTGAAAGCCACATCCGTAGTCCCCTGCAGACGACAGCCGTACTTGGAGGCAACGCAGTCAAACCAGCCCACACGTCTGGGACGTCCGGTGGTTGCACCGTACTCTCCGCCGTCGCCGCCTCTGCGGCGCAGTTCCTCAGCCTCGTCACCAAACAGCTCGGATACAAATGCACCCGCACCTACAGCGGAGGAATATGCCTTGCAGACCGTGACAATCTGCTTGATTTCATAGGGAGGCAGACCCGCGCCGATGGCGCCATAGGCAGCCAGTGTGGAGGACGAAGTAACCATGGGATAAATACCGTGGTCGGGGTCCTTCAGGGTTCCCAGCTGTCCCTCCAAAAGAATGGTTTTTCCTTCCTTCAGTGCCTTGTCCAGAAAAGCGGACACGTCGCACACATAAGGCGCAACCATATCTCTGTACTCATGCAAAGTGGCAAGTAACTCCTTCGGGTCAATAAGCGGCTTGTGATACAAGTGCTCCAGAAGCACATTCTTCATCTCGCAGATACGCTCCACCTTCTCCTGCAGAAGCTCCTCGTCAAAAAGCTCGCTCACCTGGAATCCAATTTTTGCATACTTATCGGAATAGAAAGGCGCGATACCGGATTTGGTGGAACCAAAGGACTTACCACCCAGTCTCTCCTCCTCATACTGGTCAAAAAGAATATGATAAGGCATGACAATCTGAGCACGATTGGACACCAGAATTTTGGGCGTGGGCACATTTCTCTCCACGATGGACTGAATCTCCTTAAACAGAAGGGGAATATTCAGAGCCACACCGTTTCCGATCACACTTGTGATATGGCTGTAGAACACGCCGGAGGGCAGTGTATGCAATGCAAACTTACCATAATTGTTTACAATAGTGTGTCCTGCATTTGCGCCACCCTGAAAACGAACAACGATATCCGCCTCCTGCGCCATCATATCGGTGATTTTACCTTTTCCCTCGTCACCCCAGTTAGCTCCTACGATTGCCTTTACCATTTTTTCCTCCATTCCGAAGCGTCAGTATATTGACGCCTGCCCTTTACAGGCAAACAGCATTTTATTTACTCTGTAAGTATACTATACATGTTTGCATAAGTAAAATCAATCGTTTTTATATTTGTCATAATTTGCATTTATATCTTTTTTCGAGCGACTATTTTCTCATCGCAAAGTGTGAACACTTTATTGCTGCGCTCCACGGAAATTCCTGTCTCCCTTCATACCATCCGGGCTCCCCGGCATCTGTCCCTCCTGAGGCAGTTCCATGCCTTCGGGCATCTGCGGTCTCTCTCCCGGCTCACCCGAAGGCAGCTCGGGTACCTCGCCCTGCTGCGCTGTATCCGGATTCACATTCGTGCTGCCGTCTCCGCTGCCAAATCTGTCCTTGCCTCCGCCGAAGTCGCCCATACCGCCTCTTCCGCCGCCAAAGCCGCCCATGCCGGAGCCGCTGCCGTAAATCAGGCTGTCCAGAGTCACTGTGGTATCCTCACCGCCGATGCTTACCGTGTAAGTGCCGCCCTGCACCAGTTCCGGACAGCTGACAACTACTGAGTCAAAGGATTTCTCTGCGGTAAAGGAAAGCAGTTCCTTTCCGTCCGAATCCTTCAACACCACTTCTGTACCTGCCTGACAGGTGGAGGTCGTAATCAGAATCGAACCCTGTGTGGAAGCATCATTGAAGTTCATCGCCATCTGAGCGTTTCCAAGTGCGATAATGGTGCCTCCCGTAATCCGGCCTGTTCCGTCATAGTCCAGTGCACCGTTTCCGCCATTTGAAGGACCGGACACATAAACCTCACCGCCAGTCATGGTAATGCTGCCATTCGCATCAATGCCATCACCGTCCGCGTTGATAAATACCTCACCGCCGGAAACCAGAATGGTATGTTCCGAGGCAGTATCTCCCACGGTACCGAAGCTGTCTTTTCCAAATCTTCCGCCAAAGCCGCTCTCATCGTTGCCGCCCGCAGCATTAATGCCGTCATCCGTAGCATAAAGATTGATATAGCCGCCGGAAATTTCCACAGCATTGCCTTCAATTCCCTCGTAGCACGTAGAAATCCTT
>JBJEJG010000097.1:0-54502 GCA_051877795.1 Acetatifactor sp.
CTTTTGTCTGTAGACGGCGACTGCCGTCAATCGAGATGGAGCGAAAGGTGCGCGTACGCACCACGCGGAATCGAGATTGCATGGCGGAAAAGAATAACTTGTCAGATTTTGGGGAATAGATTATACTTGTAAAGGAAAATTTATGTCTGCCATGCAGATGTCTGAAAGGAGAATAGAGAAATGACTGGAATTACAAAGGAAATGACCATTGGCGAAATCCTTCGCACCAACCCTGATGTGGCACCTGTTCTGCTGGATGCCGGAATGCATTGCCTGGGATGTCCTTCCGCGCAGGGCGAATCACTGGAGGAAGCAGCCATGGTGCACGGCATTGACATCGATGAACTGATGAAAGCAATCGAGGCGCTGTAAATGAGATACCCCGGATTCTGTGGAATCCGGGGCTTTTTACATTTTCAGGTATGACAATCAGTTGTTTCCCAGAGCCTGTACCGCATTATCCTGAATCAGAGCTTCATAGTGCTCCGCCAGAAAGGTACTGCTTCCGGAAGCAGTGCGCTGCAATATACCATATTCGGAAACAATATTGCAAACCCGGTCGAAGGATTCACGTGTATCAGAACCCTGAGTTAAAAGCAGCAGATAATTGTCGGCGGCTTCGTTCTTATATAAGGTACTTAATCCCCTGTAGCCAACGGCGATGACCTGACAGACAGTCATAACCTGTCTGAGAGAGCTGATGAGAAAAAGTCTGGAACGGGTGCTGTCATTCTCGCCTGCGGCGTTTTCTTCTGAAGGAGCTTCCGCAGCATCCTGTCTGTCAGTCTGAATCTGATGGAACAAATCGCTTACTTCGCTATCCTCCATATCTCCATAGACATCCTCTGTATCGCCGTCGGAATCATCTTCTGTGACGGAGGGAGCAAATCTGGAAAAACGGGTGTCCAGTTCCTCGGGATCCTCAACCTTGGTGATAATCAGTACAATACACTCGGCATTCAACGGAATTGCCTCAATCATCAACGGAATATCTTCAGCCTCAAAGCCGAATTCAAAGTTGGCCTGCCGCATCATATCCCGGAACAGGTTCTTGGCCTTTTCGGTGCCATAGGCAAGTTCGCTGATTTTCAGCTCGCGACTGATGAGGTCTTCTCTGGTTAAGGTACAACGTATTTGATTTTCATTTACTTTTTCTATTTTCATGCGACAACCCTTCCTTTCTGCATTGAAGGCATGCTGAATTACTTTACCATACTTTCGGGTAATTAAAAGTATATTATACTTTCAGGCCTTTTTAGTCAATAGCAGGAATCAAGTTTAAAAAATTTTTATATTTCTGACGATAATACTTGCAAAAAAAGCGACAATACATTATAATTATGCTGTAAATGCCTCCGGTACTCTGTACGGGGAGGGAGGCGGCAGTTCAAAGCTTCAGTTGATCTTACAGTTTTGGAACGTATCGTTCCATGTTCATCCTTCTATTTGATTTATATCATATTATATGATGAAAGCATTTTTGCTGACATATATCTCAAGGATGTCTTACAAGGAAGAGTGCGGGATTCAAATGCATTCACCTGGTCAAAGTATTTCAACTATTATTTTCACAAAATGAATTCAATTTAAACCTACGATTTTATGGCAATTTTTGCCGATGTAGTACTGCCGGAGGCCTTTACTTTCATTTGAAATCCATTTGTGCGGCTTTCAAAATGATTCATCACAATAACTTTTGGTCGGAAAGCCTTAAGACAGGAGGAATTTTTTTGAATGAAGAAAATCAAAAGGTAAAGGAACTGGATTCTGCCCGGACGGCAATGCAGACGCTCTGGAGTCAGATGCAGAATTGCGGTGTGGAGCTGTACATTGACGGGGAAGCGGTATCTCCCGGGGAAGCAGCTGCCAGGACAGTGAGGGAAAACAGCCCTTATATGGCGGACTATGTAATAGGAGAAAACGGCACAGTCCGTCAGGTGCGTTTTGACAAGGTGACACATCTGTAAAGCCTTAGCCTCTATCAAGCTGAAAAAGTACTGCCGCTTACAGAAAACGGATTGCCTCTCGTGCTGAGGCGGCAGTACATGTAAACTGAAAAAATTAAGAATATGCCGAAAAAATGGTAATGACGGAGACATATAAATTGTGGTACAATGACTTTATTCAAGGCAAAACGCTTACACAGGAAGGATTGCATAAGATGAAAAAGATTGTACCGGTAGTGATAGCACTGGTTCTGATTATTGTAATCGGGGCAGTAGCATTCGGTGGGAAGATTTTGGACAAGTATTCCTACAGCAAGGAGCTTGCAGATTTGGACGAGTATTACGGAGTGTCGGGAGAAAGGCTGGCGGTCATTCTTCAGGATGAAATGGTAGAGGAACAGGCAGTCATGCGGGACGGCACCGTTTATTTCGATATAGATACGGTTCACAAATATTTTAATGAAGGCTTTTACGTTGATGCGGAGGAACAAAAGGTACTTTACACAACGGCAGTCGATACAATTGTGGCCTCCTTTGGAAACGCTGAATATACGGACGAAGCGGGAAGCCATTCCACGGAATATGTGCCCTGCTTCCGGGAGGGAGAGACTACTTATCTGGCAGCAGATTATGTGAAACGTTTCACGAATTATTCTTATGAGGTGTATGACAGACATCTTCAGGTCTATACGGAGTGGGGAGTGAAACAGACATACGAAATTGCAAAGAATACCCAGGTGAGAGTAAAGGGTGGTATCAAAAGTCCCATCCTGAGGGAAATGGAAAAGGGTGAAACAGTGGAGTTGCTGGAGCAGATGGAAACCTGGAGCAAGGTGAAAACATCTGATTCAATCATCGGATATGTGGAGAATAAAAGATTGACAAATTTGAGTACAGAGGTTGAGACGCCGGTTACAGACTATGCCGCCGAGGAATATACCTCCATTGCGATGGAGGGTAAGGTAAGCCTTGGCTGGCATGCTATTGGCGGTGTGGGTGGAAATGACACTCTGGATGCCATGGTGGCGGAGGGCAAGGGAATCAATGTCATTGCACCTACCTGGTTCAGCCTCACCGATAATGACGGCGGCTTCCGTTCCTTTGGGACAACTCAATATGTTAATAAAGCGCATGACTACGGATTGCAGGTCTGGGGCGTGTGGGATAACTTCAATTATAAGAATGAAACGGGTTCTGATATCAGCACCCTTCAGGTGCTCTCTTCTACCACAAAGAGGCAGAGTCTGGTGCAGAGCATTGTGGACAATTCTCTATCATTGGGACTGGATGGCGTTAATATTGATTTTGAAGGTCTGACCTCGGACTGCGGAGAGCATTATGTACAATTTTTGAGAGAACTGTCAGTGGCCTGCAGGAAAAATAATCTGGTTCTTTCAGTGGACAATTATGTACCCTTTCATTTTAACAATTTCTACAGACTGGATATTCAGGGACAGATTGCTGATTACGTGATAATTATGGGGTATGATGAGCACTGGCACGGCAGCGGGGATCCCGGAAGCGTGGCAAGCATTGAGTATGTTTCAAACGGGCTGGAGAAAACACTGTCACAGGTTCCGGCAGAAAAGGTTGTTAATGCGTTGCCCTTCTATACAATCCTTTGGAAGACAGAGGGAACAACAGTGACGGATGAGTATATCACGCTGAACAATGTGGCAGATTTCCTGAAGCGGGTGAATGTTGAACCTCAGTGGGACGAAACCACATGCCAGTATTACGCAGAATGGCAGAGCGGAAATGCCGTCTATCAGATTTGGGTGGAGGATGAAGAATCCATTAAGATCAAGCTGAATGTGATGAGCGCCCAGAAGATTGGCGGTGTGGCTGTATGGCGTCTCGGGTATGGTACAAGCGGTGCATGGGAACTGGTAAAAGCCTATGCAGATTCGTGAATAGGGAAAAGATAGTATAAAAGAGAACCTGTAGTGAAATTCACCTACAGGTTCTCTTTCTGCGTGGTGCCATAAGACACACGTTTTTGCTGATACATTCCGGTTTAGTTTAATTTTTCTCTCAGCACCAGACTTCCTGTAAAACAGAGAACGGATGCAGCGAGGAACCAGAAAATAAGATTGCCTTCGCCGGTCTTGGGCACATCGTCATACTCACCGGAGGAAGGGGCTGCAGTAGGAGCAGGAGTGGCAACGGCTGTGTTGGAAGCTTGCGTGTTGGAAGCAGCCGGCTCGGTTTTTTCATAGTGAGAGGAGTCTGTCTTGAGACGACCCTCGGAAATATCAAGTGTATCTTTGTCAAAACTATAGAGATTATAAAAGGTTTTGTGGTAATTATCGGAACGGGCATACAGATGACCTACCTGGCCGCTGCAGCCAACATTGGAGCCGAGGCTCTCACCCTCTGCGGTAACAATCAGCTCGTTGACATTTCCGGCAAATGTAGCGGTTGCAACATCATAAACATGTGCAGTGTCAATGTCTCCACTGACGGAGCAGGCACTTGCGGCGAGAACATAACATTCGGAAACACCTCCGGTGTGAACAACTGTCATTGCAGTATGACATATGGTTACATTGCCCAGCTTTACGCTTCCGAGGTCAAGAGCAGGTGCGGTGGCATCTCCGTTGTAAACCGCAATCTTATCACCCGCCTTTAAATCCTGCAGCAGATAATAAAGCTCGCGATCATCCTCTTCCTCATCAAAAACGGAACCCTCCTGATAACGCCATTCCCCATCACCCTCATCGGGACAGTATTTGACGGCGTAGTTTTTCGCTTCAGCAGCTTCAGCCTTTAGCGTGCTGCCTCCGGGAAGCAGTACCAAAAGTGCTGCCGCAGTCAGCATAGTTACAAGTACTCTGATTTTCTTCATAGTAAATCCTCCTTATGAAATTTTCCTTTTTTATCTATTCATGAATCGGCAGATATACGTCACCGTTTTCAACTTCTTTGGCAACTACTACAAAACGCCCCTGCTCTACATGGTAAACGCAGGTAGAAAGGGTTAGAAAGGAATCTCCAAATTCAGCAGTGACACCTGTGTCATATAAAGACAATGACTTGATATTTTCATAAAAGTCATCAAATTCTTCCTGAGTGTCTGCCTGAAAGAATTGATAAAACTTAAATACCTGATCGGTTTTTTTGTAAACCTGAGAACGGAACACGGCAATAACCTCGTAATTTCGCTGACAGTTTTCGGTGTAGAGAATAATATTTTTGTGCTCGCGGCAGAAACTTTCTTCTTCATAATCTGTCAGCGTGCCGAACATGGCTCCCGATTTCATATTATGCCCATGAATAATCAGATTAGTCGTCAAGGGATCCAGACAGCTGTCAGTATCAAGAATCAGGCAGCCGTTTTTGTTTTCGCTTCCGTCAAAATCTCTGTAGAGATAATACTGTTCATCTTCCGGTGTCCACATGACCGGATAGTCGATAACGGTGCCGGGTATCTGTAGCCATGCAGCCATGTCCTTGTTGGCGAGAAAGCTGTCACGGTAGGGATTCACCACGGGTTCTGCTGTCGGCACGGGAGTGGCTGTCGGAGTAGCGGCCGGAGTGGCAGTGGGCTTCGGCGCAGGAGCCGGAGTGGACGTATTAACGGGTTCCGGCGTAACGGTGCTGTGCTGTACAGATTCTGCGGAAGCGCGTAAAGCTTCCAATGTATTTTCGCTGCGCCTGTCATCTGTAAAATGCTGAATGCCAAGCACGACGGCAGCAATCAGGCATATAGCTGCAATGCAGGCAAGCACGATGGAAAAAATTTTCTTTGTGCGGTTCATGATGTCCTCTCGTCTGATTTTTCTGTCATTATACAGAATTAAACCCGAAAATCAATCCGCTTTCTGCATAATTCGGAGTTTAGTTTCATATTAGACTAAAAACAAAAGGAATGCAACAATTTTGGGAGTTTTAAAGAAAAATTAAGAGAATATATATGTTACAAAAAGGAAGTGAAAAGAATGGACAGATTTCAGAACAGATTGTTGTCGGCGCTATTGATTGTTCTGCTGTTGGCATCGGCGATTTATATCGGAAAGGAGACCATATTCTATGCCACCGGAAAAAATGTAACAATAGGGGACAAGGGAAAATGTGTCGTAATTGATGCAGGTCATGGCGGGGATGATCCGGGAAAGGTAGGTATTAACGGAGCAAAGGAAAAAGACATTAATCTGGCGATAGCCGGGATGGTAAAAAAATATCTGGAGGCAAATGACGTGCATGTGGTGATGACACGGGAAACGGATGAGGGACTGTATGATTCGGGGGCGGCGAATAAAAAGGTACAGGATATGAAAAAAAGAATTGCGCTGATTGATGAGACAAAACCTGACATTACTGTCAGTATCCACCAGAACAGTTATCCTGAGGAGTATGTGCACGGTGCACAGGTTTTCTATTATACAGGAAGCACCTCCGGGCAAAAACTGGCGGAGAATATTCAAAAGCAGCTGGTAAGTAAAGCAGACCCGGATAACAAGCGTCAGATAAAGGCAAATGACAGCTATTATCTGTTAAAGAAAACGGGAATTCCCATTGTGATTGTGGAGTGCGGCTTTCTTTCCAACAGCGAGGAGGCGGAAAAACTCTGTGATTCTGAATACCAGGAGCAGATAGCATGGGCGATACATATGGGAATTCTTCAATATCTTAATGAATCTCAGTGAGTAGTCTTTTCCTTTTGGAGAAAATGTGATATACTTCTTTAGAGTATGCAGATTTTCAGAAAGCGTTGAAAAATACGATATGGAGACAAAGATAATTAAAATAAGACCGGCCGGGGGGACGTTTACTCCTGAGGAGGATGCGGCTCTGCGCCGGGCCGGAGAAATCATACGGGACGGGGGGCTGGTTGCCTTCCCTACGGAAACGGTATATGGTCTGGGAGGAGATGCACTGAACAAAGAGTCCAGCAGGAAGATTTATGCTGCCAAGGGAAGACCATCGGATAATCCGTTGATTGTCCATATATGCCGGCTGGAAGATATAATGAGAATTGTGCCGCAGCTTTCGCCTGAAGCGGAAAAAATTGCTGAGGCTTTCTGGCCGGGACCCTTGACCATGATATTACCCAAATCGGCACAGGTTCCCTATGAGACCACCGGCGGACTTGACACCGTGGCGGTGCGATTCCCTTCGGACAAAATTGCGCAGAAACTGATTGCATACAGCGGAGGGTTTGTGGCGGCACCCAGTGCAAACCTTTCGGGAAAACCAAGTCCAACATCCATAAAATATGTGATGGAGGATATGCGCGGACGGATTGAGATGATTATAGACGGCGGAGACAGCGAAATCGGACTGGAATCCACGATTGTGGACTGTACGGTACAGCCGCCGCAGATTCTGCGGCCCGGTTATATTACGAGGGAAATGCTGGATGATGTTCTCGGTGCAGTTGACGTGGATGTTACGACCATTCGGGCGGACAGCGGGCAGGCTCCCAAGGCACCGGGTATGAAATACCGCCATTATGCGCCAAAGGGAGATCTTGTTATCGTGGAGGGTGCCCCCGAACGGGTCATTTCCTATATTAACGAGCATACTGCAGAAGACAATGCGGCGGGGGAAAAAACGGGTATTATCGGCACGAGTGAGCTTTTGGAACAGTATCGGGCGGATTCCGTAAAATGTATCGGCAGCCGCAGTGAGGAAGATGGTATCGCAAGAAATCTTTACACAATTCTGCGGCAGTTTGACGATGAACAGGTAACAAAAATTTATTCAGAAGGCTTTGAGACAGAGGGACTTGGACAGGCCATTATGAATCGCCTGCTGAAGGCGGCGGGCCATCATGTCGTACACGTATAATTTCAGAAACAGAGGAGGCTTTTATTAATGAAAATAGCAATCGGAAGTGACCACGGCGGATATGAACTGAAACAGAAGGTTATCCGTCATCTGGAGGAGAAGGGAATCCGGTGTGAGGACATGGGCTGCAGCAGCAGGGAAAGCTGCGATTATCCCGTGTTTGGACATGCTGTTGCCCGGGCAGTGGCTGACGGGAAGGCAGATAAGGGAATCGTTATCTGCACAACGGGAATCGGTATCAGTATTTCTGCCAACAAGATACCCGGTGTTCGCTGTGCCCTGTGCTCCGACACGCTTTCCGCAAAGATGACGAGACTTCACAACGATGCCAATGTACTGGCAATGGGAGCGGGAATTCTGGGAGAGAATCTTGCGCTGGAGATTACGGATACCTTCCTGGGAACGGAGTTCTCCGGTGAGGAGCGCCATCAGCGAAGAATTGATTTAATCGAGAAAATGTAATAGGCATTCTTATAAAATATACCATCAGGAGGAAAAAACAATGGCAAAAGTAGTAATTATGGATCATCCTTTGATTCAGCACAAAATCGGCTTCATTCGCAGACAGGAGACGGGAACCAAGGATTTCAGACAGACAATCAGCGAGATTGCCATGCTGATCTGCTACGAGGCAACCAGAGATTTAAAGCTGGATGATGTGGAAATCACGACACCTATCTGCAAGGCTACCGTAAAAGAACTGAAGGGCAAGAAGATGGCGATTGTTCCCATCCTGCGCGCCGGCCTCGGCATGGTTGACGGTGTACTGGAACTGATTCCGGCTGCAAAGGTAGGGCATATCGGACTGTACAGAGATCCGGAAACCTTAAAGCCCGTTGAATACTACTGTAAGCTTCCTGCAGACTGTGCAGAAAGAGAAGTATTTGTGGTAGACCCCATGCTGGCAACGGGCGGTTCTTCCGTGGCGGCAATTCAGATGCTGAAGGACAAAGGCTGCAAAAATATTCACTTTATGTGCATTATTGCGGCGCCGGAAGGAATCGAAGCAATGAAGAAGGCTCATCCCGATGTGGATATGTATGTGGGTGCGCTGGATGAGAAACTGAATGACCATGGCTATATCGTTCCCGGTCTGGGTGATGCAGGCGACAGAATTTTCGGAACCAAATAAATCGTGTGAGGGGAGGCTGCTGACGGCAGCAGAGCAGAGAGGGAAAATGGGAAAACGAAAGGATTATATCAGCTGGGATGAATATTTTATGGGGGTTGCCCATCTGTCGGGAATGCGTTCCAAGGACCCGAATACGCAGGTGGGGGCATGCATCGTCAGCAGTGATAATAAGATTCTTTCCATGGGGTACAACGGATTCCCGGCAGGGTGCTCTGACGAGGAATTCCCGTGGGAAAGAGAGGGAGAGACTCTTGAGACAAAGTATCCGTTTGTTACGCATGGAGAGTTGAATGCTATTTTGAATTACCGCGGTGGTTCGTTGGAGGGGACCAAGCTTTATGTTTCCCTCTTTCCCTGTAATGAGTGCGCGAAGGCAATTATTCAGGCGGGAATTAAAACGGTGGTGTATGACAGCGATAAGTATCTGGGTTCGGATGCAAACAGGGCGTCAAAAAGGATGTTTGATGCGGCAGGGGTAGTCTATGTCCCCTATTCCCGAACCGGAAGGCAGATTCACATTCAGGTATAGGCGTAGAAAGGAAAGGTTACAACGTTTGAAGGGCTGGAAAAAAACGGCGCTGGCACTGAGCATAACGCTTCTTGCGGGGACATTTCCCTCTGCGGGAGACAATCTTTCAATCACGGAACCGCTGGTTGCTTCTGCTACCACATCTACGTGGCAGGAAATTAATAAGGCGGAGCAGGAAAAGAAGGAACTGGAAGACAAAAAAAATCAGAACGAAGATGAGCTGAATGGCTTAAAAGGTGCACAGAGCAACCTGAAAAAGGAATTAAATAATCTGAACACCCAGCTGTCTGAGGTAGTGGCAAATCTGGAAGATTTGGAACAGCAGATTCGCGATAAGGAACAGGAGATTGCGGACACTCAGGCAGCGCTGGAGGAGGCCAGGGCTACGGAGGAGTGGCAGTATGAGTGCATGGTAATCAGGGTGCGTGAGATGTATGAGCGCCGGGAGGACAGCTATGTCAACGCGCTGCTAAAAGAGGGCACTCTTTCTGACGTCCTCAATGCTGCTGAATATATGGAAAAGGTGGCAGCCTACGAACGCAGGATGATGGACCGGTACACGGAAAACCGCGAGCTGATTGAGGCAGAAGAAGCAAGACTTCAGCAGGAGAAAATTGAACTGGACAATCTGAAGGTTCAGGCGGAAGCAGAGAAGAACAAGGTCTCCGGATTGATCAGCCAGACTTCCAACTCGATTGACAAGTATGGGAATGAGATTGCGGAGGCGGAACAGAAGGCTCTGGAGTATGAGGCGGAGATAAAGAAACAGGAGGAAAATCTGGAATATCTCAAGAAGAAACTGGCGGAGGAAATCGCCATGTCACAGGCGGCAGCCAATGCGGCCTGGCGCGATATTTCGGAGGTAACCTTTGCGGAGGGAGACAGATATCTTCTGGCGAACCTCATCTACTGTGAGGCAGGCGGCGAACCCTATGCGGGACAGCTGGCGGTAGGCAGCGTGGTAATTAACAGGGTGCTCAGCTCGAAGTATCCTGACTCTGTTGTGGGTGTTATTTATCAGAACAAACAGTTTTCGCCGGTGGCAAGCGGACGCCTTGATTTGGCACTTGCAGTGAACAAGGCGACAGCCAGCTGCTACAAGGCGGCGGACGAAGCGATGTCCGGTGTGACAAATGTGGGAACCTGCGTCTATTTCAGAACGCCGATCGAGGGCTTAAGCGGTATCAATATCGGCGGGCATGTATTTTATTAGCCGACCGGGTCAGACAAAAAACGGGTGCCCGGCGATTGTGAAGCAGAGAGCGGATAAAGACAGGGGGGAATCAGAGCCCCAGGTTATCAAGATAGGCCTGGAGCCTGTCAAATTTATCACGGTAAATCAGGGAGAGCAGATGGTTAAGACTGCGCAGGCAGGAAATCATCTGCTCTTTTGTAATGAAATTTTCTTCGGCGGCTTCTGCCAGTTCATCTAAATCCACAACCTTCATTCTGCCGTCGGGATAGATGATGACATCTGCCAGCAGGTCAGTGACGGTGAGGGAACGGTTCTCCGGGTCATATGAATAATCCACGATGTCGCAGTACCATCGAAGAAGGGAGCCGTCGTGCCGGTAAATTTTGCTGACCTTCAATCCCTCCTTCAGGAAATAGCAGGAGGAACCATGAGAAAATTCAGTTTTGGGATTTAGTGTGTTCCATTTTGTGATAAGCACTTCTTCGGTTTGCTTTACAATGATATCATCCTTTAAAAGAATACATTCGTCAGGAATAAATCTTTTTCGGTATAATTTGGAAATTTCCATTTTTCTTTTGCTCTCATTCTGCCGTGGACGGCTTTGTTATCTTGTGAAATTCAGAGGGACTGTGCGGATACTTCCAGCCTCGGAAAGGGTATAAAAGGTTTGGGGGGCACTTCGTGGGGACAGAGCTCCTTCTCCATCCATATCATATCATACCATGCGCCCTGTTTGAAGCCGGAAGAGCTAAAGTGCGCGACTGTCTGATAACCAAAACCTTCATGAAAGGCAATGCTTGCCGGATTCGGATAAGCGATGCAGGCGCAGAGATTACAGATATGCTGTCTGCGGAGAAGCTCTTCCAGTTTTCTGTACAGAAGGCTTCCGATGCCTTTATGCCCCTGTCCTTCGCGGACATAGATGGAGGTCTCTGCAGACCAGTCATAGGCCGGACGGCTCTTGAAAGCAGAGGTATATGCATATCCCTGGATAATACCGTTTTCTTCCGCAACCAGATAAGGATATTTTTCCAGTGTGCAGCGAATCCGGTTTTCGAATTCTGTTACGGAAGGAACCTCGTATTCGAAGGTGATGGCTGTGTGTTCCACGTAGGGTGCATAAATACCAACTAATTCTGCTGCATCCGACGGCTCTGCAATTCGAATTAACATACATATTTCTCCCTTTGTTACGCTATCTGACTTTGTAAAAAGTCTACAGCGATATTTTCCTCAAGTCAACGTACTTTTTATATTTTTTTAATAGGGTGCCAGGGTAGACATTTTGCGAGAAAATGGGTATAATCTACTACATGAAGCAACGCAAAGATGATAAGAAAAAAACTTTTCAGGCACTGGCGCTGGTTACCCAGCTGGGACTTGTGATGATTGTATCCATAGGCATGACGACTGCGCTGGGAATCTGGCTGGATAAAAAACTGGGAACCTCATTCATCACCGTAATCCTGTTCTTTCTGGGTGCTGCGGGCGGCATACAGGGCGTTTACAGCATGGTGAAGCAGATGGATGGAGAAGAAGACGGGAAAAATGATAAAACTTCTGAAAAAGACAGACAGGACGCTCCTTGAAATGCATACCGGGATACTTTTTACGGGAATTGTCTGCCAGATTGTAGGAGCGTGTATTGTTCAGAACCAAATCAGGTATGCTGAGAGCCTCTGGTTTGGAATTCTATTTGCAGTCATAAACAGCATTCAAATGGCAAGAACGCTTGACAGAGCCCTGGCAGACAGCGCAAATACCCGGAAGATGATTGTCAGAGGATATGTGTTCCGCTATCTGTTTCTGGTATGTATCATGGTCATCATTGCAGTGACGGATGTCATGAATCCCCTGATTGTGTTTATGGGGTATATGAGCTTGAAGGTAACGGCTTATTTACAGCCGATTACTCATAAATTGTATAACAGACTGTTCCATGAGACGGACCCCGTGCCCCAGGCGATTCCCGGAGAGGATGCGGCCTGTGGGGAGGAAGCTGTCTCGCAGGGGGAAGAAACAATTTCCGGATAATCCCCCGGGTATGCACTAAAAATACGAGAAGAGGAGGTGAAAATATGGAACATGGAATTTTGTTATCCGGTGGCGAAAATGTCGATTTTATGATACATGGCGTATTCCAGTATTCTTTCTTCGGACATCAGGTCTGGATAACAACATCACATGTGTGCATCCTGATTGTCATGCTGATTCTGGTTGCTTTTGCCATCGCCGCGAACAGGTGCATGGCTAAGGCTGCTGAGGTGCCGGGCGGTTTTCAGAATGTGGTAGAACTGATTGTCGAAAAGCTGGACGCCATGGTAGATTCTTCCATGGAAAAGTCGGCTCCGAGATACTATAACTATATCGGAACAATCTTTATCTTTATTCTGGTAAGCAATTTTTCCGGCCTTTTGGGACTCAGGCCTCCTACGGCAGATTATGGTGTGACCCTGCCGCTGGCATTGATTACATTTACGTTGATTCACATCAATAAGTGGAAATATCAGAAGCCGCTGACAATCTGGGAGGATATGTGCTCGCCGTTGCCCAAATGGTTGCCCCTTTGGGTGCCGATTAACCTTGTCAGCACCATTGCAGTTCCAATATCCCTTTCCTTACGTTTGTTCGCAAATGTATTGTCGGGGACAGCCATGATGGCGCTGCTGTATGGACTGTTGGGATGGTTTGCGACAATCTGGCCGGCAGCTCTGCATGTGTACTTTGACTTGTTCTCCGGAGCAATTCAAACCTATGTATTCTGTATGCTGACCATGACCTACATTTCAAATGAAATCGGTGATGGAGTAAGGCACTGACAGGCAAAATAATTTGCTACTATTATAAATTCAGGAGGAAAAAAGAATGGAATTCAATGAAAACTTTATTTTGGGATGCTCGGCAATCGGTGCAGGTCTGGCGGTTATCGCCGGTATCGGACCTGGTATTGGACAGGGTATTGCAGCAGGACATGCAGCTGCAGCAGTAGGACGCAACCCCGGAGCGCAGTCTCAAATCAGAACCACCATGCTTCTCGGACAGGCAGTTGCCGAGACCACCGGTCTGTATGGCTTGCTGATTGCAATTCTGCTGTTGTTCGTAAAACCTCTTCTGCCTTAAGTAACGAAAAGCTATTAAAAGGCAGAAAGGAGGCAGAGAATGATACTTTTAACAGAAGGCGCATCCATGTCAAGACTGTTTGACCTGGACTGGCAGCTGATTGCTGATTCCTGTCTGATGATTATTGCAATCTTTGTACTGTTCCTTGTTATGAGCCGCTTCCTTTTCAATCCGGCCAGAAAAATGCTGAATGACCGTAAGGAAAAAATTCAGGGTGAGCTGGAAAGCGCCAAAAGCGATATGGAGGAAGCTGAAAAGCTGAAGGAAGAGTACCAGACAAAGCTGAGAGAAATCGACAAGGAAGCAGAGAGCATCCTGGGTGAAGCCCGCAGAAAAGCTCTGAACAATGAGAATCAGATTATTGCTCAGGCGAAGGAGGAGGCTGCCAGAATTCTGGAGAGAGCCCGGACAGAGGCAGAGCTTGAGAAGCAGAAAATGTCTGATGAAGTAAAGAAGGAAATAGTTTCCGTTGCATCCCTTATGGCCGGCAAGGTAGTGTCTGCTTCCATAGATACCACCGTGCAGAATCAGTTGATTGATGAAACCTTGAAGGAAATGGGTGATAAAACATGGCTAAATTAGTATCCAGGACATACGGTGAGGCCTTGTTTGAGATTGCAATGGAAGCGGGAGCTGACAAGGCTTTGGAGCTGATGGAGGAAATTGACTGTATCGAAGAGATACTTGCACAGAATCCTCAGTTTGATGCATTGATGAAGCATCCGGGAATTACCAAGCAGGAAAAGCTCCAGGTGGCTGAGACGGTTTTTAAGGGGCGTGTCAGCAATGAACTGGAAGGCTTCCTTGAAGTGGTGATATCCAAGGAACGCTATAAGGATTTACCTGCAATCTTTGCATATTTTACCGACAGGGTAAAAGAGCAGCAGAAGATTGGAATTGCTTATGTAACAACGGCAGTAGAGCTGACACCGGCACAAAAGTCCGCAACGGAGGCCAGACTGCTGGAGACAAGCGGATACAGAAAGATGGAGATGCACTTTGGCGTGGACGCCTCCCTGATTGGGGGAATGGTGATTCGTATCGGCGACAGAGTGGTGGACAGCAGTATCCGGACAAAATTGAACGGCTTAACAAAACAATTATTACAAATCCAGCTGGGATAACCTGCTGGAAGAAAGGTGCGACAGATCCATGAATTTAAGACCAGAAGAAATAAGTTCAGTTATCAAGGATCAGATTAAGAGATATGCCTCTGCGCTGGACGTGTCTGATGTAGGCACGGTTATTCAGGTTGCAGACGGTATCGCTCGTGTACATGGACTGGAAAATGCCATGCAGGGCGAGCTTCTTGAATTCCCCGGCGAAGTGTACGGCATGGTGCTGAATCTGGAAGAGGATAACGTGGGTGTTGTACTGCTGGGCAGTGCAAAGAACATCAACGAAGGCGATACTGTCAGGACAACCGGTCGAGTGGTTGAGGTCCCTGTAGGTGATGCTTTACTGGGACGTGTTGTAAATGCTCTGGGACAGCCTATCGACGGCAAGGGGCCTGTTCAGACCGACCGTTACCGCAAGATTGAACGTGTGGCAAGCGGCGTTATCACCAGAAAGGGTGTGGATACTCCCCTGCAGACAGGTATCAAGGCAATTGATGCCATGGTTCCCATCGGAAGAGGCCAGCGTGAGCTGATTATCGGTGACCGTCAGACCGGAAAGACGGCAATCGCCATTGACACAATCATTAATCAAAAAGGCCAGAATGTGAAATGTATTTATGTGGCAATCGGACAGAAGGCTTCTACCATTGCCAATATTGTAAAGACGCTGGAGGAGTACGGTGCTATGGCCTACACTACCGTTGTGGTATCCACGGCGAGTGATTTGGCTCCTTTGCAGTATATTGCTCCTTATGCAGGCTGTGCAATTGGTGAGGAGTGGATGGAGAAGGGAGAGGATGTGCTGGTAGTGTATGATGACCTGAGCAAGCATGCTACCGCATACCGTACACTTTCCCTGCTGCTTCGTCGTCCGCCCGGACGTGAGGCTTATCCCGGTGATGTATTCTATCTGCATTCCAGACTGCTGGAGCGTGCAGCCAGAATGAGCGACGAGTACGGTGGAGGTTCCCTGACGGCACTTCCCATCATCGAGACACAGGCGGGTGATGTGTCCGCATATATTCCTACCAATGTAATTTCCATCACTGACGGACAGATTTATCTGGAGACAGAGATGTTTAATGCAGGCTTCCGTCCTGCGGTAAATGCGGGCCTTTCCGTTTCTCGAGTAGGTGGTGCGGCGCAGATTAAGGCAATGAAGAAAATCGCGGCTCCTATTCGTACGGAGCTGGCTCAGTACAGAGAACTGGCATCCTTTGCGCAGTTTGGCTCAGAGCTGGATGCGGATACCAAGGAGAAGCTGGCGCAGGGCGAACGTATCAAGGAGGTTCTGAAACAGCCTCAGTATAAGCCGATGCCTGTGCAGTACCAGGTTATCATTATCTATGCGGTAACCCACAAGTACCTGCTGGATATTCCCGTGGAGAATATCACCAGATTCGAGAGTGAATTCTTTGAGTTTCTGGATACCAAATACCCGGAGATTCCCGCTGCCATTGCAGCTGAAAAGGTGATTTCCGATGAGACGGAAGGAAAACTTAGGGCTGCAATTGAGGACTTCAAAAAGCAGTTTGCAACAGCATAGAGACAGACTGAGGCTTTTTCGGACTGTCTCCGTAAAGTAAGCAAGGAGACTAGAATATGGCATCAATGCGTGATATAAAGCGCCGCAAGAGCAGTATTCAGGGTACCCAGCAGATTACAAAGGCTATGAAGCTGGTATCGACCGTTAAACTGCAGCGTGCCAGAGCAAATGCAGAGCATTCCAGAGATTACTTTTCCTGTATGTACGATACCGTGAACAGTATTCTGAAGCGTGTCGGCCATATCGAGCACAGATATCTGACATCCGGTGCCGCACGGAATCCGGAGGATTCCGTGAAAAAGGCAGTCATTGCCATTACCTCCAACAGAGGACTGGCGGGGGGCTACAATTCCAATGTGGTAAAGCTCATTACCCGGCATCCCGAGTGGAAGAAGGAAGATTTGGTAATCTACACCATCGGTAATAAGGGGCGTGAAGCCTTTGTGCGCTACGGCTATGAAGTAAAGGAATGCAATAATGACATTGTTGAGAGTCCCGCCTATACAGATGCTATGGCACTTTCAGCAGAGCTCCTGCAGTCATTTGCGGATGGTGAGGTAGGAGAGATTTATCTTGCCTATACTGCGTTCAAGAATACGGTGAGCCATGTGCCTACGCTTTTAAAGCTTCTTCCCGTGGAAGCCGGGGAGCAGAAAGAGTCCGGCGGAGCGGAGGCGATTATGAACTTTGAACCGGAGGACGTGGAAGCGCTGGATTTGATTATACCCAAGTATATAACCAGCCTCATCTATGGTGCGCTGATGGAATCCGTGGCAAGTGAGAATGGTGCCCGTATGCAGGCAATGGATAGTGCAACCAGCAATGCGGAAGAAATGATAAGCGATTTGGCGCTGAAGTATAACAGAGCCCGTCAGGGCTCCATTACACAGGAACTGACAGAAATTATAGCCGGAGCGGAAGCTCTGGGCTAAAGGAATCGCGTTGCGATTCCCTGAAATAATGTGCCTATTATCAGGCAGGAAAGAGGTAGAAATGGCAGGAGAGAACAGGGGTAAGGTTACCCAGGTTGTCGGTGCGGTACTTGATATCCGCTTTGACGAGGGTAAGCTGCCCGAGATTAACGAAGCAATTCGCATCCCTACCACAGACGGCGGTGAGCTTACCGTGGAAGTTTCCCAGCATCTGGGAGATGACACTGTGAGATGTATTGCCATGGGCAGCACCGATGGTCTCAGGAGAGGTATGGAAGCAGTTGCAACCGGCGCGCCCATCTCCGTTCCCGTAGGTGAAAAGACTCTGGGACGTATTTTCAATGTTTTGGGGCAGCCGATAGATAACAAGCCGGCTCCTGAGGGAGTGACCTACGAGCCAATCCACAGACCTGCGCCGAAGTTTGAGGAGCAGTCTACGGAGACAGAACTGTTGGAAACCGGAATTAAGGTTGTAGACCTGCTCTGTCCTTACCAGAAAGGTGGTAAGATTGGTTTGTTCGGCGGTGCAGGCGTAGGAAAGACCGTTCTGATTCAGGAGTTGATTCGTAACATTGCCACAGAGCATGGCGGTTACTCCGTATTTACCGGTGTAGGCGAGCGTACCCGTGAGGGTAACGACCTTTATCATGAGATGACGGAATCCGGTGTTATTGATAAAACCACCATGGTATTCGGTCAGATGAATGAACCCCCGGGAGCAAGAATGAGAGTCGGCCTGACCGGTCTGACCATGGCAGAGTATTTCCGTGACAAGGGCGGCAAGGATGTGCTGCTGTTCATCGACAATATTTTCCGATTTACCCAGGCAGGTAGTGAGGTTTCCGCTCTGCTGGGACGTATGCCTTCCGCAGTAGGCTATCAGCCTACGTTGCAGACGGAAATGGGTGCGCTTCAGGAGCGTATTACTTCCACGAAGAACGGTTCCATTACCTCTGTTCAGGCAGTATATGTGCCGGCGGATGACCTGACTGACCCTGCACCGGCAACCACCTTCGCTCATCTGGATGCAACTACCGTGCTGTCCCGTTCGATTGTGGAGCTTGGTATTTATCCCGCAGTGGATCCACTGGAATCCACTTCCCGTATTCTGGATCCCAGAGTCGTAGGAGAGGAGCACTATAAGACGGCCCGCGGTGTGCAGGAGATTTTGCAGCGATATAAGGAGCTGCAGGATATCATTGCCATTCTGGGTATGGATGAGCTTTCCGAGGAGGATAAGCTGGTGGTATCCCGTGCCCGTAAGGTACAGAGATTCCTTTCCCAGCCCTTCTTCGTTGCAGGCCAGTTTACAGGTCTGGAAGGAAAGTATGTGCCGATTAATGAGACAATCCGTGGCTTTAAGGAGATTCTGGAGGGCAGGCACGATGATATCCCTGAGAGCTATTTCCTGAATGCAGGAAGTATTGATGATGTAATAGCGAGATGTGAAAAGTAAGGAGGAAGGCTTATGGCAGACAAGAACAGCTTTCTTCTGCGCATTATCACACCTGACAGGGTATTTTACGAAAATATGGTAGAAATGGTAGAGTTCAATACCACTGAGGGAGAAATCGGCGTACTGCCCGGGCATGTACCGCTGACGGTAATTGTTAAGCCGGGTATTCTGGACATTACGGAGGCTGAAGGAGATAAGGTGGCGGCACTTCATGCGGGGTTTGCCGAAATCCTTCCGGACAGTGTAACAATTCTGGCTGAAATTATTGAGTGGCCTGAGGAGATTGACGCGGAGCGTGCGGCAGCAGCGAGAGAACGCGCCGAGGAGAGACTGCGCAGCCGGACTCCCGAGACAGACATAGCCAGAGCTGAAACTGCATTGCAGAGGGCAATGGCGCGTATACAGGTTTTACGATAATTGTGACATGGCTGTAACAATCGGAATGAAAGAAGCATATGTTGTAAAAAAGAAAGTTTATCAGGAGCATATATGGAATTTCATTCTAAACTGTTGCAGCCACTGTCAGAAACGCAAGTAAGGGGCTGGAGTGGGCCCCTTCCTTTTTATATGGCGTATCCGGGATATTATGGTCCGGGACAGGAGGAACTTTGCCTGAGGGATCTGGAGTATCTGCAGCAATTATATCCTGATGCGATAAAGCGCTTCCAGCGCAGAATTGCCGAGATTCTGGATAAGTCGGATTATGAGGGCAGTATGATTTATGATGAATATCCTGACAGATACAGTATGCGTCATCTGGCTCTGAGTATCAGTCAGATATTACAGAAAGAGAACAAAGAGGAAAATACACCTACGGAAGAAATGGTACAAATTCTTCTGTTTAATGAGATATATAAGCGGAGGCATGGCGGCAAACGTGCAAGAATTTTCTGAGAAGAATCAAATAAGGGAAGTATTCGGACAGGTGTTGAACCGGGAACTGATACAGATAGTGCTCAGCAACACGAGAGATGCTGAAAGGGCGGCAAAGGTTAAAATCCGCCCTGTGTTGATTAAGGACGAGCTGAAATTTCAGGAGACCCTGTACAGAGGTACTCAGGTGTTCCATGCAAACCGCACGGCAGAGGAACAGGCAGAGAAGCTGACAGAATATATGGCGGACCTGTTCCGTCAGGCGGAGCTGAAATGTTCCGGAGAGACAGTCACTGTTCTTGTGAGCAAAAAGGGAACTGTTACTGTGAAACGAAGAAAGAACATGGGAAACGATAGGGGAGATAAGCCGGAGAGGAATCTTGCTCATAACCGTGCCAAGCAGTACATCTTACAGGAGGGTGCTCCTGTGGATTTCCTGATAGGGCTTGGAGTACAGACTCCGGATGGACACATTGCAAGGGCGCGATATGACAAGTTCCGCCAGATTAACCGGTATCTGGAATTTATTGAGGATGTGCTGGAGGAGCTTCCAACAGACAGGACCATTCGCATCATTGATTTTGGCTGCGGCAAATCCTATCTGACCTTTGCAATGTATTATTATCTGCACAAGCTGCAGGGAAGAGATATTCAGGTCACCGGGCTTGACCTGAAGACAGAAGTTATTGAACATTGTAATGAGCTTGCATCGCAGCTCCATTATGATAAACTGCACTTCGAACAGGGAGATATCCAGAACTACGAAGGTGCTGATGCGGTAGACATGGTGGTGTCCCTTCACGCCTGCGATAAAGCCACGGATTATGCCCTGGAGAAGGCAGTGAAATGGGGAGCGGCAGTCATTATGGCGGTGCCCTGCTGTCAGCATGAGCTTAACAGCCAGATTCACTGCGATACTCTTGCTCCCATATTGAAATATGGTTTCATTAAGGAGCGAATGTCGGCCTTGATTACGGATGCGCTTCGGGCAAATCTGCTGGAGCAGCAGGGTTATGACACACAGATTCTGGAATTTATTGATATGGAGCACACGCCAAAGAATCTGCTGATTCGGGCGGTAAAGGGAAAAGGGATGCGCCCTGCAGGCAGGACATCCTCTATTGAAAAGGTGACAGAATTTTTACAGGTTAATCCTACATTGAAGGAGCTGTTATGAAAAAAAGCGTGATTAAGCTGGCGGTGTTTTTGGCTACCTTTGTGCTGGCACTTTTTATCATCGGCAAAATTATGAATAAGGATCATGACAATCTTACTATGGTAATGGCGCCGGCTACTTTTCCGCTTGTGACCATGGAACTGGAGGGAGTGGAATATAATCAGCTGCATGGCTACAGCGAACGAATGGATGTGGCTTTTCAGAGGGATACGGTGACGGTCCTGGGAGAGAGTCGTGAGGCAGAATTTGTGATAGACACTTTTGGCAGGGATATTACCGGAGCCGGGATTGAACTGAGGAGTGCTGACGGTGCCCGGCTTATTGAGGATACGGAAATCACAGATGTGCAAAAACAGGAAGACAGAATTCGGGGAACCATTGCCTTGAAGGATCTCATTGAGAAGGATACGGATTATTCTCTTACCATTCTTCTGGAGCTGGATGGGACAAGGGAAATTTACTACTATACAAGAGTTGTTTGGAGTGATAATCTTCATACACCGGAAAAGATAGATTATGTGACAGATTTTCACCAGAGGCTTTACGACAGGGAAGCGGCCAGGGAACTGACCAAATATCTGGAAACAAACTCCAAGCTGGAGGACAACAGTTCCTTCCATAAGGTCAATATCCACAGCAGCTTTCGCCAAATTACCTGGGGTGATTTGAATGTGAAGGAGGTCACAGAGCCTGTGCTGTATTTGACGGAGGTAGCAAGTCAGACGGCCTCCTTCCTGATGGATTACGTGGTTTCTACCTCAGAGAACAAGGAAACTACCTATTATATGGTAGAGGAGCATTACCGAGTTCGCTATACCTCGGAAAGAATGTATTTGCTGGATTATGAGAGAACAATGACCCAGATTCCGAATGCTGACGAGATGTATGCCAACGACAAGATTCTGCTGGGGATTACAGAGACAGATGTTCCCATGGTTGAGAGCGAAGATGGTAATATTGTAGTATTTGAAGTGGCAAACAGGCTTTTCAGTTATGACGTGACAGCAAATAAACTGACCGTGATTTTCAGCTTTTATGATGTGGATAATGCGGATGCCAGAACGCTGTATCGGCATCACAATATTAAGATACTGGATGTGGATGAGGGCGGAAATGTCCAGTTTGCCCTGTATGGTTATATGAATCGTGGGCGGCATGAAGGGGAAGTCGGCATTCAACTGTATACCTATAACAGTGCTTTGAACACCATAGAGGAACTCGTTTATATCCCTTATACGAAAACGTACTCTGTGCTGGCTGCAGAGATGGAACAGCTGCTTTATCTGAATCGGGAGCAGAAATTATATCTGGAATTGAACAATACTGTATACAGCATCAATCTGGTCGAGAGAACCTGCACGGCTATTATTAATATTACACAGGACGAGAACCTGAAGGTATCGGATGACCATAGAATTCTGGTATGGCCGGAGGGAGAGGACAATTATCGAAGCTCTGTGCTGAACATTCGAAACCTGACAAGTGATACCATTCATTATGTGCCCGTGTCGGAGAATGAGGCAATAAGACCGTTGGGTTTTATGGACGAGGATATTATTTACGGAGTGGCAAGGAAAGAGGATATTATTCAGGAGAATTCCGGAAGGATATTTTTTCCCATGTACAAAGTATGTATTTGCAATTCTGCGGGCGAGGTACTGAAGGAGTACAGACAGGACGGCATTTATATTGAGTCCTGTCTGGTGGAGGATAACCAGATTACGCTGAACCGTCTGGAGCGTCCGGAGAGCGGCGGATATCGTGAAACAAGTCAGGATCATATTACCAATAATATGGAGGCAGAAACCGGGAAAAATACGATTGTGACGGCGGACATAGATATTTACGAGAGGTATGTGGAGATTAAGACCAGAAGTGTCATTGACGGCAAAACCATCAAAATATTGACTCCTAAGGAGGTTGTATTTGAAGGCGGCAGGGAGCTTCAGTTACCGGAAGGAGATGTGGAGAACCGCTATTACGTATATGGTCCTTATGGTGTGGACGGCATTTTTACTTCTCCGGCAGGAGCTGTAAATCTGGCCTATGAGGAGGCAGGCGTCGTGGTGGATGGAAGCGGAGACTGTATCTGGCTGCGGGGCAACCGTGCCACAAAGAATCAGATTATGGCGATTAAGGAAACAGCCGTTACAGAGGAGAAGAACAGTCTGGCGGTCTGCCTGGATACTATTTTTCAGTTTGAAGGCCTGGTGCGAAATTCCGAGTACCTGTTGGGACAGGGGATGACTGTCATGGAGATTCTGGAGGATAATCTGGAGGACGCGCAGATTCTGGATATGACAGGCTGCAGCCTGGATGCCATGCTTTACTATGTGAATCAGGACATTCCGGTGCTGGCGCTTCTGGAAAACGGGGAGGCTGTGCTGGTGACCGGCTTCAATGAGTATAATGTGGTAATTATGGAGCCTTCCACTGGTACGCTATATAAAAAAGGTATGAATGACTCTACGGAGTGGTTTGAAGAAAATGGGAATTGCTTTATTACCTATACTAGAAAGAACCAGTAGAGACAGGAGAAATGAAGTTTATTGCGCTCAAGTGAAAAGGAAGCGACTGCGAAGCAGTCATTTCCTTTTCCTGAACGCGGTAAACTTCAAGTTATTTTATTCTGCGTTTATTCAGTCACAGGGAAAAGTTGTTTTTTGTACTTGTTCAATACATTCAGTAAAATAATCCCGAGGATGCCACAGGAAATAATTTCGCCTGCGCCGACGGTAAGGAAGGACAGCCACAGAGGGCGGATTTCGTAAGCATATAGAAGAACAAAGGGTACAATAATGGTGTTTGCCACGATGGGGGGAATCGGGGCAAGCCATTTGTTCCTGCGTAGCAGATACGTGCCGACAGCTCCAATCAGGGTTGCCAGAGTGCCGAAAATGATATCAGGCAGGGCGCAACCGGTCAGAATATTGGACAACAGGCAGCCGAGTGTCAGACCGGGTATGGCAGCAGGTGTGAAAAAGGGTAAAATAGTCAGAGCTTCCGAGAAGCGAACCTGAACGGCATAATTTGCCAGACCGAAGGCGTTGGCGACAAAAGTCAGCACAACATAAAGAGCAGCGATTACAGCTGCGTGAGCGATAAAGAGCACTTTCTTATTCATTTTTTTTCTCCTTTAGTTTTGTTTTTGCGCGGGTAGCGAGGAGAAATTCCGTTATGCTTGCATAAACGGAAACTCGACGAGCACCGCGACAGTCTGGAACATTTAGGTTTCAGACTGAGGTGAGGAAGGTCTCGAACTCACCGGGCATTTTGGAAAGAACCAACAGCCTGTATTGTGTGATAGTGCTTATTAGGATTTTCCAAAGGCTATTATACTGAAAACGGGGAGAATGTCAAGACAAGATTAATTTTAACTCGGCTTTAGCAGGATGACTTTGCTTCTGCTTGCATATCCAAGCCAGAGCGCGGTCAGTATAACAAGCATGATAAAATAGCTTTCAAAACAGATTTTACTTTGACGGGAGGCAGAGGTGATAAAAATGGAAAAGAAAAAAACGGAAAAGGGCTGGATACTTCTTGGAGGATGCATTATTGTGCTGTTGGCAGTGTGGATTTTGTGGCAGGCAGATGTTTTTGGAGTGTCAAAGCAAGGGATGGAAAAGGACATACGAAGAGCCATGAATATAGACAGTGGCTGGGAACTGGCGCAGGCAGTGAATGAAGATATGGGCGCTATGCTCCTTTACAGCCCGGAGAGGGACGATTATACCTATGCTGTTTATTTAAACCGGGAAGGTTTTTCCTTCGGGTACTTCTTTCGGGAGGGCGGCATAGGCCCGTATATTTCGGATGGGGTACAGGAAATTATTTATGAGGATAGGGGAACGGTGCTGCTGTCCATGAATGCGGACGGCATCAGCAGGATTGTGGCAGATAATAGTGTGATGACGCAGGTGGTCGAAATTGATCCGAATAAGCCTTTTGTGGTGGTATTTCCCACAAATTGCGGAGAGATTACTATGTACAATCTGGAAGGTAATGTTGTGGAAGGAAAGCTATATGATAGATTTACCGGCTGAGAAAAACAGAAAATAAGGAATGCAGAAACAAAAGCGCCGACATCGGAATTCCGATGTCGGCACTTTGGGGCTTGAATTGCAAAATTTTAGAGCAGCCCTGCCTTCAATAGCCTTTTCCTTACCTGAAATCCTACTGCCATGGCGATAATCAGCTTTATGAGATCGCCGGGAATGTAGGGAAGAACGCCCAGAGCAAGAGCTTCAATGAAGGTTTTCTCCAACTGATAGCCCAACCAGATGGTACCGAACAGATAGCAGACTGCAGTACCGAGAATCATGCCGAGAAAATAAAGCGGCAGCTTCTGGTCGAATTTATCTACGAAGAAACCGCAAATCAGAGCCATAAAGATATAGCCGATAATGTATCCGCCGGTAGGGCCAAACAGTTTTCCGGGACCGGCGGTAAAACTGGCAAATACTGGAACTCCTACAAGACCAAGTAGAATGTAAATGACAACACTTAAGGTTCCCAGCTTCATGCCAAGGACAGACATTACAAAATAGATTGCCAGAGTACCCAGGGAAATGGGGACGGGGCTGACGGGAATGTTCAGGGCGAGAGGCCCCAATACACAGATAACAGCGGCCATCAAGCCGACGAGCGCCAATTGCTTTACATTGAATTTCGGTTTTACTGCAACAACTTCGTTACTCATATTTTGTACCTCGCTATGTATTTTATAAAATTGTAAACCGGGCAAAACTCCGGGGTGACAATTAGGAAGTATAATGCATATGAAGTAAATTGTCAACTACAATATTTATAAGGTTGACAATAAAAAGAGTATTTGCATATGACACAACTTTTGATATGATATTTACAGTATGGGAATGCAAATACAGATGGAGTGAGGAAAAACTAAGATGGAAAAGTGGGAGAAGGAACCTTTGCGCATCAGCGAAAACGGCAGATACTTCATGGAGGGAGCTACGCCCTTCTTCTGGCTGGGAGATACTGCATGGCTGATGCTCCAGAAGCTGGATGAAGAAGATATGAGAACCTATCTCAGAAACCGGAAGGAGAAGGGCTACAATGTGATACAGACGGTTCTGGTGCATACTTTGCCCGGGGTATCGGAGAGCGGCTGCTCACTTGCTCCCGGAATGAAGAATGTAACGGAAAAGGCATACTGGGAGTTTGTGGAGAAAGCCCTGGACATGGCGCAGGAAATGGGGCTTTATCTGGGGCTGCTGCCGGCGTGGGGCTCTCTGGTGAAGGATGGCATCCTGAATAAAAAGAATATAGAAGAGTATGCGGAATTTTTGGGAAGCCGCTTTGAAAAACGTCCCAACATCATCTGGATTCTGGGCGGAGATGTACGTGGAGATGCAGGCCCTGAAGTGTTTCGGAGAGAAGCGGAGATTTTCAAAAAACATAATCCTGAACGACTGATTACTTATCATCCCTTTGGGAGAACTTCCTCTTCTTTGTGGTTTCACGAGGAGGAGTGGCTCGATTTTAACATGTTTCAATCCGGCCACAGAAGATACGATCAGGCATCCCTGGGTGAGTGGGATGATAACGCAGGCAGGGAAACCTTCTTTGGTGAGGACAGCTGGAAATATGTAGAACGCGATTTCTCGTATGGCACCATGAAGCCCACTTTGGACGGGGAACCCTCCTATGAAGGCATTCCTCAGGGACTGCATAATCCCAGAAATCCCTACTGGGAGGAATGGGATGTGAGACGCTATGCGTACTGGTCTGTATTTGCCGGTGCGGCCGGACATACTTACGGAAGTAATGCAATCATGCAATTCTATACCGAAAATGAAGGTAAAGGGGCCTACGGAGTCCGTGAGAGTTGGCAGGATGCGTTGCATCATCCCGGTTCTGCACAGGTTCGCTATCTGAAGGAACTGATGGAAAGCGTGGATTTTGTGAATGGAAGGGCGGACGACAGTCTGCTTCTGTTCGGACAGAAGGAAAGGTATCACCGGATTGCTGTGTTCGCAGGAGAAGATTATGTCTTCTGCTATGACTACAATGGAGACGAATTTCTGCTAAACCTGGAAAAGTATATGGACAAACCCATGGATGCGTACTGGATGAACCCGCAGGATGGTACATACAGCTATATTACCACTTTGCAGGGGGTAAAAAAATGGTTGGCGAGTCCCGTGGCGAGAAAAGACAAGGCGAACGACTGGGTACTGGTGCTGCGGGCAGCGCGATAGTCCTGCAAAGGAGAAGGAAAGAAGCCATGATGAGGCGAATCTTGAACAGAGCGTGATAAAAAATGCAGAGGAGTACAGCGTATTATGGAAAAAATAATTGATTTTCATGTTCATCCCTTTGACAAACCCAAGTACAGCCTGAGTATGTATCCGGAAAGCTATGAGGCAGATGCGTCAACCTTGAAGAGACAGCTGACGGATGCGGGAATTACGCACATCTGCGGCAGCGTTTTGAATTTGGAGTACCAGCCGGATGGGTTCGAAAGCCTGAAAGCCTTGAACCGGGAAGCACTCAGACTGAGGGAAGTGCTGGGAGAGTATTATACGCCGGGATTTCATATCCACCCCGCATTTGTCAGAGAGTCCTGTGATGAAATAGAATTTATGCACAGTCAGGGCGTGCATCTGATTGGAGAACTGGTTCCGTACATGCATGCCTGGGGTGAGTTTGAAGAGAAAAACTGGATGGAAATAATGGATGCGGCGGAGCAGTACCATATGATTTGCTCTTATCATACGACCTTCGACTATAATATGAACAAAATGCTGGAGAATCATCCGGGCATTACCTTTGTTGCGGCGCATCCGGGAGACAGAGAGCGGGTTTATGCATGGCCGGACATGCTGAAAGCACATCCCAATCTGTGCCTTGACTTGTCTGGGACGGGATTGTTCCGGTTTGGCATGCTGAAATATCTGGTACAGAAGGTCGGAGCGGAAAGAATCCTGTTCGGTACGGATTATCCTATCTGCAATCCCCGAATGTATGTGGAAGCGGTGTATGGAGAAGAAATCAAGGAGTCTGAGAGAGAACAGATTTTTTATAAAAATGCTGCAAGGCTGTTGAACATATACTGATAAAACAGAATTGCCAGACAAAAACTGCCAGAAAAAAACTGCCTTTCCGGACAGGATACCGGTCAGGCAGTTCTTTTTTGGAAAAACCGCAGCATCTGACAGCACGCAGGGTTTATAATTCACCTTTTTTATATTTGGCGACGATATTCTGGATTCGCTCATTGGGATTCAGCAAATCACTGATAGAGGAATCATGATTCAGAGTATCGATAATGTATGCGATATATTTGCTCATGTCACAGTTGATATACCATTCTCTCTGCAGTAAATCGGGAGTCTGGTAAATCAGGTTTGTGGTCAGAACCTTATCGATGATGCCATCCTCAAAGGCCTTGTCGAATTTGTCAAGGCCACTGGTAAACAGACCGAAGGTGGCGCAGACAAAAATCTTGTTGGCCTTGCGCTCCTTAAGAGCTGCGGCAACCTCCAGAACACTCTCACCGGAGGAAATCATATCATCAATGATAATCATGTCCTTGCCTTCTACACTTGTACCCAGAAATTCATGGGCAACAATAGGGTTACGTCCGTTTACGATTCTGGTGTAGTCACGCCGTTTGTAAAACATACCCATATCCAGACCGAGTACATTGGCAATATAGATAGCACGGCTCATGCCGCCCTCGTCGGGGCTGATAACCATCATGTGATCGGAGTCAATCTTTAAATCATTCACGTTGCGAAGCAGACCCTTGATAAACTGATAGGCGGGCTGTACGGTTTCAAAACCGTGGAGGGGAATCGCATTCTGTACTCTGGGATCGTGAGCATCAAAGGTGATAATGTTATCAACACCCATCTGCACCAACTCCTGTAAAGCCAGTGCACAATCCAGAGATTCTCTTGCAGTTCTCTTGTGCTGACGGCTTTCATAGAGGAAAGGCATGATGACGGTGATTCGTCTGGCTTTTCCGCCCACGGCTGCGATGACGCGTTTTAAATCCTGATAGTGGTCGTCGGGAGACATATGGTTCTCGTGACCGCAGAGAGAATAAGTCAGAGAGTAATTACATACATCTACCAGCAGATAGAGATCAGTTCCGCGGACAGATTCCAGAATCATGCCTTTGGCCTCTCCGGAACCAAAGCGGGGAACCTTGGCGTTCAATAGATACGAATCGCGCTGGTAACCGGCAAAAGCCAGAGAATCTTTATGCTCGCTTTCTCTCTCTGCCCTCCACTTTACAAGGTATTGGTCTACTTTCTCGCCCAGAGGCTTACAGCCTTCCAGTGCAATCATCCCCAAAGAACCGACGGGAATGGTTTCCAGGTTTCTTTTTTCTTCGCGGTTGCCCATGAAAATGTCCTCTCTTTTTAGTTTTTAGCCTGACGTTTCTTATAGATGCGTATATCCGGTCCGGTCAGCTTGCAAAGGTCAAAGCCGGTCGTAATCCGGGAGAAGATTCGGTCGGAATAGCGGTCACGCAGCTCCTCCAGACTTAAATTGGTGGAAATAATAATGGATTTTCTGCGCAGAGCACGCTCACTCAGGCAGGAAAAAAGCTGCGAGGTTACAAAAGTGTTGGTGACTTCAGTTCCGAGATCATCGATAATGAGAAGCTCACAGCTGTACAAATCCTCGTAAAAGGCCTGAAGGGATTCCTTTGCCTTTGCGTCGAAGGAATAGCGTGCAAGCGTATCAAACAAACCGGAAGCACTGAAATAGATGACAGAACAGCCGGTCTGCAGAAGCTCTTTTGCAATGCATCCCGATAGAAAACTCTTTCCGGTTCCTACTGTACCATAAAAAAAGAGATTATGGTAGTCTTGTTTGAAGTTTTGTACAAATTTTTGACTTAGGGCTACGGCAGCTTTGAAATGCTGCAAATCCTCTCCCTGATAGTATTCGTAGGAAAGCGTGGAGAAATTCTCTCTTTCAATCATTTCCTGTATATTAGATTGCGAATAGAGAATGGAGAGCTCCTGCCTGCGGAAACAGTGGCATTTTGCCTTTGCTCCGTTTCCTGTGGTAATGTAGCCGGTATCCAGACAGTCGGGACATGTATAAATTGGTTCCAGGTAGTCGGGAGAAAAACCTGCGGATATAAGGAGATTGCGGCGTTTGGTTTTCAACTGTGCCAGCTGGTCGTGAAGTCTGTCTGCAGCACTGTCATCCCCGGACAGCATCAGCCGGGCGGCCGAGACGGAAAGCGTACTCACGGATTCTTCCAGTTCCTGATAACCGGGAACTGCAGCGTAGACCTCCCTGCGTCTGGCGTCCAGAAGGTAGCGGTTGTTGTCCCGGGTTTTTTCGTAGCCCCGTATAATGGTTTCGTATTGAGCGTTGCTGAGTGCCACGGTAATTCTCCTTTGGATTAGTTGCTTAACAATTCTTTTTCCAGAGCATCAAAATCATAGGTGTTCTGCGCAAACTGATTAAAACGGTTGGCATACTGCCTTGGAGTGGAAGCCGGATTTTTCTTTTTCTGGCGATATGCTTCGTCTATTTTCAGAATGTCCGACTTCTGATGAACATTCTGGTCGTGCCAGCTCTTCAGAAGGGCATCGGCATACTTGAAGCGGTTGGAATTTACGGCGAGAACCGTGCGCTGGCATGCCTCCAGAATAATGTCCTTGGAGAAGGCATAATCGACTGTCCAACGCGTTATGTAACCGAGCTCTGCTTCTGTGGGCATGTTGCTGCTTCCCAGAGCCTTTACAATATCATAGACATCCTTGCTGTATCTGCTGCCGGCTTTCTGCGCCTGCTCAGGTGTGACAATACCCTGCTCTGCCCAGCTGATGGCAACCTTTTCTATATATTTAAAATCCTTCTTTCCTCTGTCTACGCAGTACTGCAGCAGATAGTCAATCAGGTCATCGGAGAAATGCAGCTCGTCCGTAAAGAAAAGAATAGCTTTCATTTCGGCAGGAGTCAAAGGCTTTCCGATATAGGTCTCTGCAATAAACAAAAGCTGAGCAGTACTTTGGCGATTTTTGAATTCCCGCAGCTGCTCGGCAGAATAAACAGGCTTCACAAAGGCGGGTGTGGACTGCTCTTCCGGTTCGGGCAGAACAGCGGCAGGGGCCATCCTGCTTGTTTTGGCAGCCGGAGCGGAGGGCAGGGGTACGAAAGAAGATGCCTGCTCGCTGCTGCTGTCAGAACGGGAGGAATCCTCCAGGTCACGCATATGTATACCGACCAGAGTCTTGTCCCGGTCAAAATCCAGGTCAAGAAGCTGCTGCTTCTCCCAATATTTCAGAGCACGGATGACATCCTTTTCCGTGTGATTGAACTTGTCCGCAATATCAGACACACTGGTAGCCTGATGGGCGTTCATCATGCGAAGAAGATAAAGATAGACCTTCACCTGCGCGTCGTTTGCATCTTTCATATATTCGTCGATAAAAAGATTGGGCACAACAGTGGAATCCACCTGATTATCCTTATAAATTGTCAAACGTGCCATAAATAACACTTCCCTCTTTAAATGAATCCGTGCGTAGGAAACCCCACGCAGTAGACCCAGTATAGCATAAGGGTTTCGAAAAAGAAATAGTCAATTTTCCGAAAGGTGTGAGCCCCTTTAAAATGGCATAAAATGTGGAAAATGTGGAAAATGTGGATAGGAAAAAAGTGAAAAAATAAAGTGCTGAAATATTGGTATTTCGTGACAGAAGTCGACAAAAAATTATCCACATAAAAAAATAAAATATCCACAGGTTGGAAATGCATTGCCTGAAAGCAAACCTGTGGATAATGTGGAAAACTAGATTCCGAGAAGATTTTCGCCGATTTTTAGGACATCGCCTGCGCCCATAGTTATCAACAAATCTCCGTTTATGCAATTTTCCAATAAGAAATTTTCAATTTCATCAAAGGTAGGGAAATAAAAGGCTTCGTGCCCAAGGGCTTCAATTTCCTCCTTCAGCGTCTCGGAGCTGATGCCGAGGCGGTCGGTTTCCCGGGCGGCGTAAATATCAGCGAGAACAATTTTATCAGCCAAAGTCAGCGCCTGCGCGAATTCCTTCATAAATGCTTTGGTACGAGTGTAGGTGTGGGGCTGGAATACGCACCAGAGCGTTTTGTGGGGGTAATTTGCAGCGGCCTTCAGGGCGGCGGCAATTTCCGTGGGGTGGTGTGAATAATCATCGATGATTGTGACACCGCCAATCGTTCCCTTGTACTCAAAACGCCGGTCTGCGCCGGTAAATCCATGCAGAGCAGCGGCGGTGATTTCCGGATTGATACCGATGAAATCTGCCAGAGCAGCTGCAGCAAGCGCATTCATTACATTATGTTCACCGGGCACCTGAAGGGTAATCCTGCGGGCTGGTTTTCCGGAACTGTGAAGCAGAAAGCCGGGATGCCCGAAATTGTCGTAGGTGATTTCGGAAGGGTAATAATCCGCAGAGGAATTGTTGCCAAAGGTCAGGATGCGGCAGGGCAGTCCCTCGGTAATTTCGCTCAGGTTGTCGATGGAATTGTTGATAATCAGACAGCCGTCAGCGGGAAGAAGCTCTGCGAATCTGCGGAAGGAACGGCGGATATCTGCCAAATCCTGAAAGAAATCCAGATGGTCTTCTTCTATATTTAATATAATGCCGATTTTAGGGAAAAAGCTTAAAAAACTGTTCGTGTACTCGCATGCTTCGGTGACAAAGTAACCGGACTGGCCCACGCGGATATTGCCGCCGATAGTCTTCAGGATGCCGCCGATGGAAAGCGTGGGGTCGGTATCTGCCTGAAGAAGAATCTCGCTTATCATGGATGTAGTGGTAGTTTTTCCGTGAGTGCCGCTGACAGCAATGGGAGTATCATAATTTTTCATGATCTGCCCGAGAAGCTCGGCGCGGGTCAGACAGGGAATATTTTTTTCGTGTACGGCTATATACTCCGGATTGTCGGGATGGATAGCGCTGGTAAACACAGCCACGTCCAAATCGTCTGTAATATTTTCTGCTCTTTGTCCATAGAATACGGTAACCCCTCTTGATTCCAACATATCGGTGAGGGCACTGTGGGAACGGTCAGAGCCGGATACCTGAAAGCCGGCGTCCGCCAGAATTTCTGCCAGACCGCTCATGCTGACGCCGCCGATACCGACAAAATAAACAGAGCACGGATGATGAAAGTCTATTTGATACATAAGGTTGCCTTTCTTTGCTATTTTGCTGATTGCGCAGGTATGCACCAACGCTACCTTACATTATATACATTTATATGGTAAAAAACAAACAGAAAATGTCGGGAGGCTGAATAATTGCCAACATGTGGAAAACGACGGTACTTTTTCTGTCAGACAGAACCGGAAATTGGAAGTAATAAACAAAAAATATCGCAATTAGTTAAAATGTATGTCAAATTTGAACATAAAAAACGCAAAAAGAACAAAAATTTTGTTAATAAATATTCACTTTTGATATGTACTATGATATAATAAATAAACCAAAGAAAACAAAATTTTGGTAGAAGGCTAGACAGAGGTGATGACATGATTAAGAAAGAAATGATTGCCATGTTGTTGGCAGGTGGACAGGGCAGCCGACTGGGAGTATTGACTTCCAAGGTAGCAAAGCCTGCTGTAGCGTTTGGAGGAAAATATCGTATCATTGATTTTCCTCTCTCTAACTGTATCAATTCGGGAGTAGATACCGTAGGTGTCCTGACACAGTATCAGCCCCTCCGTCTGAATACCCATATCGGCATTGGTATTCCCTGGGATTTGGACAGGAATATCGGTGGTGTCACAGTATTGCCGCCGTATGAAAAGAGCGGGAACAGCGAATGGTATACCGGTACGGCGAATGCAATTTATCAGAATCTGGAGTATATGGAAAGCTTTAACCCCGAATATGTACTGATTCTTTCGGGCGACCATATTTACAAGATGGATTATGAGGTCATGCTGGACTTTCATAAGGCGAACGGAGCAGAAGTCACTATTGCGGTTATGCCTGTTCCGATTGAGGAGGCAAGCCGTTTCGGCATCATGATAACGGATGAGAACAGGCGAATTACGGAATTCGAGGAGAAGCCTGAGCATCCCCGAAGCAATCTTGCCAGCATGGGTATTTACATATTTAACTGGAAAACGCTGAAGGAGGCACTGATTGCCATGGCCGATCAGCCGGCATTGGATTTTGGCAAGCATGTCATTCCTTATTGCCATGAAAAAGGAGCGCCTCTGTATGCGTATGAATTTACCGGTTACTGGAAGGATGTGGGAACCCTCAGCTCATACTGGGAGGCCAATATGGAGCTGATTGACATTGTGCCTGAATTCAACCTGTACGAGGAGTACTGGAAGATTTATACCAGAAGCGAAATTCAGCCGCCTCAGTATTTCTCTGAAGATAGTGTGGTAGAGCGCAGCATCATTGGAGAAGGCTCCGACATTTACGGTCAGGTTTATAATTCTGTTATCGGTCGCGGCGTTACCATCGGCAAGGGTACCGTGGTGCGGGATTCTATTATTATGAACCAGACGCAGATTGGAGAGGGATGTGAGCTGAATAAGGCGATTGTCGCAGAGGAAGTGACAATCGGCAACAATGTCCGCCTGGGTATAGGCGAAGAGGTTGCAAATGAAACGGCACCTCATATCTATAACCATGGAATTGTGACGGTAGGCGAAAAGAGTGTAATTCCCAATGGCATTACCGTTGGAAAGAACTCCGTCATATTTGGTGTTACCACGGCTGCGGATTTTGAAAATTCCCAGCTCGCAAGCGGCAAAACTTTGATTAAGGCAGGTGAATAGTAGTGAGAGCAATCGGAATCGTTTTAGCAGGCGGTAACAATCACAGAATGCAGGAACTGTCACAGAAGAGAGCCATCTGTGCAATGCCCGTTGCAGGAAGCTACCGCAGTATAGACTTTACATTGAGCAATATGTCTAACTCCCATATTCAGAAGGTGGCAGTGTTGACGCAGTATAATGCCAGAAGCCTGAATGAACATTTGAGCTCTTCCAAGTGGTGGGATTTTGGCCGTAAACAGGGAGGACTTTTTGTTCTGACGCCCACTGTGACAGCCGACAACAGCAACTGGTACAGGGGAACGGCGGACGCCATCTACCAGAATCTGAATTTTCTGAAGGACAGCCATGAGCCTTACGTGGTGATTGCTTCGGGCGACGGCGTTTACAAGATGGATTACAACAAAGTGCTGGAGTATCACATTGAAAAGAAAGCGGATATTACAGTGGTATGCCGTGATATGGAGCCGGGAACGAACATTGAACGTTTCGGAACGGTCCGCATGAACGAAGAGTACCGTATTGAGGAGTTTGAGGAGAAGCCTCTTCAGGCAAAAACGAACACCATCTCCTGCGGAATTTATGTGCTGCGCCGCCGCCAGCTGATTGAGATGATTGAAAAATGCGCCGAAGAGGACAGATACGATTTTGTCCGTGATATTCTTATCAGATATAAGGATATGAAGAGAATTTACGGGTATAAGATGAAGGATTACTGGAGAAACATTGCATCTGTTGAGGATTACTATAAGACAAACATGGATTTCCTGAAGTCGGATGTAAGAAGCTATTTCTTCAAGCAGTATCCTGATATCTATTCCAAGGTGGACGACCTTCCTCCTGCAAAATATAATGTCGGCTCGAAGGTAAAGAACAGTCTGGTTTCCAGTGGCTGTATCGTGAACGGAACGGTGGAAAATTCCGTCATTTTTAAGAAAAGCTATATCGGAAACAACTGTGTCATTAAAAATTCCATCATATTAAATGATGTCTATATTGGAGACAATACGCGTATCGAAAACTGCATTGTGGAAAGCCGCGATACGATTAAGGCAAATTCCACCTACATTGGAGAAGAAGGGAAAATTCGCATTGTGGTGGAGCGCAATGCGAGATATACGATGTAGACTGCAGGAGGTCATAGGCAGAGAGGGCGGATGTCGGGGAATCTGTTCTTGAAATGTACATGACGAAATAAACTAAGGGGGTTACGCTAATGCAGATTACAGATGTCCGCGTGAGAAAGATTACAAAGGAAGGCAAAATGAAAGCAATTGTATCCATCACACTGGATGATGAGTTTGTGGTGCATGACATCAAAGTGATTGAAGGAGAAAAAGGCTTGTTTATTGCCATGCCCAGCAAAAAAGCTGCGGACGGAGAGTATCGGGATATTGCACATCCTATTAACTCAGCTACCCGAGAGAGCCTTCAGAAGATTATTTTGGAGAGCTATGAGAAGGCTATGTTGGAACCGAAGGAAGAACAGGCATAATGCTTTTATGCAAAATGTCCATGGAGCGTTGACAAAACATTGTGTTTAGAGGAAATGACAAAAAAATAACAAAAAAACAGGCATTTTTCGAATCCGGTTTGGGCATTTTCATCATAAAAAGGGTAAAATTATAAAAAAAGAAATAAAAAATATTGCTTTTTTTGTGCGATTGGTATATACTATGAAAGTACTTACAATTTACACCTTGTTAAAGGTGCAAAAATCATTTCGCTTTAAAAAGCAAACAGGAGGAAAAAATGAGAAAGAGCAAAGTATTATCTGTTGTTACTTCCGCTACTTTGGCAGCTTCCATGCTGTTGACCGGCTGCGGCAGCAACGACACACCTGCAAGTACTGCGTCTAGCGAAGCAAGCACCGCTTCCAGCGAAGCAAGCACCGCTTCCAGCAGTGAGACACCCGCAGAGGAGAGCAACCTGCTTCCCGCACTCAGCGAAGCTGAACAGGGCAAGCCTGGTGCATTGTCTACTCCCAGAAGTAATTATGTACAGTATCCTTACGAGGGAGCAGAAGGCATCACCCTTACATACTGGATGTCCGTTCCCAGCAACGTAATGAACCATCCTGACACTCCTGATTCCGTTCAGATGACTGAGTGGGCTCAGCGTTGGCAGGAGCTGACCGGTATTACCGTAGAGTTTATCGGACCCGCTACTACCAAGAGTGATGAGGTTACAACAGCATTCAACCTGATGACTACCGGCGACAAGCTTCCCGATATTATTGAGTGGGAGTGGACATCCGGATATACCGGAGGCCCTGCTCAGGCAGAGGATGACGGTGTTCTGATTTGGCTGGATGATCTGATTACTCCTGATGGCCCCGCAGCTGACCTTTGGCAGTTCCTGCAGGACAATCCTTCTCTGGATACCGCAGTTAAGACTGACGACGGTCACTACTACACCTTCCCCTTCACCCGTGGCAGCAAGATGCTGACAACCACTTCCGGCCCTGTTGTCAGAGCAGATTTGCTTGAGGCAGCAGGTTACAAGGCTGAAGACCTGGTAACCATTGATGACTGGACAGCAGCTATGACTGCAATGCAGGCAAATGGCGTTGAGCATCCTCTTTCCTTCGAGAGCAAGAGCTACATGGAGAACCTTCTGCCCGGTGCTTACGGCATCCGTGCTGCTATGTATGTTTCCGCTGATGACGGAAAGGTTCACTATGGTAAGATGGAAGAGGGCTACAAGGAGATGCTGGCTCAGGTAGTTGAGTGGATGAATGCAGGTCTGATTGATCCTGATACAGGTGAGTGGACCGGCGCAAACACCAAGGCAGATATCCTGAATGGCGATTCCGCAATCTGCTACGGCGCTCTGGGCTCCAGAATGGGTTCCTGGAATACCGCAGCTTGGGCTGAGCCTGAGACCTACGGCGCAGACTTCGAGCTGGTTGGTGCACAGTTCCCTGTAAAGAATGCTGGCCAGAAGGTTCAGTACAGCGGCGGTTCTACCGATTATGCTACCGGTTCCAAGGCTCATGCAGCTATTACTGCAGACTGCGAGTATCCTGAAATTGCTGCAGCATTCCTGAACTTCTGCTACAGCCAGGCTGGACATTATGAGATTAACCTTGGTGAGGAAGGCGTTGCTTACAACGGATTTGAAGAGACCAGCTATGGTACTGCTGCAAAATATTCCGATACCATTATGAATGCTGATAACATCGCTGTTGAGATGGCTCACTATGGACGTGCAAACATGTCCGGTGCTTTCGTTCAGGATCCTGCATACATCCTTGGTTACTATGCAACAGATCAGCAGAAGGCTGCAGTTTCCCTGTGGGCTTCCAACGATGTAACCGGTACAATCCTGCCTCCTATCACCATGACTCCTGAAGAGTCCAATGAGTACAAGAGCCTGAACAGCCAGGTTTCCACCGCTGTTGATGAGTTCCGTGATAAGGTTCTGGCTGGTGCAATTGATATCAATGAAGGCTGGGATGCTTACATTGAGCAGATTAAGGGCATGGGCGTGGAGCGTATGATTGAGCTTCAGCAGGCTGCTCTGGATCGTTACAATGCAAGATAAGCTCCAAATGAAATATAAAGCTGGGATATAGAAGTCGGGAAAGTCTGCTGCTGCTCAGACAGCGGCAGACTTTTCTGCTTCCGTTATCTATTAGGAGGATTGTGCATGAAGAAAGACAAAGTTTCTGCGCCGGCACAGGTTGGAAAAAACACCGGTTGGGCAAGAACATGGAAAATCATCAAGAAAAACAAGGCCGTTTATCTGATGCTTCTTCCCGTCATTATTTATTATATTTTGTTCCACTATAAGCCCATGTATGGCATTATTATCGCATTCATGGACTACAACCCCAGAAAAGGTATATTAGGAAGCGACTGGGTTGGCCTGAAGCACTTCAAGGATTTTTTCACCGGCTACTATTTCTGGCGTCTGCTCAGAAATACCTTGAAGCTGAGTCTTTCTACCCTGATTTTTGGTTTCCCGGTACCTATTATATTGGCATTGTTAATTAATGAACTGCGTAGTAAGAAGTTCTCTAAGATTGTACAGAGTATTACATATATGCCTCACTTTGTATCCATGGTCGTACTGTGTGCCATGATTCGTCAGTTTGTAGGGGCAAACGGTTTCATTACCTACTTCATGTCATTCTTTGGATATGACGGCGGCAACCTACTCACGCATGGAGAATACTGGATACCTATCTACGTTATATCCAATATCTGGCAGGGAGCAGGTTGGGGATCCATTGTATATCTGGCAGCTCTGACCGGTATTGATTCAGAGTTGTATGACGCAGCAAAGGTGGATGGCGCAAACCGCTGGAAACAGACGATTCACGTAACCATTCCCTGTATTTTACCTACCATTATCATTATGCTGATTATGCGTGTGGGTCAGATTATGGGTGTCGGCTATGAGAAAACCATTCTGTTGTATGACGGAGCTATCTACGATGTGGCCGATATCATTTCAACCTATGTATATCGAATGGGTCTGTTGAACAGAGAGTTCTCATTCTCGACAGCAGTAGGTTTGTTTAACTCTATTGTAAACTTCATTCTGGTAATTGCTGCAAACCAGATTAGTAAGAAGACCACGGAAACGAGCTTGTGGTAAGGGAGGAGAGATAAAATGGCTAAAAAAGATAAAGATATGATGGACTCCAGCCCTAGGGTAAAAATCAGCCGTGGTGAACGCATTTTTGGAGTATTTAATGTAATTATTCTGTCGTTATTTACCATAGCATGTCTGTATCCCTTCTGGTATGTTATTGTGGCATCCTTCAGTGAATCTGCCCTGTTGATGTCGCATCCTGAAGCTATTATGTGGCCTGTTGGTTTCAGTACAGCTGCTTACGAATATGTATTTAATACCAAGGCAATCTGGACAGGTTATGGAAATACAATCTTCTACGTTGTAGTAGGTACTGCAATCAATATTTTGATGACTCTGCTGGCAGCATATTTCTTATCCAGAAAGAATCTGCCCGGAAAGACCGTTTTCACCGTGCTGATTATGTTCACCATGTATTTTTCCGGTGGTATGATTCCCGGATACTTGAATATCCAGCAGCTGGGTCTGTACAATACCCGTTGGGCATTGCTGTTACCCGGCGCACTGAGCACCTATAACCTGATTATCATGAGAACCGCTATGTCCAGCATTGATGATGCACTTGTTGAGTCTGCAATGTTGGATGGCGCGAGCCACATGACAATTCTCTGGAAGATTCTGGTGCCTTTGACCAAGGCAACCATTGCTGTACTGGTTCTGTACTACGGTGTTGCTCACTGGAATTCATGGTTCCCTGCGTTCATTTATCTGGATGATGATGCAAAGGGTAAAACGATGCAGCCTCTGCAGATTGTACTCCGACGTATCCTGATTCTGACGGATATGACAGATACAGGCGGTGGTGAAGATGCAGCTCAGATTGCAGAAACCATCAAGTATGCAACTATTATTGTTTCCACAGTACCTATTTTGTGTCTGTATCCTTTCTTACAGAAGTACTTCACAAAGGGTGTTATGGTTGGTGCAGTAAAGGGTTAATTAAAAACAGGACGAGATTTAGGGCACCTGAAAAAATTCAGGTGCCCGTTTTGTGCGGATAGGAAAGGTTTTCACCAAAATGGAAAAAGAGAAAATACTATGTAAAGAAGACTTTCGGGATTTTGCAATCGGAGAATTTCCCTTTGACCCGGAGCATACGGCAACCGGAGAGTATCATTACATTGTGGAGGAAGGATACCGTGGCAACTGGGTAGATCAGGTCTGTAATTATACCTACAATGGAACGGGCCCCAGCTGGCTGATTACGGAGTGGAACGGGAGCCATTATATGGAATCCATGCGTATTGAGAAAAACCGTCCCCACAGAATGTTTCCTACTCTGGAAACAGGAAAGCAATTGTGGAAAAATTATTGTGTGACAGCAAAGGTACAGAGACTGTCACAAAAAGGTATGGCAGGAATCGCCTTTTGCATGAACAACAGTATTGATACGTTGGTGTTTGCTCTGAAGGATAAGGATAAGGTGGAGCTGCATTATCGTCATAAGGAGGAAATCATTCCCATAGCTACAGCCATATTTTCTCATGACTGCGATACCTTGTATACCTTGAGTGCAGATTGCAACGGGACATTGGTGACCTGCTTCATTGATGGAAAACAGGTCCTTCAGGCTGAGACAGAGTTGTCGGCGAGAGGCGGAAAAATCGGCATTACGGCAGATTGTCCTACCAGATTTACCGATGTTGCAGCTTCTGTTTCGGAGGAAGAGTGGGAATTGCTGCTTCGGAGAGAGGATGCGGTAAAAACACGAGAGACGGATGAGATGGCTTCGCATCCGAAAATGAAGCTATGGAAGAAGATTGATTTAAAGAATTTCGGTACCTCCAGACAGGTTCGGTTCGGCCATCTGACAGGAACGGAAGACTGGTTTGTTGTACTGTCACAGATGCAGAAGAGAGTCAGCAGGGATGCATATGGCTTTATCAGCTGTCTGACGGCTATCGATTTGGACGGAAATATTTTGTGGCAGCTGGGGGAACCCTCTGAGAATAGCAAAAGGTTGGGTAAAGTATCTGCCGATATGCCCTTTCAGGTGTACGATATCGATGGTGACGGACAAGATGAAGTCATTGTAGGAAGGAATTTTGAGATTCAGATTCTGGAGGGAGCAACCGGAAAGGTAAAGAAGGCGGCAAAAACACCTTTTTCCGATGAGGAGGACAGCACGATTATCGGAGTGCCTTTCAATACCTATGCCTTTGAGCGCATCAATCCGGATGGCATCCGTATCTGTAATTTCAGAGGAAAAGAGAAGCCGGCGGACATCCTGATTAAGGACAGGTATTGCAGAGTATATGCCCTTGATGAAGATTTAAATCTGCTTTGGAAATTTCAGAGTGACAAGAATACGGGGCATTGCCCGCTTCCTGTTGATATCAACGGAGACGGAAGGGATGAAGTACTCGTCGGCTACAATATGCTCAGTGCTGACGGCCAAAAACTCTGGACTTATCCGATTACGTCAGATCATACGGATGAAATTGTCATGGGTAAGTTCCGTGGAGACGGCAAGGGCTATTTTGCCTGTGTTTCCGGTACACAGGGCTTCTTTATCGGGGATTTTGAAGGAAATATTGTAGCGAGAGACTTAATAGGACATGCCCAGAGAGTCAGCGTGGCGAACTATTGCGGTGACAGAGCCGGCTTTGAAATTGCAGTCACCAATTTCTGGGGGCATCAGGGTGTTATCTATCTCTATGATTCGGATGGTAATGAAATTTGGGAACTGGAGAATGAGATGAACGGCAATCTGGTGACACCTGTCAACTGGGATGGAAGCGGAGTGGAGATGATTCTTACAAATGCAGACCCGCATAAAGGAGGACTGCTCACCGGAGAAGGTATCCGTGGAGTGGCTTTTCCTGATGACGGACATCCCACACTTTGCTGTGAAGCAATTAACCTGTATGGAGATGAAAGGGAAGAACTTGTCTGCTGGGATTACAAGAGTATGTATATCTATACACAGGAAGATAATCCGAAGCCTCAGACCTATCATCCCGTAAAGTTTCCCGGCTATAATGCATCCAATTACCGGGGTGAGTACGCCTATCCTGATGCGTCTTATCTGACCTTTTCGTAGGAAAATGCCTGGCTGCGCAGAGCAGACGGGCATTTTCCCTTTTAGCGCTGAATTCTTCCGTGGTACCAGCCGCAAATGCCGTTTTTGCGAATGTAGTAACCGCGGCTGGTTCCCTGAATGAGGGAAACTTCTTCACCGGGGGAAATTTCCGGTTCCCAGGTTGTTGCCTCGGCGCAGCTCAATCGGCCGTCAGAGCCGGTATAAATTCTTTTCTTCGGGGCCCAGAAGAGTTCTCCGGTCAGGTCCTGGCTTACCAGACAGAAATCTTCCTTCTCCTCCAATAATGTAATCCAGTGGCGTCCGGCTCCCCAAACCAGTACCCTGGGATTGGAAGATGCTGTCTGTGCATCAAGTGCTGTCACAATCGGAAAGCTGTCGTAGGAGGCGAAGCTCATTTTTGAGGGATCACCGCCCGGAAGAATGAGCGCGTTTAACTGGCCATTGGATTTCATATTACAGCCGCCGTCGATGGAGCAGATATTGAGCTCAGGGTCAAAGTATGGCAGAAAGCTCGACGGAGGAGAAGTTTTACGAAGATAATTGCACACGGGCCAGTGCCCCACTACGCAAAACTTGTCCATGGCAATACCCTGTTCCATAAAGTTGTCATTCTTACGGCATCGAGAGGAAGTTTGCTCGGATAAGATATTGGAAGTAAGCCCTGCGTGTACAAAGCGGATTTTATCGCTTTCGATAATGTCCGGCAGACCTCTCAGAAAATTCAGTTCCTCGGGAAAATGTGCCAGCAATGCTTCACAGAAGGCGTCTATATTCATGTCGGGTGTGACAGGCCGGTTTATTTCAGCAGCCATTTGGTGCAGAAGTCCGCCCTGTCTGTCTTTCCGCAGCATGTAATTCAGCATACCGCCTCTGCCATCGGGCCCCATGTCTTCATAGATATCCTCATATACAATATCATTGTTCCCGGTCAGCATATAGACTGTACCTTTGGAAGAGAGCTCTCTCAGACAGCGTACCAGTTCCAGATTCTGTTCTCCTTTTTCCAACATATCTCCTACCAAAACAAGAATATCCTGACAAGTGTAGTTGATTCTGTGCAGCAAGCCCTGAAAATAGTCCAGATTGCCGTGTATATCGCTGATTGCTATGACCCGGCAGTCTGCCGGAAAGGAAACGTATTGTACTTTTGCCTGCATGGTGTCCTCCATGTGCTGTTTTTTTCTGCGCCTGTGGCCGGCTTCTGACAAGATACCATACTCGCAAACCCGCACTTTGTGCTTTCCTGTCTGCTTCGCAGACGGTTTGCTCGTTATCGCGCAGAAAACCAAATGCCGCATTCTGCGTCGCTTGGTTTTCTGTCCGCGTACATTATAGCATGGGATAGACGGGAAGTCAGTATTTTTGTGCGGAATGAGACGGTAAATCGGTAGATTATTTTAAAAGAAAATGGTATGATAGGAGAGCAAATATTTGAAATTGCTGTCCAGGCAGAATGCGAGGAAGTTATGATTAACAGAAAAGAACTGATAGACAGCCACAATCCCATATTGACAGAGGCAGACAGGAAATCTGCCTTGACGGTGGGGAACGGAGAGCTGGCATTTACGGCCGATATTACGGGAATGCAGACATTATACAGGGAGTATGATGTACTTCCCCTTTGTACTATGTCTCAGTGGGCATGGCATACAAAACCGGTGAGCGCCGGGCGCTACAGCTATACGCTGGACGATTTGGTGATGACGGAGTATGACGACTGTACCGGACGTCATGTAGTTTATCCTAAAAAGAAAATGCCCGGAAATGAGGAGGTATACGATTGGCTGAGAGAGAATCCGCACAGGCTGAATCTTGCGAGAATCGGGCTTTTGTACCGTGGGAAGGAAATCTCTGCAGAACAGCTTACGGAATGCCGTCAGGAGCTGAAGCTTTATGAGGGAATTCTGGAGAGTGAATTCAAGCTGGACGGGATTCTGTGCAGAGTAAAGACAGCCTGCCATAATCGGGGAAAGGACATGCTGGGCTTTGAGATAGAGAGTGATGCATTGAAAACAGGAGATATGACCGTAGAACTGCGTTTTCCCTACGGCGCTCCCGATATAACAGCATCCGACTGGGACAGCGAGGAGCTGCATAAGACGGAGACCATAAGGTGTACGTCTGACCTGACACTCCTGAAAAGACAGTTAGACAGAGATGTTTATTATATTGGCATCAGGGCAGATGGCAGTATAACAGTGCAGCCGGAATATCATCGTGTAGAGGTGAAGACGGAAAATACAGTGCTTTCCCTGGCTGTTGCTTTCGGAAAAGAGGAGAGCATGGCAAGAACAGAGACTGTGTCTGAGATTTTGGAAGCGAGTCGTCTGGGGTGGAAGGATTTTTGGGAGAAGGGCGGAATCATCCGCTTAAACCGCAGTAAGGATAAGAGAGCCTGGGAACTGGAGCGCAGAATTATTTTGTCTCAGTATCTGATGGCAGTCAATTCCAGCGGTTCCATGCCGCCTCAGGAGACAGGTCTTACCTGCAACAGCTGGTATGGCAAAATGCATCTGGAAATGTATCTGTGGCACTGCGCATGGCTGCCCTTGTGGAATCATTGCGATTTGCTGGAGAGAAGTCTGAAATGGTATAGGGAGCATCTGCCTCAGGCGAGAGAAAACGCGGCGCGCAATGGCTATTGTGGAGCAAGGTGGCCTAAGATGATTGCTGCGGAGGGCATCGACTGTCCTTCGACAATTGCACCGCTTCTGGTGTGGCAGCAGCCCCACATCATTTATATGCTGGAGATGGTTTACCACCGGATGAAGGAGAGAACCGTGCTGGAAGAAAACTGGGAGGTGGTGAAAGAGACAGCTGATTTCATGGTAGATTTTGTGGTGTGGAATGAGGAGAAGAAATGCTATGAAATCTGCGCTCCGGTGATTCCGGTGCAGGAATGTCACAGGGAGACCGATGTACTGAATCCTGCCTTTGAGGTTACATACTGGAGAGAAACCCTGCGGATTGCCGTAAAATGGGCAGAGCGCCTGGGCAGAACGCCTGATGCAAAATGGCATGAGGTGGCGGAGCATATGGCAGAGCTGACTGCGGAGAACGGAGTCTATCTGGCACATGAAAAGTGCCACACTACTTTTTCGGAGTTTAATAAGGATCATCCATCCATGCTGGGAGCATACGGTCTGATTGACAGCGACAGAATCAATAAAGAAACGATGCGGAATACGCTGCATCTGGTAGAGGAATGTTGGGATTATCCGACTCTCTGGGGATGGGATTTTGCGCTGATGGCTATGACGGCAGTTCGGCTGAATGAGCCGGAGACGGCTGTATCGCTGCTTTTGAAGGACACTTTAAAAAACTGTTATCTGGCAAGCGGAAATAATATGCAGATCAGCAGAAAGGATTTGCCGCTGTACCTGCCCGGAAACGGTTCGCTGCTTCTGGCTGCTGCTGTCATGACAGCAGGCTATGAGGGATGTGACAGGGTAACACCCGGCTTCCCCGATAACGGAGAGTGGACTGTGGAATTTGAGAATATTGATAAGCTCCCCCGGACTGGCAGTGCAATATAACGGTGTGATTAGAAAGGGAAAAGAAACGGAGAACAGACTATGAAAACAGTGAATGTGAAATTGCCGGAGATTCCGGAGAAACAGTATCTGATTACAGAGTACGGTGCAGTGAGCAACGGAAAAATTTCCAATACAAAAGCCATTGCCGCAGCTATTCGTGCAGCGTCTGAGGCAGGCGGCGGAACCGTTGTGATTCCGGCGGGTGTATGGCTTACAGGCCCGATTGAATTGAAATCCAATATCCGGCTCCATGCCTGTCGGGGAGCAGTAGTGCTGTTTGACAAGAATCCCGAAGAGTATCCGGTTTTTCTGGCTGACTACGAGGGCCAGCCGAGAATCCGCACCGTATCGCCCATTCACGCCAGAGAGGCGGAAAATATTGCCATTACCGGGGAGGGTATTTTTGACGGAAACGGTCAGCTCTGGCGGCCGTTAAAGCAGATGAAGGTAACGGAGAAACAGTGGAAGCAGTGTCTGGAGAAAAGTCCCTATGTCATTCAGGGCAGAGACGGCGGCATCTGGATGCCTACAGAGCGTATATACAAGGGGGCTACAGAAGGCGAGCCGGATGTGCTTTCTCCTGATGCGGATATTGAGGCTGCGCTGAAAGAAGCAGCAAAGTACTATGATTATTACAGGCCTGTAATGGTAAGCCTTGTAAAGTGTGACAGAGTGCTGATAGAGGGTGTGACCCTGCAGAATTCTCCTGCATGGAATGTGCATCCGCTGTTTTGCACCAATCTGACCATCCGAAGGGCTGCTATCAGGAATCCTTATTATGCACAGAATGGCGATGGACTGGATTTGGAATCCTGCAGCAGTGTGCATATTCATGATGTACAGTTTGACGTGGGGGATGATGCTATCTGCATGAAGTCAGGAAAGAACGCCGTGGCAAGAAAGCTTCCGGTACCTACGGAGGATGTGTATATTCACGATTGCGTGGTTTACCACGGGCATGGAGGCTTTGTGGTGGGAAGTGAGATGTCCCGCGGCGTAAGGCATATCACAGTGGAAAACTGTACCTTTGTAGGGACGGATGTGGGCATCCGCTTCAAGAGCGCTATCGGCAGAGGCGGCGTGGTAGAGGATATTGACATCCGGGATATATACATGACCAATATCGTGAATGAGGCAATTATCTTTACCATGGGCTACGTATTAAATAACTCTGACGGTTCTGATGAGGCAAATCCGACGGAGATTGCGCGAGAGGATATTCCGGAATTCAAGGATGTGCGCATGACGAATATCAACTGTGTGGGTGCGGGACAGGCAATCAAAATAGAGGGTCTGGCACAGCTGCCGATTCATGACCTCACAATCGAAGATTCCTATTTTAAGGCGAAAAAAGGCTATACCAAGAGCTTTGTGGAAAACATTGCGCTGAAAAATGTGGAGATTATTGAGGAATAAGAGGTGCGGAAAACAGAGAGGAAATTTTGTGTAAATGTATGTGATTGTAGGTCTGGGAAACTTTGACAGAAAATATGATAATACAAGACATAATGTAGGCTTTGATGCGATTGACAGGCTGGCGGAGCAGGAAAACATTGACGTGCTGGAAAAGAAGCATAAGGCGGTTATCGGCAAGGGTATTGTGGCGGGAGAAAAGTGCATCCTGGCCAAGCCCACAACCTTTATGAACCTCAGCGGGGAGTGCGTCAGAGAACTTGTTGATTACTATAAGGTGGATGAGACATCAGAGCTGATTGTTATTTCCGATGATGTCAGTCTGGCCGTCGGGCAGCTTCGAATCCGGAAAAAGGGGAGTGCCGGCGGACATAACGGGCTGAAAAATATTATTGCGCATCTTGGACATGACCAGTTTATCCGCATCAAGATGGGTGTGGGAGAAAAACCGAAGGGTTGGGATCTGGCAGATTATGTTCTGGGACGTTTTTCCGGTCCGGAACGAAAAATGATGGATGAAGCTGCGGAAAGGGCAGCAGATGCCATTCGTATGATTATTACCCGGGATGCGGATGCGGCAATGAATGCGTTTAACAGCGTGAAGAAAGTTCACGATGAATGAGGGTTGAATATTCTTCAGTATGGAGGGAGAGCCGATGCAGGCATTACTGTCACCGATTCATGAGCTGGCAGAATATGACCATTTGCGGGAAGCGCTTAAGAAGGGCAGCAGCTGCATTGCCCTGACAGGGTGTGTGGATTCCCAAAAGCTTCATATGATTTACGGACTCAGCGATGGCTTTAAAATTAAGGTCATCGCTACTTATAGTGATTTAAAGGCAAGAGAACTTTTTGAAGAGTATAAATTTTATGACAGAAATGTCATGCTTTATCCCGCGAAGGACTTAATCTTTTTCCAGGCAGACATTCACGGGAATCAGCTGATTAAGGAGAGAGTGAAGACGCTGCGCCGGCTCATGGAGAGAAAGCCGGTGACGATTGTTACTACCTATGCGGCACTTATGACACCCATGGCTCTCTGGGACAGGGAAACGGATGTCATCGATATGGAGCGGGGCGGTACTCTGAATGAAACAGAGCTGGCGGAACGCCTTGTTGCGTTTGGCTATGAGAAGAGCTATCAGGTGGACAGTCCCGGCCAGTTTTCCGTCCGCGGCGGTATTGTGGATATTTTTGACCTGACGGAGGAGAATCCGTACAGGATTGAACTCTGGGGAGATGAAATTGAATCTATTCGCAGCTTTGATATTCTGAGTCAGCGCTCCATTGAGAAGCTGGAGAGCATTTCCATTTTCCCGGCGACAGAATTTGTGCTGGATGAAACCAGAATCAGAGCGGGAATTAAAAAGCTGGAGGCAGAGGCGGCAAAACAGAAAAAGCTGTTCAGTGATGCCTTTCAGACGGAAGAGGCGCACAGAATTTCCACTCAGGTAAAGGAATTAAAGGAACAGCTGCTGGAATTTAAGAGCAAGGTGAATCTGGAAGGCTATATCCGTTATTTTTACGAGAATACAGTCACCATGCCGGAGCTGTTACAGCAGATGGCGGTGAAGAATGGCGGGAAAAATGCCGGCCCCGTTGTCTTTCTGGATGAACCCGTCCGCATCAAAGAGCATGCAGATGCCGTGGAACTGGAGTTTCGGGAAAGCATGGCGCAGAGAGCGGAGAAAGGCTATATTCTGCCGGGGCAGATGAATCTGCTCTACAGCGGCGAGGAAATTGCGGCGAAGCTTCTGGGAGGAAATGTCGTTACTGTTTCCACCATGGATTTTAAGGGAGGCTACTTTAAGCCGGAAATTAAGGTAGATGTGTCGGCCAGAAGTGTAGCTCCCTATAATAACAGCTTTGAGGCATTGGTGAAGGACCTGCGGCAGTTTAAGCGGAAGGGGTACAGAGTGCTTCTTTTGTCCGGTTCCCGTACCAGAGCGAAGCGCCTTGCGGAGGATTTGCGCGACCAGGAGCTGACGGCTGTCTACACGGAGGACCCGCAGAGAGAAGTCCAGGCGGGTGAGATTGTCACCTATTACGGGCATGTAAACAAAGGCTTTGAATATCCGCTTTTAAAGTTTGTGGTGCTTTCCGAGACGGATATTTTTGGAGCCGAAAAGAAAAAGAAGAAGACCAAGAAGCTTTATCAGGGGCAAAAGATTAAGGACTTCAATGAACTGAAGATAGGGGATTATGTGGTCCATGAGAGTCACGGACTCGGCATCTACCGGGGCATTGAAAAGGTGGAGATGTCGGGCGTCATCAAGGACTATATCAAGATAGAGTACCGGGACGGCGGCAATCTGTATGTGCTTGCCACCGGCCTTGATGTGATACAGAAATATGCCTCTGCCGATGCGAAAAAGCCGAAGCTGAACAAGCTGGGCAGCAAGGAATGGGAGAAAACCAAAACAAGGGTTCGCGGTGCCGTGAACGAGGTGGCGAAAGATCTCGTGGAGCTGTATGCGGTCAGACAGGCCAGTGCCGGTTATCAGTTTGGCAAGGATACGGTGTGGCAGAAGGAATTTGAGGAGATGTTTCCCTTTGAGGAAACGGAGGATCAGCTGAATGCCATTGCGGATACCAAGGCGGATATGGAAAGCACGAAAATTATGGACCGTCTTATCTGTGGAGATGTGGGCTACGGGAAGACGGAAATTGCCATTCGCGCGGCCTTCAAGGCGGTGCAGGAGGGAAAGCAGGTGGTGTATCTGGTGCCGACCACGATTCTGGCACAGCAGCATTATACAACTTTTACGCAGCGTATGAAGGACTTCCCTGTCCGGGTGGAGCTGATGAGCCGTTTCCGTACTCCTGCGGAAATCAAAAAGACGGTGACGGACTTGCAAAAAGGGCTGGTTGACATTGTCATCGGAACCCACCGCGTGCTTTCTGATGATGTGAAGTTTAAGGATCTGGGTCTGCTGATTATTGATGAGGAACAGCGCTTCGGCGTGGCACATAAGGAGAAAATCAAGAAGCTGAAGGAGAATGTGGATGTGCTGACGCTGACGGCGACGCCGATTCCACGTACCCTTCACATGAGCCTGATTGGTATCCGTGACATGAGCGTGCTGGAGGAGGCACCGGAGGATCGTCTGCCTATCCAGACCTTTGTCTGCGAGTACAATGAGGAGCTGGTGCGAGAGGCAATTTCCCGTGAGCTTGCAAGAGACGGTCAGGTCTATTATGTCTATAACCGGGTGAACAATATTGCGGATGTGGCGGCCCGGATTGGCAGTCTGGTTCCTGAAGCCACAGTCGCTTACGCGCACGGGCAGATGAAGGAGCATGAGCTGGAAAAGATTATGTTCGACTTTATCAATGGTGAGATTGACGTGCTGGTGTCCACCACCATCATAGAGACGGGACTGGACATCTCCAATGTGAATACCATGATTATACATGATTCTGACAATATGGGACTGTCCCAGCTGTATCAGCTGAGAGGGCGTGTGGGACGCTCCAACAGGACGGCGTACGCCTTCCTCATGTATAAACGCGATAAAATGTTAAAGGAGGTTGCGGAGAAGCGCCTTGCGGCTATCAGGGAGTTTACGGATCTGGGCAGCGGCTTTAAGATTGCCATGCGCGACCTGGAAATCAGGGGGGCGGGCAACCTGCTGGGTGTCCGTCAGCATGGACATATGGAGGCAGTGGGCTATGATCTATACTGCAAGATGCTGAACGAGGCGGTACAGACCCTGAAGGGTGTTACAGTGACGGAAGATTTTGCCACACTGATTGATTTGGATGTGGATGCTTTTATTCCTCCTGCTTACATTGTCAATGAGGTGCAGAAGCTGGATATTTATAAGCGAATTGCCGGCATTGAGAATGGAAAGGAGCGGGATGATATGAAGGATGAGCTTCTGGACCGCTTCGGAGAAATCCCGAAGTCCGTGGACAATCTGCTGCGCATCGCCCTGATTCGTGTGGCGGCGCACAGACTGTACATGACGGAGGTTAAGGGAAAGAATGAACGTATCACCTTCACCTTCCGCCCGGACGCGAAGATAGATGCGGCGAGGATTCCCGACTTTATGAAAAAGTACGGACAGAGCATTTCCTTTACCGCCTATGGCACGCCCTTCTTTACCTATAAGTATAAGAAAACGGGCCTGATAGAGACGGACGCAGAGCTGCTTTTGGGAAAAACGGAGGAGCTGCTGCGGGAAATGGAAATGCTTCTGCCCGGAGAGCAGGGCGCAGAAAGGAACGGATAAGGCAAGGGCAACGACAGGATAATACGAACAGACATTACACCAGAACGCACATTCTTTTTGAGAGAGTTTTATGGGACTTTAAAAATGTTACCTTCTGTTCAGAATAAGAAAACGGATTCTGAACAGGAGGTATTTTTATGAAAGGTTATAATACGGCAAACGGTTATATGGGATTTGTGGGGGATGGCTACATTTTGTTTGCAAGTGAAGCGGATTACAGGGAGTACATGGAGGAATAGTCATCAGGGTCTGTTAAATTTTTAATTTATCCTGCCTCTCTTTTATACCATAAAAAAGTATGGTAAAATGTACGTGAATAGAAAATCAGGCGACGCAGACAATAGAGTACCGTTGATGCGTGCTTGCGAGTATAGGATATGATGAGAGGGCAAAAAGATGAAGAGAGAATTTGATTTACTTTCGCTGGGAGAGATTATGCTCAGGCTGTCTCCGCCGGACAATGAGAGAATTACCAGAGGCGACACCTTCAGCAAGCAGGCGGGCGGTGCAGAGTTGAATTCTGCTACCGGAGTTGCCATGCTGGGGCTTAGGTGCGGTATTATTTCCAAGCTTCCTGCAAATGACCTGGGAATGTATATCAAGAACCGCGTGCGTCTCTGCGGCGTCAGCGATGACTATCTGGTGTATGATGACAGTAAGGACGCAAGGCTGGGCGTATATTATTATGAAAACGGCGCATACCCCAGAAAACCCCGTATCGTATATGACAGAAAAAATACCTCTGTCAATAAGCTGTCTGTAAACGACTTTGACGAGAGCCTGTTTTCCGCAACCCGCTGTTTTCATACCAGCGGCATCACGCTTGCGTTAAGCCCCGGACTGCGTGAGACGGCGATTGAAATGATTAAACGCTTTAAGGCCCAGGGGACAATTATTTCCTTTGATGTGAACTTCCGCGGAAATCTGTGGACAGGCGCGGAGGCAAAGGAGTGCATCGAGTCCATTTTGCCTTATGTGGACATTTTCTTCTGCTCCGAGGAGACGGCTCGTCTGACCTTCTTAAAAGAAGGCGATGCAAAGAGCATTATGAAGAGCTTTACCGAGGAATACCCTATCTCTATCATGGCATCCACGCAGAGAGTGGTTCACAGCCCGAAACGGCACACCTTCGGCTCAATTATTTACAGTGCTCAGGACGATACCTTCTACGAGGAAGCCCCTTATTCGGATATTGAGGTAGTTGACCGAATCGGAAGCGGTGATGCATACATATCGGGAGTTCTGTATGGTTTGCTGACAAGTGAGGGAGACTATCAGAGAGCTCTCGAGTACGGAAATGCAGTCAGCGCCCTGAAGAATACAATTCCCGGTGATTTGCTGAGCACTGACTTGAAGGAAATAGAGAGCATCATTAAGGAGCACAAGTCCACCGGACGCATCGCAGAGATGGACAGGTAAGGCTGGACAATTTTAGTATGAAAGACAGAACGGAAAAAGCAGCAGCAGGGGTAATGCTCCTGCTGCTTATGGTGGGGCTGCTTCCTGTCATGTATCTTGGCAGGTATAATCATCCCACCGGAGATGATTATTATTACGGTGCCAGCACACATCTTGTGTGGCAGGAGACAGGCAGTATTGCGGAGACAGTAGCAGCGGCTGCGAAGGGAGTGGCACTGGAATATGGACAGTGGCAGGGTACCTACTCTGCCTTATTTTTGATGTACCTTCCCCCGAATATTTTCGGAAATCTGCCTTACCGACTGGTTACGACTGTAATATTATTGCTGCTGACGGCAGGTATCTTTTACGTGTGTAAGCCGCTTTTATGCAGCTGCCTGAAAATGTCCGTGGCAGCCTGGATTATGATTTCTTCCTGTTTGTCGCTTCTCTGCGTGGAAACAGTACCTTCTCAGGGAGAGAGCTTTTTCTGGTATAACGGCTCCATGTACTATACGGGATATTTTGCGTTGACTCTTTTTTTTCTCGGAATGGTATCGCGTTATCTGAAAAGGCAGAGGAAGGGATGTCTGGCGGGTATGCTTTTTCTGGCGGCATTTCTGGCGGGAGGAAATTATGTGTCTTTGCTTCCATGCTTGATTATCATGGTGCTCTTAGCCGGATGGATGATTTGGAAGAAAAAGCCGGGTGTGTGCGGCGTGGCAGCGTCTGCTTTTTGTATGCTGGCCGGGCTGGTTGTCAGCGCGGCGGCTCCCGGTAACAGGGTCAGACAGGATGGAATGTGGAAAATTCCCGCCTGGAAGGCAGTGACGAAGGCCTTGGTGCAGGGTGTTCAGTATGCAGGAGCATGGATGGGGCTGTGGTGGCTTTTGGCGGCACTTGTGATTACGCCTGTTCTGCTAAAATATATGCGAAAATGTAACTTCCGTTTTCCCTGTCCTGTAATTGTTGTCGGATTCCTTTACGGAATCTTCTGCTCCATGTCCTGCCCGACTTTTTATACGATGAATTCCACAGGGCCGGCCAGAGCTGTGGCGGTGGTATATTACGGGTTCCTTCTTTTTTCGTTTCTGGCGTATGGTTATTTGCTGGGATATTTACAGCGAAGATGGCGTGAACAAAAACGGGAAAGAGAGGAGTGCAGTGAGACGGCTGTACGAAGCGCGGAAAGTGGAGAGAACAGTGCGACTGTACAGAAGTTAGAAAGCAATGTAGCGGGATGGAAGACGGAAAGTGAAAAAAATGAGGAGGCAGCTGACAAAACGATAAGCAAGAGGGAAGTGTTAAGCCGAGGGACTCTGCTGCTTTGTGTTGTCGGAATTGTAATGGTTCAGATGGGAACAGGTACCATGGCAGACTGTACTACAGGAAAGGCATTTCAGCTACTGGCGAGTGGGGAGGCACGGGCGTATGAACAGGAGTATATGGAACGCTACAGCCTGTTTATGGATGAAAATGTGCAGGAGGTGGTGCTTCAGCCTTATGTGAATCAGCCGGATATGCTTTATGTAGGCGACTTTTCCCCCGACCCGCAGGAACCGACAAATGTTAAGGTGGCGCAGTTCTTTGGAAAGAACTCTGTACGGGTGAACTATGAGCAGTAGCATGGCGGCAAGTAACGTCGCCGAGTTTACTGCTGCTTTTTACAATGAATATA
>JBJEJG010000098.1:0-2626 GCA_051877795.1 Acetatifactor sp.
AAGTAATGGTTTCACGTACTTGGGGCTAGCCGTCGCGCCAGCGACTTGGTACAATTGGTTCAGCTCAAATACGCTTTGGGCATATCTTAATGCAAGATATGTTGAATAATGCAGAGAATCTGCTATAATAATTCTAATTCAAACGAGGTGATGGACATGGAGCTTAGAGTCCTGAAGTATTTCCTGATGGTCGCCAGAGAAGAAAACATCACAAAGGCTGCACAGCTCTTGCATGTGACGCAGCCTACTCTATCCCGCCAGCTCATGCAGTTGGAGGAGGAATTAGGTGTACAGTTATTTCATCGAGGAAAACACAATGTCACTCTGACCGAGGACGGAATGCTGCTGCGGCGGCGGGCGCAGGAGCTGGTTTCTCTGTCCGAAAAAACGAAGATGGAGCTGCAGCACAAGGAGGAAATACCTACCGGTGAAATTGCCATCGGCTGCGGAGAGACGAAGAGCATGGCTGTGCTCTCCGAGAAAATGGCCTCTTTCCGTCAAACCTATCCGCTGGTCCAATTCAGCATTTACAGCGCCATTGCCGATGACATCAAGGAGCGCATTGAAAAAGGACTGCTGGATATGGGACTTCTGGTGGAGCCTGTGGACATCTCAAAATACGAATTTATCCGTCTGCCGCTGAAAGAGCGGTGGGGTGTTCTGGTTCGGGAGGATTCCCTGCTGGCTGGGAAAGAATTTGTCACACCGGAGGACTTACTGTGTGTTCCGCTGCTCATGGTGCGCCGGGAACTGGTAAAAAATGGACTGGCCAACTGGTTTGGCGATTCCTTCGACCAGTTGGAAATAGCGGCAACCTATAACCTGATTGTGAATGCGGCATTTATGGTGGAACAGGGACTGGGTGTCGCTTTGTGCTTTGACTTGGGAGCGGTTTTTGAGAATCTTCGCTTTGTTCCCCTTGCTCCCCGGATGGAGACAGGCTCCGTGCTGGTCTGGAAAAAGAATCAGACACTATCGGCGGCGCACACCCTGTTTATCCAGCATATTCGGAGCACATTTCAGGCAGTATAAAACTAAGTGGATAGATAAGTGCTTCCCCATTTCGCTATTTCATAATAAATGTGAAGCATGGCTCTCCCGGCCTCTGTTAGTGAATACTCAACACGCAGAGGCACTTCATTAAATTGCTCTCTCTTCACGATTCCCCGATCCTCTAAGATTTTGAGCGTGCTGGAGAGCATGGTATTGGTAATTCCTTCCAAATTATTTTTCAACTGGCCGAATCTCAGTTGATCCGCTTTTTCCAATTCATAAATGACTCTGGATGTCCATTTTCCACCCAAAAGTTCCAGCGTTTTGGAGACAGGGCAGTTTTCCTTTGGAATCTCATTCTTGATGTATTCCTGAAATTCTTCAAAAGTCATGAATTGATAACCTCCGTGGTACGAAAAATGATACTTGGTAAGTATTTTCTGCGTACTTGTTTTATATTTAGAGACATGGTATTCTTTTTATACCATGAGATCAACATGATGTCAACCAATAGGAGGTTATTTTATGGAATTACTGAATGCCATTTCATCCAGAAGAGCCATTCGTTCTTACAAAGACGCACCTGTAAAAGATTCCCAGTTGGAGCAGATTTTGAAATCCGGTTGTGCCGCGCCTGTGGGGAAAAGCCTGTATGACCATTTGCGCCTGACAGTGATTCAGGATAAAGGAATCCTTCGCGCTATTTCCGAAGGGTTAAAAGCAAATATGCATGTGGATTTTGATCCGTTATATAACGCGCCCGCGCTGATTCTTGTTTCATCCAAAAAGATGCCTTTCCCCAACATTGAGTATGCGGATGCCGGGTGCATCCTGCAGAATATGATGTTGGAAGCAACGGAACAGGGACTTGGAAGCGTTGTCATCTGGGGCAGCAGCATGGTTGTAAACGCTGTGCCGGATTTGAAAAAAGCGCTACAGATTCCTGATGACTATACTGCTGTATCCAGCATCGTTGTCGGCTATGCAAACGAAACGGTAGAACCCAAAGAATTGAGTCTTTCCATCCATGTGGATCGGATTTGAAGGAGGTCGGAAGAATGGTTTTGGTAACCGGAGCCAGCGGGCAGGTAGGAAAACATCTTTTACAGGCACTGTCCGCCAGAGGGATCAGCGCCCGTGCCTAGATTCACAGTAAGCGCAATGAAGAAGCGGTATTGGCGGCAGGGGCCAAAGAGGTCTATATCGGTGACCTGAACTCCCGGGAAGCTGCGGCTGAGGCGATGCAGGGGATCGATACCGTCTATTTTATCTGCAATACAGCAAATCCACGTGAGGATGAGATCGGTGCGCAGTTGATTGAAACCGCAAAGGAGATCGGGGGTATCACCTTCATCTATCACTCGGTTCTGCATTCCCTGCTGTCTGATATGCCCCATCACAAGAGAAAGCAGGCGGTGGAAAAGACGCTGGTGGATTCCGGCATTCCCTATGTGATCATTCAGCCGACGGTGTTCATGCAGATGCTGACACCTGCCATTCAGTCCGTCAAACATGGGGGACCGTTTGTCAAGAAGTTCTACACCTCCGACCGGACAAAAATGACCTATGTGGACATGGCCGACTACGCAGAGGCTGCCGCTGAGATCATCGCCTCGGGAGCTTATCTGTACGG
>JBJEJG010000099.1:0-2626 GCA_051877795.1 Acetatifactor sp.
AGCCAGCAATGCCAGAAGTATCCTGGAATACGCGCAGCGCCGTGAGAAAAAAGGAATAATCCATATTGTGAATCTATCAGGAGGTATATTATGAAAACAAAACAGCAAACACCGCACTGGATACCTTGTCCTATTTGTAAGGAAAAGACTGATGTGAAGGTCTATGAAGATACCACATTGGTCAACTTCCCTCTGTATTGCCCACACTGTAAACAGGAAACCTTAATCCATGTGGTTAAGCTTAAAATGGTGACGGTCAACTCTGATGACTGACGATGCCTTTTCCGCTGAAATTGCCGCCCGGGCCTATATTGAAGTAATGTAAGACGGCAAGGAACAGGAGAAAGATGGGCGTTGATGCCCATTTAAGCGATTCGCAAAATCGCGCAGCCGCTGGTTTTCCAGTGTTTCCAGAACACAATTCTGTGTTCTGCTTGTTGGGGCAGCGCCTCAACAAGCGGAAACCCCTCATTTCCACTTTCGCAGAAATGAGGGGTTTTCGCTTTCGTGGTCACGGAAGCATTGCATGCTACTAGAATCCGGTATTCTGGATATAAGCGTTTATACAGACTGTTATAAAAAGAGTACAACCCCAAAAAACTCAAAATGAAGGGAGAAATTATCTAAATCAAACCGAAGGAACGCAACAGATACAGCCAGAAGGTAATGGATGCGGAAGACAGTATGGTGGAGAGCAGAATTGCGTTGGAAGTGAGCACGCCATCGGCGTGCATACTCTTCGCCATCACGAAGCTGGCAACGGTAGTGGGCGAGCCAGTCATAATCAGAATGGCTATCAGCTCACTCTCCCGGAAGCCAAGCACTGCCGCCAGTGGCAGAAAAATTCCGGGCAGCAGAAACAGTTTCACAAAAGAGGAACAAACGGCGCCTTTCCAGCGCTTCATGGCTTCGCTGCCGGAGAAAGAAGCGCCCACCACCAGTAGTGCCACAGGTGTAGCAGTTGCGCCTACTGAACTCAGCGCACTGTCAAGCATGGCAGGAACCGATATCCGCAGAAGAGAAAAGGGGATTCCCAGCAGGATACCGAGAATCATGGGGTTTTTCGCAATATTGATGCATGCTGATTTTACTGCACTGCCCTCGCGCTTTGAGGGAAGCAGGTTCCCATCCTTGTCCACATGGGGTGAGAAGCTGAGAATCAGCACGGAATAGACATTGAAAAAGGGAACAGAGGACATAATCATCATGGGCACCATGCCGGAGTCTCCGTAAATATTGATGGCAAGGGCAACCCCCAGAATCGCAGCGCTGGACCGTGCAGATGCCTGGGCAAAAGCACCAACCTGCCCTTTGTCCTTCATGAGCAACCAAGCCACTGCCCAAACGCCCAGAAACATAAACGTTGTAGCGAAAAAACAGAACAGGCAGAAACCCAAATCAAATTCACTGTAAAAATCCATTCGGGCAATGGACCGAAACAGGCTGATGGGCAGTGCGCATTTGAATACATACTCGTTGGCTGTTTTGTTGAAGATATCGTTCAGTAAATGTATTTTCTGCAAAAAGAAGCCCAGCAAAATGACCAAGAAAACAGGGATGGTCGCATTCAGGGCAAATGTGAAATTTTCCATGTTTGGGAATGCCTCCAATTTCTCATGGGTCTGTCAGGGTTCCTCCGGGAACAAAGGATAATTCCGCACGAAGGAAATAAACGCTTCTGTACTTCTGGTGGTGTATTTTCCCTTCCGCCAGATTAACCCTACTTTTTGCTCGATTCGTGGCTCGATGGGGATACCCACAAGATCTGGATGATCCTGTAGTAGGGAAGCATAGAAAAAGCTGACGCAGGTATTGTTATGGATCATGCTCTTCATGGTGTAAATCTGGCTGGTATAGATCAGAATATTGGGCACAATTCCCATCCGGTCAAAGCGGCTGCGTATGCTGTGGTTCTGCACGGAGTCCGTATTATACATTACCAGCGGCTGTGCCGCCAGTTCCTCCATCGTAACCGATTCCTGTTTGGAAAGGGGATGGGCAGGGTCCACCGCCGCAACAAAGTGATCTCTTCCAATGCAGACAGAGTGAAATTTATCCGGGTCATTCAGGCTCAGATTCACCAGCGCCACATCCAGTTCCTCTTCCTGTACCAGCGCCGCCGCCCGGGCAGAGCCATACTCGAAGAAGGTCAGCCGTATATCCGGGTATTTCTCGTTAAAATCGTGAAGCAGGTCCGGAAAAAAGGTGGTGCCCCACAACGGCGGAATACCTACACTGACCGGCTGGCGGGAACTTCCCAGGTCGCTGAGCTGCAGTCTTGCGGTTTCCACTTCTCGCAGGAGCATCTCTGCCCGTTCATAAAAACGATAACCATCATCCGTAAGCTCCAACTTATTGCGGGTGTGGGAAAACAGGTTGACGGAGAATTCCTTTTCCAGCTCTCGGATGGCACTGGAAATTGCGGGTTGTGTCACATACAGCTTTCTCGCGGCCTGAGTTATACTCTGGCAGCGCACCGCTGCGCAAAAATATTCCAATTGATTCAGATTCATGGCGCTTTCCCCCTCTTTCACGAATTTACAATCGCATATTAACACAATTCGTAAAAGAAGTAAATATTTTGACAACATAAGGAAAATTGATACCCCTATTGTTTTTCCTAATT
>JBJEJG010000100.1:0-1329 GCA_051877795.1 Acetatifactor sp.
GGAATTCGAACCGTATAATCACAGTTTTCTATCGTAGAGGCTGCCAGACCATCCCCCTCCGTTCCCAAAACAACTGCCAGCTTCTCTTCCTCCTTAAGCCATGGGTCATCTATGCCGATGGAGTCATCCCGCAGTGCCATGGCAACCGTCTTAAATCCCAGCTCATGGAAAATCTTCTGCCTATCCTGTTCTTCCAGATAAGTCCAGGGTATCTGAAATACTGTTCCCATACTGACACGAATCGCACGACGGTACAACGGATCGCTGCAGGCAGGCGTCAGAAGCACCACATCCATATTAAGAGCCGCGGCAGAGCGGAAAATTGCACCCACATTTGTGGGATTGACGATATCCTCCAGCACGGCAACCCTGCGGGCATGCGCACATACTTCCTCAACCGTGGGCCGTTTGGGCCGATACATAGCACATAGCATACCTCGCGTCAATGCAAAACCGGTAAGACGTGTCAGGACATCAAAAGGTGCCGTACACACAGGAATTGTTTCACACCTTTCCAGTAATGCCTTAGCCTGTGTCTCTATCTGTTTGTCCTCCACCAGAAAGGAAATCGGCTGGCATCCCGCATCCAGCGCACGTTCAATGACCTTAGGGCTTTCCGCAATGAAAATACCACTGTCAGGCTCATAGATACGCAGAAGCTGTACCTCCGACAACCGGGCATAAATATCTAATTCCGGAGCATCGAAATCCGTTATGGCTATGATATTGGACATAAATTAATCCTCCAATACTTACTGTTCCTTACAGTTTTTCCTATGCGCTTTGAGCTTCTTCATCGCCCATACATAATGACTCACCGTATCGCTGACAAAATAAGAACCCACCGTACTATTTCCTGCCCAGGAGAAGATACCCTTTGAAAACAATTCTTCATTGGAAAAAGTTTCTGCCAGCTGCATCACTTTCTTATGGGACTCAGCAAGCATTTCTTTCGCTTCTTCCGGTGTTGTGCTCTGATGCTTCTTCCAAAAGAACGCATTCAGATCTCCATAGGTTTTCCAGTTATACGGTTTCGGCAGGAAAGGTACTTGATCCCCCTGTCTGTTTGACTCAACCCAATGAAGCAAAAGCTGATGCCACTCATAGAGATGAATCAAAACATCCCGAAGATTTTTATCTCTTTGCCAATGCGCTTCTTTCTTTTTCTCATCTGCTGAAAAATCAAAAGAAGTGGATAACTCCTTCTCCGTCAACGAAGCAATAAGCCTGTTCATTTCCTCATAATTTTCATTTGCCGCACTAATCAAATCTGTTTTTGTAGCAGGTCTGCCCATATTTTCCTCCAATCCGAAGCCTTTATGCTTCTAC
>JBJEJG010000100.1:1429-2621 GCA_051877795.1 Acetatifactor sp.
GGCGAAAGGATCTCCACCTGTGGTCCGAAGGAAAGCAGGAAGCCAATAAGCCACCTGTCTTCCGGCATCTGTGCAGACACAATGAAATCTCCGTTCTCCTGTTGTTCTACCCGGGACTTATCGAACTCATCATAAATGCGGTATGCCATCTCTTTCGGAAAACGAAGTACGATTGAAACCTCTTCCTGTCGGGAGGGGTTCTCCTGCTCCGGAAATACGTGTGGAATAAAACTTTCATCCAGAATGGTACAGTCTAAAATACGTGTCAGTTTGAAAATACGATAATCCTGCTTCTTAGTACAGTAGGCTTTCAAATACCATGCCCTTGCCTTGTATATCAGTTTAAGGGGCTGAATGATTCTTTCACTGACAGATTCATAGGCACCTGCATAAGTTATCTTCACACATTTGCAGTGCATCACAGCTGATTTCAACACTTCAAATTTCCTGTTATCATCCTGCCGGTCGCCCCATCTGGAGAAATCCACCTCCAGCCAGTTTGCGGAACTGACATGGAAAAGAGCAGAAAGCTTGTCCAGTGTCTCTCCATTATGGATGTATTGTGTGGCACTTAAGCTCTGCAATGCCGTGAGTATCTCCTGCTTTTCCTTTTCCGACAGTACGGCTCTGTCCAGGACAAAATCATTCATCAAATAGATCCCGCCGTTTCGCCCCGTCTCTGCATAAACAGGAATCCCTGCTCCGCTTAATGCATCAATATCCCTGTAAATCGTTCTGACTGACACCTCAAATTTTGCTGCCAGCTCGGGAGCTGTTGCATGACCCTTATCAAGCAGGTAATATATAATTTTGAACAATCGGCTTTCCTGCACTGTGCTCCTCCTGATATACGATAAACAATTTATGTGCATAAATAGATCAAATTTAACTTTATTATGTAATTGTATCATATAATAGGAAGACTGCATATGCACTACAACCTTTTAACAGCATCCATGGCAAGCTCGGAACGTTCACATTCCTCTGCGGAAAGCGTAATCTGATAACAATAAGGACTTCCTTTCATATATTTTGCCGCATAGCTCAATCCGTTTGTTTTTTCATCCAGAAACGGCTTATCGATCTGATTCGGATCACCCAGCAAAATGAGCTTCGTTCCTTTTCCTGCCCTTGTGATAATACCCTTTACCTGATTGGGTGTCATATTCTGTGCCTCATCTATGATCAGATA
>JBJEJG010000101.1:0-2597 GCA_051877795.1 Acetatifactor sp.
CCTTCCATGAACTCATCCTGCAAATTGGCAACCGGGAGGATATGAGCGCAAAATCTCAGGAGGGACAGCTTGCGGCCCAGGTTCTGGACGAATATATGCGGGACTTCCAGGGCCGAAATCCCAACCTTCGGGTGTTCTCCGCACATTTGCACATGGACGAGGCCACGCCCCATCTGCATATAGATTTTGTGCCATTTATCACCGGCAGTAAACGTGGTCTGGATACCAGGGTGTCTCTGAAAAAGGCGCTGGAGGCCCAGGGCTTTTCTGGGGGCTCCAGAAGCGATACCGAGTGGAACCAGTGGGTGGCATCGGAAAAGGATGTCCTGGCATCGGTGATGGAACGACACGGCATTCAGTGGGAGCAGAAGGGTACCCACGAAAAACACCTGTCTGTCCTGGATTACCAAAAGCAGGAACGTGCAAAAGAGGTTGCGGAATTGGAAACCCAAAAGGCTGATATACAGGAGCGTGTGGATGATTTGACAGATGCCTATTTCCGAAAGACCGATGAAATAGAACAGATTGAAGATACTCTGAAATCCCTGCAGGAGAAAACGATACAAATTGAAGCGGTGGAAGAAATTGAAGCAAAGCCAGTTCCTTTGACCGGAAAGGTGATGATCTCCAAGCAGGATTATGATACCCTGACCACGGCAGCGCAGAAATATGTGATTCAGGAAAAGAAGGAAGGAAAGATTCAAAGGCTGTTGGATGCGGCCAATCAGAAAATCCAGGAGTTGCTGCATGTGATCTCAGATTTGAATGAAACAATTTTCAGCCTGAATCACCGTGTTTCGGAACTGGAAAATGAACTATCCACAGAGCGCTCCTTTGAAAAGCAGTTTGCCCAAAGGCTGCTTGAGCAGGAGAACAGCAGGCTGCGACAGGAGAATAAGCGGTTCCGGGATGTCCTCCGGCAACATGGACTGCTGCCTAGGGGTAGGGAAAGGGAGAGATAGTAGTAAAGCTGCCACCCAAACGAGTGGCAGCTTTACTGGTTATGGATTATGAGAGATTGCCGTTTTTGTCGCAGTAAAGGGTGACGGTGCGGGACTCTGGATCGCCAAGATAGGTAATACTTCCGGTGGCAGTAGCATAGTTGCTGGCATATGAGGCAGATTTGGATACATATGTAACATTAGAATCATATGTGTATACTGTCGCGGAAGAAGAAGTCGACCAAGATGTACTTCCGGTGTATTTAAAATAGCCAGTAACTTCTACAGCATAGAGAGCGTGACCGCTTGCAGTATATCTTGTACTGGTCTTTGTTCCAGCGGTAGAACTTGTTGCTCTTGCATTGGCCGGGGTTGCGGTGATTTCCTCAATGATGTACCCACCATCAGGTAAATTAATCCGTGAACGATTAACATTTGTGGTAGCGAATGAATCTGTTGCAGAGACTGGACAAATAAACAGCGAGAAACAGCATAGTACAGCCAGAAGCACAGAGATATATTTCTTCATGCTTATTTCCTCCTAATTCTTGGTTAGCGGCGATGGTACAGGCTCGGCGCTGACTGGGATTTTATTAACAGTATCAACATAATAGCCATCATAGAAATCATGGCGCATATATGTAGTTACAGCGAAAAGCGTGCCTACAACAATCGCCAGTATTGCCACAATCACAATAACACCGATTGCAATTTTACGTTTGGCAGACAGCCTATGGGATAACTGCTTTGGGTCAATTCTGGCCATAAAGGATTCGGCAATGGACTGCGGACTACCAATGGCGGAATACAAATCCTCCAGCGTAGCATTTGGATTGTTCTCCAGCAAAGCAGAAACATCAGCCTCAAGCTCCACGATACAGCGTTTTTTCTCGCTTGAACTGCAGGGGAGAAGTTTCTTTACTTCCTGAAGATATTGCTTTAGTGTGTCATTCATCGGACGGTTCCTCCTTGCGCGGGTCGGTAGGAGCAGATAGAATTTTCCCTAATGCAGCCTCAAAAGACTGATGTTCCGCAAGCAGATCTTGGTAAAGCGCAACGCCGCTCGGTTCTATATGATAATAGACACGGAATTTGCGCCGCCCGATCGGCACTTGCGTTTCAGAAATATATCCATCATCCCGCAGCCGATAAAGGACAGGGTACAGGGAACCAATCTGGATCGTGATAACACCGCCGCTACGTGCTGAAATGGTCTGGACAAGCTGATAGCCATACAGATCCGATTCACTTAGCAACGACAAGGCGATCATTTCGATGGTTCCATTCCGAAAATAATCTCGTTTTCCCATAAGCATTTCCACCAACAATACGTATTGTATTTATATAATATCACTAAATTTCTTTGTGTCAATGTTTTTTCAGAAAAATATAATTGACAAAATCATGTTAGCTATGTTACAATACTACTGGAAACAAAAACAAGGGATAAAATGGAAAGGCGGAGAGGCCAATGCAGATAGTGTTATCAAACATCTGGGAGTTCAAGCAAGTTTGAGATTTGGTTAGAATTAACGAAATAGTGACCTGCTATGACGGAATAAACACTCAAAAGACTAGAAGCTTGTCCATATGAAAAAATAGAGGACTAAAAAGACTATACAAATTAAAGAGACAATTGTTTCTTGTGACCGGGAG